>CAADHA010000161.1 GCA_900696685.1 uncultured Planctomycetota bacterium
GGCATGCGGTACCAGTCCGGCGGTCGGCCGACGAGACCGGTGACGACGAAGGTCGTCGCCGTGAAGCCGTACTCGGCGATGACGGGGGCGGCGTGGGTAAGCAGCGACGGCAGGCCGTCGTCAAAGGTGAGAACGAAAGACCGGGGCGGAACCATGCCTCCCGCAAGGACAAGCCGCGCCGCCTCGCTCAACGCCAGCGTCTTCCAGCCGTGATCGGCGAACCAGCGCATCTGTCGACGGAAACCGTCGGGCGAGATTGAGATTGACGTGCCGAAGTCGTCGATACTGTGGTAGGCGATGATGGGCAGTCTTGGCGCCGGTCGCACGGTCTGCGGACCCTCTCGGAGACTCGACTCTGCGGTGCGGGAGCGGGATGATACTCCGGGGCCGTCCCGGGACGCGGGGCGTGGCGGAACCAAGGGTCGGCTGGAAGTCTCTGGCCGGGGATGCGGCTTGCATGGGCCGGGGATGCGGCAATAATGCTTGGCCCGCCGTCAGGTCAGCCGGCGGCCAACAACCGGAGATACGAGAGTGAACGCACGCGAGGATGGACTCTTCGGCCGAGGAATCTTCCGACGGCTGGCTGCCGCCGCGGCGGGCGCTTGCCTGCTGCTCGCGGGCGGATGCTACATGCCCGACGTCAAGCCGATCGACGCCGGAACGTACGGCAAGCCTGTGCCCAAGGAGAGCGGCGACGGCGGACCGGTCGTGACCGACCCGCTTCCCTATGCGCTCGTCCCCGGCGATCGCATCTCCATTCGGGTGATCGAAGAGCCGACGCTCGATGGCGAGTTCACGCTCGACTCCGACGGGGGCATCCAGTTTCCGCGCGTCGGTCCGGTCCGGCTTGAGGGGCTGACGACCGGCGATGCGCGCCGGCGCATTGCCACCGCCCTCAAGGAGGTCTACGTCAATCCCTCCGTCACGGTCAATCTCGTCAGCCAGATGCAGCAGTACGTGCGCGTTCTCGGTCAGGTGCCCAAGCAGGGGCGCGTTCCGTTTGAGCGCGGCATGACGATCCTGGACGGCATCGCCGAGGCGGGCGGCCTGACGCGCGACGCTTCGCAGAAGCGGATTCTGCTCATCCGTCGCGTCGCGGAGGACCAGGTCGCGGCCGGCTTCTTCGACTGGCGCGCGGCACAGATGACGCCGACGGCAGAAACGCTGGCCTCGAACATCCCGCTTCGCAGCGGGGACATCATCTTCGTGCCGACCAACGAGCGCGCCCAGTGGGAGTCCGCCTTCAACTTCATCAGCGTCATGTTCGGGGCTGCGGTCGACGTCGAGCGTTCGATCGTGCTCTATCCCGACGTGCGCGAGATCATCAAGACGGGCAACGCCGCCGGCCGCAACACCATCGTTGTTCGCTGAGATTCGGGGCGGATGGCTGACATGACGATCCCAGCTGTAGGCGATGCGCCGAAGCCCGGCCTCGGCGGCGTAATCACGCCCCGGCCTCTTCGCCTCGCGTACTGCATCAGCCGCACCTTCGAGCGCTTCCAGGGCACGTACGGGCGCTACTGCGGCCAGGCACGTCTCCTGCGCGACCTCGGACACGAGGTGACTGTTTTCGGCGTCAACCGCGAGATGAAACTGCCGGCCGACGAGATTCACTTCGGCGTGCCGGTGCATCGCGTTCCGGTGCGTTCGCAGAGTTGGGGCGGGCCAAGGAACTTCCTCAACTTCCGCCGAATGCACCGGGCGATCTTCGACCGCCTTGCGGCCGGGCACTTCGATGCGGTCAAGGTCATCGGGCAGGACCTCAGCCCCATGATCCCGATGATCCAGCGGCGGCTGCGGCTGCCCGTCATTTTCGACGCCCATGAACCGGAGATCTACGGATTCTGGACCGGCCCGCGCCGCCTTCTGCTGCCGCTCATCTACGGCCTCGAGCGCCGATACAGCCGCATGGCCCAGGCTGTCCAGATCACCAGCCGCTGGCAGAAGGACAAGTACGAGCATTGGGGCTGCCGCAACGTGAGCATCGTGGGCAACCAGCCGTTGTGGGACGAGCGCATCGAAACGTGGCCCGACGGAAAGTTTGAAGACGTGAAGCGCGGCGGCAAGGTGGTGTTCGGCCGCCTCGGCACCGTCTACAAGGGCACCGGACTCCATGAACTGCTCGAAGCGTTCGCACGGGTCTATGCAAGGCATCCCGATCGCGCGCGGCTGCGACTTGCGGGAAAGGTGGCAGAGTATTACGAGGAGGAGTTCGCCCGCACCATCGAGCCCTACCGAGAAGGGATCGTCCTCAGCGGCGCCTATGCGACGACCGACATGCCCGATCTCTACTCGCAGATGCACATCTCTGTGCTCCCCTACCTCGCAGACGCCAACTTCCGCTACATCAACCCGAGCAAGTTCTATGACTCGATCGCCAACGCCTGCGTCGTGGTGATGACGCCGATCGGCGACATGGCAGAGATTCTCAAGCGCGTGCGTTGCGGCCGCACGATCGATCCGGAGCGCATCGAGACGATCGTCGAAGCGATGTGCCACTATCTCGAGCATCCCGATGAGATCGGGCGTGATGCCCGCACCGGCTTCGAAGCGAGTCTTGGCGAGTTTCATTGGAAGGCGAACCAGCGCCAACTCGAAGAGACGTTTCAGCAGATCGTGGATTGACGGGCCGGTGGGCGACCATCACAGCCGGCGCAAGCCCTGTTCAGGAAAATCAAGACGCCCGGTTCGACAGATCCGCCTCGCGAACGGCGTCGCAGAACGCCCGGATCAGGGCGGGCTCCTTCACGCCACGCTCGATCTCGACGCCGCTCGAGACATCGACCGCGTACGGGCGCACAAGGCGGATTGCGTCGCCGACGTTGTCAGGGGTCAGGCCGCCGGCGAGGATGAGCGGTCGGGTGATGCGCCCGCGGTGCGCCGCGAGCGACTTCCAGTCGAGCGTCTCGCCCAGCCCTCCTGCCGAGCCGTCCACCAGCAGCATGTCGATGCCGGCATCAGAGCCCCAGGCCGCGATCGCGTCCGCAGAGAACTCGACGGCCCGGATGACGGCGAAGTCGTCGCGCACGACCTCGAGGAGGCGGCGATCTTCACAGCCGTGCATCTGCACCATGCCGACGCATGCGTCTGAGGCCAGGGCGATGACCTCCTCGAGGGGCGCGTCGGCGAACACTCCGACGGAATCGACCAGAGGAGGAAGGGCGCAGACGAGTTCTGCGGCCTGCTCCGCATCGATCCACCGCGGCGACCCGGGTACGAAGACAAGCCCCACTGCATCCGCTCCTGCGTCCACGGCGGCGGCGACGTCGGCCTCGGTCCGAAGGCCGCAGATCTTGATTCGCGTCCGACCGGTCATGGTCTGCGTTCCCCGTTCGGCCTGATGTAATGAGTCATCATGCCGGCGCGCTCCATCCCGAGGCGTGCAAACGCGGCCCGGCTGAGCGCATCGCCGCGATCGACGGCGGCAATGACCTGCCGGAACTGGCACCTTCGGCAGAGGTCAAGCAGGTGCCACAACAACGCGTCGATCACCTCCGGTGACCCGTCGCGGTTCGAGGCGCGCACCCTTCGCAGGACGCCGAACTCGGCGACAGTCTGCACCGACACCGCCGCCGCGACTTCACCGGCGACCCTCAGAGCAATGGCGTCAAGCCCGTCTACGTCGAATGCGTCGATCTCGCACTCGGCGTGCTGCACCGCCTCTTCGGGAGAAGCGCCGTGGTTTTCTTCGTGGCGCGCCACGAGTCGGCGATAGAGCGAGGCGACCGCGCGGGCCGGGATGGCCTGGAAAGTGGCCGGCGGCGCGGGGATCGATGCCTCGCGCCGCAGGATAAACGTTTCCTGCCCCACCGGACGGAAGCCTGCGGCGCTGAGCGCCTCAATCCACGGAGGCGAGAAGTCGAATGCGGTCGGCGCAATCAGGGTGAGCCGCGAGCCGAGACGAGTAATCACGGCCTCCACTTCTGCGAGCACTTCCCTCGGCGATGCCGGGCCGTGCTCCGCCACGTCGAATGCGGCGCCCGCGAGGACAGGCCGGCCGGGATGAAAAAGAAGGACAGCGCCGGCGACGACTTCCTCCCGGCGCGCCATCGCTCGCGCCACCTCGACCTGGCACTTGCGCAGCGCTCGGACGATCTCGTCGGCCGTTGCCGCGTGCCGTCCACCGATAACCGGGAGTTCCATAACGAACAATAGCCTTGCGCCCGTCGGCGCCGTGGCCCGGCGACTGCACGGGTGTCCTGTTGCGGCAACATCCGTCGGATTCGGGTGGCGGCTGGTCCGCTGAATCATGCCGGGCACGCCGCAGCCGGCGCGGCGCGCCGTTTGTATCATCCCGGCGGGAGAAGTGATCATGATCGCAAGAATGGCCCTGCTTGGCGCGACGGCCGCGCTCCTGACCGGCTGCGCTTCGACGACGCGACAGGACGGTTCTCTGGCAACCGCCTCCGATCGATCTCTGAGCGGATCAGTGCGTACCAACCTCAATCCCGCCCTCACTTTCGCAACGCCCGAGATGATGCGGCATCTCAGCAGGCGGGGGCTGGCCCCCGGTTTCGGCCGGGATGATTGGGAGTACGGCCGCAACGACTCGCGTCTCCCCGTCGACGGAATCGGACCCGCTGCGAACGAGTTCTCGGCCTACGACATCGAGCAGCATGATCGCCAGACATCTTCAGGGGGCCGGCCGCGCGACAACACGCGTACAACGGTTCGCAGCCGCCGATCTGGCGGCTGGTGATGAATCGGACGTCGAGGTAGGGGCTTGCGCCGATCGTCCTCGCGCCTTTTTTCCCAAACTGGAATTCTCGGTCTGGACGCGAAACTGGCGGCCTTCGGGCTTGACGTAATGGATCTGAGCCGCCATACTGACAGTAGTTGGCGGATCGTCGCGGCCCGGATTTGCCCCGGTGATTCCGGCTCGGTGGGTCGCGCAGTCAATCAGGTGTCGCTCACATCTGCTTGTTCGATCGCAGGAGACGAGCAGGCGCGAGCGGGAAGTAGTGGTGTGGCAGGCCCGGCGGGCGCACCCGCGGGCTTCTCCGATCCCTGGAAGGGGGCGCTTCTCATGCGGAACGTGCCAAGCATGCCGGACTTGCCGAAGGTGTCCAGGAACGTCACGAAGAAGGATCTGATCGAATCCGTTGTTCGGAAAACGAATCACAAGAGGCCGGTGGTCAGGGAGGTCGTCGAATCTCTCCTCGACTCGATCACGCTTGAACTCGGCCGCGGGCGTCGGATCGAACTGCGGAACTTCGGCATATTCATGGTGAGGTTGCGCCGCGAGCGTGCCGCCCGGAATCCCAAGACCAAGGACAGGGTGAACGTGCCCGAGAAGCCGGCGGTCAAGTTCAAGGCCGGGCGGGACATGAGGGCGGCCGTCGAGGGCCGCATGATTCCGCCCAGCGACGGCAAGCATGTACGCCATGCTGCGCCTGACGCGCCGATAGTGGAGACCAAGCCCCTGCGCGCAAGCTCGCGAGCCTGAGGCGGGACCGCGCCCAACGCGACGGCAATGGAGCGCACTCGGGATGCCGTCGGGCCGCAGGCGCCCAGGCGCACGCGATCCGGCCGGACCTACCCGGCCGGACTGCAGCGGAGTATGCTTGAACATCGGACCGCCAGGCGCATGGACCAAACCCGCGGATGCGGACGCGGCCCATCGCACGACCGGGCAAGGAGTGGGATTGATGACTCAGACGCAGGGACAACTCGCCGGCCGGTTCGTGCTCATCGTCGATGATGAGTCCGACATACGCGAGACCGTCGAAACGGTGTTCAAATCGGAAGGCGCTCGCACGCTCACGTGCAGCGACGGCAACAGGGCTGTTCAGATCTGCCTCAATGACAAGCCTGACCTCGTGATTCTCGACATGATGCTGCCGGGCCGGAGCGGATTCCTCGTGCTGGAGAAGATAAAGGGTTACGAGGATTCACCGGTGGTGATCATGATCACGGCCAACGAGGGCAAGCGGCATCGTTCCTTCGCTCTGGGCCTGGGAGCCGACCTCTACCTCCAGAAGCCATTCTCAATGGACGAACTTCTCGAAAAGTCCGTGGATCTGCTGCGCCGGACGGATGAAGTCAGGTCGCGGGCCACCGCCAGATCGAAGGATTGACGGCCTTGGCCAAGCGGCAACTCGTTATCACCGCCCCGGCGAGTCCGAACGGGGCACAGGCGCCGAGCATCGGCACACGGCGCGAAGTGCTCGCCGCCCTGGCCAACTTCAACATCTGGCCGGACGTGCCGGGAGGCGAGTTTCTCTATGGTCCGGGGCTGACCCTGCAACTTCCTCCGGATGCCGTCGAGGTGACTCAAATGCTCGTTGCCATCATCGAGGAGGATATGGCGTGGTCCGTGCTCACCCGTCTCTGCCGCTCCACGCACTGGCAGTTGCTCGACCTCGAATCCGGAAGATCGCTTTCGTTCGAATGACAGCACACCGCGGAAACCACGCATGACGGACGCAACACTCAATCAGGGAGGCCAGGCAAAACCGGACGAATCGCTCGAGGGGCGGGTCTTCCGCTTCGACGGACGCTTGAGCGACGTCGAGCACGCGATCGAACTCGCCTTTGACTACCGCGGCGACGTGATGCTCACGCTCGCGGACGGTCGCACGATCGAGGGATACCTCTTCGACCGCAGGCGGGATGGCGCCGGCACGCTGCTGGTGCGCGTGATGACGCCGCCCCACGGAACACGGGTGGTCGTAACGGCGCGCGACATCCGGCAGATCGCGTTCACGGGGCGCGACACCGCGGCCGGCAGAAGCTGGGAGACGTGGGTGCGACAGTATGCCCAGCGCCTCGAACAGAAGCGCGCTGAGGCCGAAGCCTGATGACCGAGGACGCTGCACAAAGTCTTGCGCGGATGGAGACTCAATCCACGGCAAGCCGATAATCGTTCTGGACCTCGCCGCCCGGGTGGTCTCGGTTCGCCCGGACGGCGCCGGAGGATTCGGCCTTGGCGCAGAGCGGACCGAACAAGACGGGGCAGGAAGATCGTCCGGGCAACGGACTGGGCGCACCGGCCTGGCGGCAGGTGTGGCAGCTGCCCGCGGCCGTCGCCAGCGTCGGGCTGATGAGCCTGGCTCTGCTGCTGATGCTGCGGACGCAGCCCCAGATCGACTTCCCGGCGGTGCTGACCAGGGCGCGGCAGATGGCCGACCTGCAGGAGTTCAACGAGGCGTTTGATGTGCTCGCTGAAGCCGAGCGCCACGCGAGTCGCATGTCCGAGCGCGACCGGCAGGCGTTTCTGCTGATGCGCGGCGACCTCTACTACGAACGGCAGGTCGCCGTCGGAGGCAAAGCGGAGCACAACCTTGCGCAGGTGATCTCGGACTATCGCGACGCCGAGGAAGCCGGGGCGAAACTCTCGCCCCAGCGCATCTTCCAGACGGGCGATGCCCTCATCCGCCTCGAACGCCCCGACGAGGTGCCGGCGGTCATTAATCGCCTGCCGCCGGCCGAGTCTGCTCTGCGCCAGCGCCTGATCAAGACGCTGATCGACCGCAACCTGGCGCTCTCGACGGCCAGGTATGCGGAGACGGTGGACCTGCTGATGAGGCTGTTCGCCGAGGCGGACCTGAAGGCGGCGGACCGCATCTGGGCCGTGGCGCGCCTGACCGAACTGCGCCTGCGCCAAGGCTTTGTGGCGGAAGCGGTGGACAAGCTGCTCGTGTCGATGCAGCAGTTGCGGGCCGACGGAATACGGGAGTTTCCGGAACTCTACCTCCTGCTCGGTCGCGGCTTTCTTGAACTGGGCCGCTATGACAGCGCGCTCGAACATCTTCAGACGGCCTCGGAAGGCCTGCCCACAAGCAACGCCTTGCGCGGCGAAGCCATCCTCCTCCAGGCACAGATCGCCCAGCAGCGGATGGAGTGGGACGAGGCGTACCAGATGTTCAACCACGTGGTCGTCACCTACCCCGGAACGCCGTCGTTCCTGCCGGCCCTCCTCGGCCGGTCGGAGATCCAGGCGCAGCTCGGGCACACGCTCGAAGCCATGGACGATTACAACTCGCTCGTGCGATCCCTGGCGGCGGCGGCGCAGCGCGTGAGCGAACAGCCCCGGCTCTCCGCCAGGCAGGGCGCGACGAGCCTCATCGTCTGGCACGACCGCCGGCGCGAAGAAGCGCTTGCGGGTGAAGGCGACCCCGACATGGGCGGCCTGCACGAGGCGCTTCAGTACGCGCGGATTGCCGCCAGCCTCTTCGGCAGCCTCAGGGAGATGCCGGAAGACCTCGTCCTCCGCCTTGCCCAGACCAACTGGACCCTCGGCGACGCGATCCTGTCGGCGGCGTGGCGCAGCGCGGGCATACAACTGAACGGCGAGGGGCTGCCCATCGAGCCAGACGACCTCTCCCGCGTCGATGCCGCCACGCGCCGCCAGGCCCAGCGCCACTTCCTCGACGCCGGCGAGTACTACCGTCGCCTCGCGGAGATGGCGATCCAGTTCGATCCGGACGCGTCCGCCGAATCGCTGAGGTGGGCGGCGCGCTGCTTTGACCGCGGGGGCGAATACCTCGCGGCCGCGGCGGCGCTCAAGGAGTTCATCCGCCTCAGCGCAGCGCACCCCCGCGAACTGTGGGGTCTGTACATGCTCGGACGCACCTACCAGGCGCTGGGCGACTTCGACGGCGCGATCGAGCACTTCCGCACGCTCGTCTCGCAGCACCACCAGTCGATCGAAGCGCATCGCTCCTACGTGCCGCTGGCGCAGTGCTCTCTGCGCAAGAGCGGGGGCCCGGACCCGGCCGAGGCGGAGCGGCTCCTGCTTCACATAGTGGATGGGGCCGCGGGCCTCACGCCCGACGCCTGGGAGTTCGCCGATGCGCTCATCGAGTTGGGCACGCTGTACAGCCGTGCGGATGACTACCCGATGCCCCGCCCCGCCACGGAGTACTACCCCGAAGCGATCCGCAGGCTGACAGAGGCGATCGAGCGCTATCCCGACGACCCGCGCCGCAACGATCTGCACTACCGACTCGCACATGCCTATCGCCTCAGCGCCGCCGCGATCAAGGATGAGTTGGCGATGGAGAGGCCGGAGGCGGAGCGTCTACACCTCAGCCGTTTGCGGAGCGCTCACCTCGATGCCGCGGCCCTGAATTACGCAGTGGCAATCGACGGCTACGAATCCATACCCGCGCACAAGCGTTCCGCCGAGGCGCAGCAGAGCCTCAAGTTCGCCACCTTCTGGCGCGCGGATTGCGCCTTCGACCAGGCGGCTTACCAGGAGGCAATTCGCCTGTACTCCAGTGTCGCAGACCGGTACTCGGAGGACGCCACCGCCATCGTGGCGCTGATCCAGATCGTGAACTGCTATGCTGAACTGGGTGACCTCCCCGCGGCGCGAACGGCGCAGAACCGTGCCTGGCGCATGCTGCGCGACCTGCCGCCTGCGGCCTTCGAGAGCAGCCCGCTGCCTCTGAGCCGCGATGCATGGGAGCGCATCCTTCGATCAAACCGCCTGACGGAGAACGAACTCTCCTCCGCGGATCGCGCGCCCGGGGGCGCCGCGCACGCCGCCGAAAGACAGCCGTAGGTGCATCCCCGCCGCGCGCGATTTTTCATGCCGCCGCGGCGAAAACGATGATGTAGGAGGGGCGGGAGGGCATGAGGGCGCGCCGGCGGAGCCGGCCGATCGGGAAGGTCAGGATGGCCGCCAGAGTATCACAGTCGCAATTCTCATCGCCGGTCCGCAGCGACGGACGAGTATCAGCCGCGCAGCCGCCTACGCCGGACCTCAGAGCCACCTCCGACCGCGTGCTGATGCTGCTTGATGGTCAGACTCGCGCCTGCGGCGAACTCCACACCCAGACGGCCGCGATTCTTGAGCGACTTCACGCGGACGACGTGGAGGCGCTGCCGGCGCTGCTCGCGGCGCGTCAGCCGACGATCGCCGCAATGGAGGCCCGGAATCGGGATTTTGTTGCTCTTTGTCAGTCATGGGCGGGTTTTCTCGCTGTCTTGTCAGAGGAACAGCGCGCTATGGCCAAAGCGGCGGCCGGCCGCTTCAACTCCGCCCTGGCCGGCGTGCGCGAAGCGGATGAAGCCCTCGCGGCATGGCTCGCGGACTACGGCGAACGCCTCAGCCGCGACCTCGCCGCGGTCGGAACGGGTCGGCAGACGCAACGGGCCTATGCCAGATTGAGCACGGCTGTGACTTCGATCGGTGAGGCTCGCTATATGGACAGGCAGGGGTGACCATCGTGGTTCCGGGCACACTTGAGCGACATTCCGCGCCTTCGTCAACATTGCCGGTCCACGGTTTCCTCACGGAGAAGGCCGATTGCGAGAGTCCGGCGCACCCGAGCGCCTCCCTTGGGGCTCACGACCTTGCCGAGATCATGAGCGCCTTCACGACGGTCACCGACCGCCTCCAGGGCGCGCACCAGGCGCTTCAGGAAGAAGTGAAGCGGCTCAACCACGAACTGCACGAGACGAACGAGCAGTTGCGGCGCAGCCGGCAGCTCGCGGCGCTGGGTCAGATGGCGGCGGGAATCGCTCATGAAGTGCGAAACCCTCTCGGATCAATCCGGCTCTATGCCTCGATGCTCGCCCAGGACTTGTCGGACCGGCCCGAATCCTGCCGCCTCGCCAGCCAGATCACCCGGGCCGTGGCCGATCTCGACGCGATCGTCGGCGACGTGCTCACGTTTGCTCGCGAGATGAGCGTGCGGCCGCGGCCGGTGCGCGTGGCGGACCTCTTTGATCAGGCACTCGAGTCGTGTTGTTGTCTGCTGCACGGCGCACCGATTGACGTCAGGCGCGACGCTGCGGTCGAGGAGGCGCTGGCTCCGCTGCTCGCTGATGGCGCCCTCGTGTCGGCGGCGCTGGCCAACCTGGTGCGCAATGCAGTCGAGGCCATGCCCGGCGGCGGCACGCTTTCGCTCTCGGCCTGCGTGGACCACGGCCGGAACGCCGATTCCCCGCCGTCGATGAGATTGACCGTGGACGACACCGGGCCGGGCATCCCCGAAGAGATCGTCGAACGTATTTTCAATCCGTTCTTCACGACACGGCCGACGGGAACGGGGCTGGGCCTGGCGATCGTGCACCGAATCGTCGATGCCCACGGCGGCGAGATTGACATCGGCCGCAGCGCTGCCGGCGGCGCCTCGATCACTCTTATCTTCCCGCTTCACCCCAAATCCACCTCCGCATGCCTCGAGCCCGGCGCCAAGCGCCCGGCGCCTGGCGCCCCCGAACCATCGCCCTGCGCCTCATCCCAAGGAGTCCATCGTGCGTGTTCTCGTAGTTGACGACAAGGAACTGATGCGTGACAGCGTGGCGACGACGCTCACGCGGGCGGGGCTTCAGGCCGTGGCGGCAGCGGATGGGCCGACCGCCCTTTCGTTGATCGCCGCAGAGAGGCCCTCAGCCGTCATCACCGACCTCCAGATGCCGGGCATGAGCGGGCTGGATCTTCTGGCGAAGATAAGAGCCATCGACGAGCAACTGCCGGTGGTCCTCATGACGGCGTACGCAACGGTACAGACGGCGGTGGCGGCGATGAAGGAAGGGGCGTTCGACTACCTGATGAAGCCCTTCGAGGGCGATCAACTCGTCGCCACGGTCAGGCGCGCCGTCGGGCATGCCGCGCTTGTGCGCGAGAACGCCGTCCTTCGCACACGCCTCGAGTCTCACCGCAACCGCGGCGGCGACAAGCCGGTACTCGTCGGACGAACGCCGGTGATGTGCAGACTGCGCGAGCAGATTGATCGAATCGCGCCCACGCAGGGAACCGTTCTCATCTCCGGCGAATCGGGCGTGGGCAAAGAGGTCGTCGCGCAGATGATTCATGCACTGAGCGACCGCTCGGGGGGGGCGTTGCTCACGCTCAACTGCGCCGCCCTCTCGCCCTCGCTGCTGGAATCCGAGTTGTTCGGACACGAGAAGGGCGCCTGCACCGGGGCCGACCGCCTGCGCAAGGGACGATTCGAACTCGCGGACGGCGGGACGCTGTTGCTCGACGAGATCAGCGAGATCCCTCCGCCGATCCAGGCCAAACTTCTGCGCGTCCTCCAGGAGCGGGCTTTCGAGCGTGTGGGGTCGAGCGTAACGCAGCGGACCAACGTGCGCGTGATAGCCACGACCAACCGCGACCTGGACGCATCGGTGCGGCGCGGGAGTTTCCGTCAGGACCTCTTTTTCCGCCTGAACGTGCTGCCGATCCACGTTCCGCCGCTGCGCGAGCGCATCGAGGATGTGCCGCATCTGGCCGACCACTTCCTGCGCGTCGTGGCAAGGCGAGAAGGCCAGCCCGTACGGCGCTTCGAAGACGCCGCCTTGCCGCTGCTTGCCGCGTACCACTGGCCCGGGAACGTGCGCGAACTGTTCAACATCTGCGAGCGGGCGTGCATCCTGGCGCCGGGCGATTTGATCGGTGCGGCGTCGATCGCGCCCTGGCTGCGTGCGCCGGACGCGGAGGTTGTTCCCGTGCCGGCGGCCCCCCCTGCCTCCATCGGCGCGGGCCTGAGCACCAACGGCGCTGCGGACCACGATTCGGGCACGAACGGCGACGCCGGGGCGGCCGCGGTGATCGCCGCCGACCCTGCCGAGCCGAACGGCGGCCGCATTACCATCCCCGTCTTCAACCGCCCGCTCGAGGACATCGAACGCGATGTGATCGTCGCGACGCTGCACCGGCACGGCGGCCATCGTCAACGAACCGCGATGGAACTGCGCATCGGAGTCCGCACACTGGGCCTCAAGTTGCGCAGGTGGAAGGAACTCTCGCTCGTGGCGGAGGACCTGTAATCCGCCGGCGGGACGCGAAGAGACAGAGGATGCTCGCGCAAAGTCTGCGCCGCCCCCGGGGAGTCAGGCGCGGCGCGCCACTTGCTCGTCGCCCTGCGGGGGGACGGAACTCGCGGAGAAGTGCCGGCACCCGGGCGGAATCTGCGCATCGTCCCGTATCGCGCGAACCTCCCATCGGACCGGCCGACCTGGAAGGGCCTCATGCTTCTTGACCTGGCGAATGACGGCGGCATCGACGTGCTGGAGCGAAGCATCCAGTTCGCCTCCGCCAGACAGCGCCTCATCGCCCACAACATCGCCAACGTCTCGACGCCGCACTTCCGACCCGCCGATGTGAGCGTGCCTGACTTTCAGCAGGCGCTTGCGAAGGCGATCGATGAGCGGCGTGCGACGCACCCTGGCGTGCGAAGCGCCAGGCCCTTTCAGCCCGGCGACACGAGAGATGTCAGGTTCCGCTCCGACCGGCTCGATCTCAGCCCCCGACCGAAGGGCGAAGGCATTCTCTTTCACGACCGCAACGACCGCGACCTTGAGGGCCTGATGAGTGACCTCGCGGAAAACGTATTCGCCCACCGCACAGCAATTGAACTGATCCGCGCCCGCTTTGCCGTACTCCAGACGGCGATCCGCGAGCGCATCTGACTTGAGAGGTTGACATGAGGAGCGGTCCCGAGTCGCCGGAGTTTGAGAAGAGAATGCGGATCAGGCGTCTCCCGTCATCCGAAACCGCTTGCGGGTTGGCAGAAACAGAGTAAGGATGCCATGTACGGAGTTCTGGACATCTCGACCTCGGGCATGATCGCGCAGCGGACGCGCGTCGAGGTGGCGACGATCAACATCGCCAACGTGGACAGCATCATCGACCCGAACGGGAAGAACATCCCGTTCCGGCGTCGAATGGCGGTGCTGGCGCCGGGGAACGCGAATGGCGGACCGGGCGTGCACGTCTCCTCGATCGACCTCGCCGACGGCGCCTTTCGCCGCAAGCAGGCTCCGGGCCATCCGCTGGCCGACTCCGAAGGCTACATCTATACCCCTGACATCGACCTGGCCACGGAAACGATCAACGCCATCGAGGCGACCAGGGCGTACGAGGCAAACATCATGGCCGCTGAGGCGAGCAAGTCGCTGCTGAGCGCGGCCCTGCGAATCCTGGCCTAGGGGCTTGAAGCCCCGGGGCCTGGGCGCAATCGTTCCTTTGAAGGCCTGTGAGGAGTTCGGTCGATGAAGCGGTTTGCGGAGAACGGACGTGACTGATCCACTCGGACTGATTCAATCTGCCGGAGCGATTCCACCGGCGGCGCGCACGGGACAACCGGCAAGCAGCGCCGAGGCTGAGGGTGCCGGTTCGTTCAGGGAGATGCTGCTCGACCAACTGCGCGAGGTAAACCGCCTGGAGCAGGAGACGACGCGGGCGGTGGAAGACCTGGCTGCAGGCCGGCGAAACGACCCCGATGCCGTCTTCGCCGCTCAGCGCAAGGCCGACATCGCGTTCCAGATGCTCCTTCAGGTTCGCAACAAGGTGATGGACGCCTACAACGAGGTGAAGCAGATTCGCGTCTAGCGGCGGCAAGCGCGGGCACCTGCGTCAGGAGGACGCCGGCCCCGCACGCCTGATCCGCTCACCGGAGCGGGACCACGCCGCATGACACAGACCGGCTGAGGCATGGAGGCCCGCACGGTGGACAAGGTTCGTAAGGCAATCGACACTGTTCGTTCGCGGCTGAGTGATCTCAAGCCCGTGCACAAGGTGCTGGTCGGCTCGGGGCTGGTGATCCTCGTGCTTGTGATGGTCATCGTCTCGCAGTATTCCGGGCAGTCTCGCACCGTTGCCTTCAGCGTCCCTCTGAGCGATCACGAGACCGTGCGGACAAGGCTGGCGGCGGCGGGCGTGCGCTTCACCACGGCGGGAAGCGACTTCCTCGTTCCCGCCGGCCAGCAGTGGGAGGCGATGAGCATCCTCTCCCAGCCGGGCACGGGAACATCGGGTGCCGCGGTCCTGCTCGATCTGATCAAGGACCAGCCGTGGTACGCCAATCGCCACCAGAACCGCCAGCAGTACTACGCTGCGCTCAACCGAGTCCTCTCTGACGTAATCTCGGGCTGGAGCTACGTGAAATCGGCGACGGTGTTCCTGACGGCCCCGGAGGAGCGGGCCGGGGGACTGGGTCGCGCGGCAGGCAAGCCGGCCGCCTCCGTCGCCATCGTCCCGATCGACGTCAATTTCACGCCCGCGCAGGTCGAAGGGATCGCGATGTTCCTCAGCGGAGCGGTGCCGGGCCTCGAACCGGGCAACGTTACGGTCCTCAACGCCAACACCGGTCAGCCGATGCGCACGCGCAACGAGCAGGACATGGCCAGCAGCGCCTACATGGAGCTCCAGGCGCGGGTGGACTCCTACTGGCGGACCAAGATCGAGGACAATCTCCGCCACATCCCTGCCGTCATTGTCCAGGTCAACGCACAGGTGGACGCTTCGCGCGAGCGCATCAACGACCTCACGTACAAGAAGGACGGAGAGGGGAGCATATCGCCGCTGACATCTGAGACGGAGACGCGCACGAGCAGCACCGACGCGAGCACAGGGGGAGCGGCGGGCGTGCAGCCCAACACGGGCGCAGGGCTGACCTCCTCCGGCACGCCGTCCAACTCGAGCACTTCGACCGAGACGAGCGCACAGTTCGATCCCAAGGCCGGGCGGCGCGAGACAGTCCGCGAGGATCCCAAGGGCTACGCGCGCAAGATCAACGCCACGGTCAAGATCCCGCGGAGTTTCTTTCAGCGCGTGTGGCGGCTGCGCAACCCGGACGCGACGGAAGGCCCGGATGACGCCGCCCTCACCGCCCTGGAGGCGGAAGAAGTTACGAAGATCACGGCCGAGGTCAAAGCGCTTATCGACACGGAGGCGGCCAACTCAGTGGACGGGGCCTCCTCCTTCGTGGGCACGGTGGTCGTCAACACCTACACCGACCTCGATCCGCCGCCCGATCCGGCGCGCGAGGCGCAAGCGGGTTCAGGGTTCTTCGGGCTGCCGGGCGAGTTTGTGCGGCTGCCGTGGTCGTCGATGGGTCTGGCGCTGCTGGCGGCAATGAGCCTGTTCATGATGTTCCGTCTCGTTCGCCACGCGGCGTCGAACCGCGAACTGCCTTCCGCGGCCGAACTCGTCGGCATCCCCCCCTCCCTCTCAACCTCCATCGATGAACTCATCGGCGAAGCGGACGAGTCCGATCCCGCGATCGACGCCGTCGAACTTGACGATGAAGAACTGCGGACGCGGACGATCATGCAGCAGCTGAATGAGCTGGTCGGGCGCGATCCGGCCGACGCGACGCGCGTGGTGAACCGCTGGGTGTCCTCCGAGGAGTAGTCATGGCGCTCAAGGCCGGCCAGAAACTTCCGGAATCTCCCGCCGAACTCGACGGCACGACCAGGGCAGCGGTTCTGCTCGTCAGCGTCGATCAGGAGACCGCCGCGGCCATTCTCAAGGGCCTCGACGAGTCGGTGGTGAACGAGGTGGTTCGTGAACTGGCGTCGCTCGGCCCCGTGCCGCGCCCGCTGCGCAACGCCGTCATTGAGGAGTTCTACACGACCATCCTCGCCAGCAAGTACGCCAACGAAGGCGGGCTTGAGTATGCGCGCTCGCTCCTCTCGCGCTCGGTCGATGCCAAGCTCGCCGACAAGATCATGTCGGGCATCCAGACGCACGTGCAGAAGACGCCCTTCAACTTTCTCCAGAAGGCCGAGTCGGAGAACCTGCTCACGTTCATTCAGGACGAGCACCCGCAGACGATTGCGCTGATCATCAGCCACCTCGCGCACCACAAGGCGGCGGAGATCCTCATCGGCCTGCCGGCGCAGAAGCAGATCGAGGTCGTCAAGCGCATCGCCAACATGGACCAGACGAATCCCGAAGTGATCCGGACCGTGGAGCGTGCGCTCGAGTCGCGCCTGAGCAACATGCTCATGCAGTCGATGGAGAAGGCGGGTGGAGTTGAGACGGTGGCGGAGATTCTCAACCTCGCCGACCGCTCGACGGAGAAGAGCATCATGGAGGGGCTGGAATCGGAGGACCCGGACCTCGTCGAGCAGATCCGCCGCCTGATGTTCGTCTTTGACGACATCATCCACGTGGATGGGCGCGGCATCCAGGCCGTCCTCAAGGAGATCGACAACGACGAACTGGCGCTGGCCCTCAAGACGGCGAGCAAGGAACTCCAGGAAAAGATCTTCAGCAACATGTCCGAGCGAGCCTCGGAACTCATCAAGGAGGACATGCAGTACATGGGGCCGGTGCGGGTCAGCGACGTTGAAGCGGCGCAGCAGCGCATCGTGGACATCGTGCGGCGTCTGGAGGATGCGGGCGAGATCATCATTGCCGGCCGGGGCGGCGAGAAGGACCTGATCGTGTGAGGCCGAAGGCATGGCGCTGATCCGGAGCAGGCAGGCGGCGGCGATGGTGCGCGAGGCGGTGGTCCTCGACCTCGGCGATCTCGCGCGCCAAGGCGAAGCCATCAGACAGCGGGCACTGGCCCAGGCCGATCAGATCCTCACCGAGGCACGCAACGAAGCGCGCCGCCTCGCCCAGAGCGCCGCGCAGCAGGGCCAGGCCGAGGGATACAAGCGCGGCTTCACCGAAGGCCAGGCCAAAGGCGCCGAGCAGGGAAGGCAGGAGGCACTCAGCCGCCACTCCGCGGCCCTCGAGACACTTCTCAAGCAATGGACCGATGCGCTCAACGAGTTCATCGAGTCGCGCCAGGGATTGCAGGTTGAAGCGCGCCTGGATGTCCTTCGACTCTCTCTGGCCATCGCCGAACGCATCGTCTTCCGCACCGTCGAACTCGATCCGACCGTCATCGAGGATCAGATGGCCGAGGCGCTGAGCCTCCTCGCACGGCGCTCCGCCGTGACCTTCCGCGTCCATCCAAGCGACCTCGAACAGGCGCGGGGCGTTCTCCCGCAACTGGTGGCGCAGATGCACCAGTGCGAGCACGCGTCGATCGTGGCGGACGAAGCGCTCACGCCGGGCGGATGTGTAATGCAGGCGGGGCTGACCACGATCGATGCATCGATCGAGACGCAACTGGACCGGATCGTGTCGGCGCTTCTGCCCGACGACCCGGGTCTGGCCGCAGGCCAGCCCGCTTCCAGTCCTGAAGACAAGCCAGATGAGCAGGCCGGCGGCGCCGGGGCCGGAGATCAACCCGCATGAGCGTCCTCGCGCCCGCCTGGCACATGCTCGACCGCGCGCAGCCGCGTGAGATCCTCAGCCGCGTGACCAGCGTACGCGGCGAAACGGTGATGACTGAACCGCTTTCGCTTCCCGTCGGCTCGCTGGTGCGCATCGAGAGCGCGGGGCGCGGGAGCGGCTCCACGATCGGAGAGGTCATCGCGGCGGACCGCAACGGAACGATCATCATGCTCCTTTCCAGCGCGACGGGCCTGGCCCCGGGCGATTCGGTCGTTTCCGTCCAGACGGCGCCGACGATCCCGCTGAGCCTCACGATGCTCGGGCGCGTGGTGGACGGCCTGGGGCGTCCGATCGACGGTCGCGGCCCGCTGCACGAGATCGAGTTGCGCCCGCTCGTGCCTGCACCAATGTCCTCTCTCAAGCGCGAGACGATCAGCCAGCCGCTGGTCACATGCGTGCGGGCGATCGACGCGATGATCACGGCGGGCAAGGGCCAGAGGCTGGGCGTGTTCGCCGGGCCCGGCGTTGGCAAGTCCACGCTTCTCGGCTCGATCGCGCGCCACACCCGGGCGGACGTCAGCATCATCGCCCTCATCGGAGAACGGGGTCGGGAGGTGCGCGAGTTCATCGAGCGCACCCTCGGTCCGGACGGGCTGGCGCGCAGCGTGGTGTTCGTCTCGACCGGAGACGAGTCGCCGCTCATGCGCATTCGCGCCGCGATGGCGGCGACGGCGGCGGCGGAACTCTTCCGCGACCGGGGCGCCGACGTCCTTCTCATCATGGACTCGATCACGCGATTCTGCCATGCGCAGCGCCAGATCGGGCTTGCCGCGGGCGAACCGCCGACCACCCGCGGCTACACGCCCAGCGTCTTCGCTCTCCTTCCAACGCTGCTCGAGCGGGCCGGGGCGGTGCGCGGCGCGGGATCGATCACCGGCATCTACGCGATCCTCGTCGAAGGCGACGACATGACCGAGCCGATCTCCGACGCCGCGCGCGGCATCCTCGACGGACACATCTCCCTCACGCGGCGGCTGGCCAACCGCGGCCACTTCCCGGCCGTGGACGTGCTCGATTCGGTGAGCCGCGTCGCCGACGCGGTGTGCACGTCGGTGCACATCCAGGCAAGGCGGCAGATCCTGCGCCTCCTCGCCGTCTACGCCGAGACGGAAGACCTGATCAACATCGGCGCGTACGTGCGGGGGTCCAACCCGGAGTGCGACGTGGCGATTGAACTCAAGCCGCGAATCGACGCCCTGCTCCAGCAGGCGCCGGCAGACGCGGCGGATTTTGATTCGACGGTCAAGGCGCTCACAAGCCTGGCAGTGGAGGCGGGCCACGCCCTGACCCAGCGCCGTACGGCGCGCGGCGCCACGACCTGAGAAGGCGTTCCGAGACCGCTTGCGTCGTCGCCTCGACTCGTCATCCGGATGTTCTTCATGGCTCGATTCCGCTTCAAACTCGATCCGCTCCTCAAGCACCGCCGGCGGCTGGAAGGCGAGCGACAGCGAGCGCTGGCGGCCCTGGAGCGGCAGAGGCTGGCGATTGAAGACCGCATCCGCGCCATGCAGCAGCGCATCAGCGACAACAAGGCGGAACTGAGCCGCTGCCTCGTTGGAAAGGTTGACACGGCGGCCATCCGCAGCCAGGCGGCGATGTGCATGCAGCTCGATGCGCAGACCGTCCGCCTCGTCGTTACGCTCGCCGAGGTCTACCGGCGCATCGAGCGGGCCAGGGCTGATCTGCTTGAAGCCAGAACGCACGTCAAAGCAATTGAACGCCTGCGCGAACGCCGGCATGAGCAGTGGCGGCACGCGGAAACCAAGCGGGAAACCGCCGCACTGGATGAACTGGGAGCGATGGGTCGGGCAAGTCGATAGACAGAAATGCCGCACGCGCAGCGCGCTCCCTTTCGCAAAGCCTTCGGGTCGAGGCCAACGATCCCTCGATGCCTTGACCCCTTGATCTCTTGATGCCTTGATGCGTTGATGCCTTCTCTTGCGTAAGGAGTCCGCCATGAAGAAGTTGCTCTGGCCCGCCGTTTCCATCGTCGCGATCGCCAATCTTCTGGCCCTGCTCGGCTTCGTCGGCTTTCTCGTTGCGACGGACCGGATCGACCGCGCGCGCCTCAACCGGATCCGGACCATTCTGGCGGTCACGATCGCCCAGGAGCAAGCGGCGGCCGCGGCGGAGCAGGAAGCGGCAGCACAGGAGGCGGCGCGGGCCAAGCGCGAGGCGGAAACCGACGTCGCCAACGCCGGCGTCGAAGCACGCGAGGCGCAGTTCCGCTCCATTGCGCAGACGCAGGATGAAATTCTCCGCCGTGCCCGGCGCGATGTGCAGGCCATCGAGCAGCTCATCGCCCTGCGCCTGGCTGAAGTCGAACGGCGCGAAGCGGAACTGACCGCGCGCGAGGCAGAGGTGGCGAAGGCGATCGAGCGGGATGCGGCGCTCGCGCGCGACGAACAGTTCCGCAAGACCGTTACGCTGCTTTCGGGACTCAAGGCGGAAGATCTGAAGGCCAAGGTCGACGTGTACCTGGCGGACGGCCTGCATGACTTCGTGGTGGACCTGCTCGTCGCCCTGCCCTCCCGGAGCGCTTCCAAACTCCTCTCGCTCTACGCGGACGAAACTGAGAATCGTCTGGCAGCGGAATTGCTCCTGCGCCTCAGAGAGCGCGGCACCGGCGCCGACTCGCTGAGGAACGTGGATGATCGACTCTCTGCCAATCAGCAGCCGTGATCTGGTCTCACCGCACGATGCCGCGCCTGCTCAGCAGCAGCCGGCATGCGGCGTCGACAGGTCAATGGCCTGGGAAACACCGGACTTTGAGTCCCTGCTGGCAAGCGCAGCCGCGAAGTCAGCGCCAAATGAGACGGCGCAGCCCACCGCACGCCCCCCCCGAACTCGGCAGTGCGAAGAGGATGAGAGAGGTGCGGAGGGCACTCCACGACATGCTCACACTGTGCCGCATGAAGGCAATGAAGCGCAGGAATTGCCCGGCGTCGAGGAAGGATCGACGCGCAAGAGTGATCCCCCTTCGCGGCCTGTCCCCCGCACGCCCGATGCACTCCTGAAGGGGCCGTTCAAGGTGCGCGGCCACGAATCGCCGCCGGGAGAAGAGCCGGGGTGTCAGCCGGGGGTCGAACAACCGGTCGATCGCGACTCGGCCGTCGCCGTGATCCACGCGGCGCTCGATGCAGATGGAGGTGCCAGCCCGCCGCCTGCCCACCCGCTGCCTGTCGCGCCACCGGAATCGGCGCAGAGTCCCGAGGGACGTCCCGACATCGCGCCGGGAATTGAGTCGCCGACGATCCGCCGCGCGGCACCAACGCCTTCCAGCCGGACGACCGGCTGGGACGGCCAGGCGAAAATCGTACATCCACTAACTGTGACGCCTGAGGGGCCGACGAATCAGGTCGCCGCGGCCGATACGGAGGAAACGCGCTCGATGGACCGCACGGAGCCGGCGGCGAAGTCGCAGCCTGCTTCGCCGCAGACTTCGCCGGCCGCGTCGCCAGCGCCGGCTCAGACGAGCACGGTCTCGGCGGCGACTTTCCTCGACCTTCAGCCTCAGTCCGGCGAGCGAGTTGCGGCACCTGCGCCCTCAGCACTCCCGTCGCCCGGCTCGCCGAGCGTGCCGACTGGAACGGGTCATACACAGGCGCCCCTATCTGCCTCACCTTTGCACAGCCTGTCTGAGGACGCTGCGGCTGCGCAGGCCGTGCGCGGCGCCCTGGCGCTGACCCGCAGTACGGGCGGTGCAATGACCATCCGCCTCGAGCCCGAGTCTCTCGGCTCGCTGCGGATCCAGATGCACGTGGCGCAAGGCCGCGTCTCCGTGCAGTTTCATGCCGAGACGGCGCAGGCACGCGGCTTGCTCACGAATCACATTGATGCTCTTCGCACCGCCATGGAGACCCAGGGATTGAAACTCGAGACCGTGCAGATTCATTCGCTGCATCGGGCCGGCTCGACGGGCGGAGCGCACGAGCAGCCCAACTCGCAGCACCAGCCTTCGTCCGGCGAGCAAGGCTCACGCCACGACTCCGCCGGGCAGCAGAGCCGCGGGCACGGCGACACGGCCGAGCGCGAAGCCCAGTACCGGCAGATGGCGCGGCAGGCGCTTCACCACGCGCGAGGCGGCGACTCGTGGCGGCAGCACTTCGACGCGGCGTCGGTGAATGCGCCGGCGGATCCCGCCAGGCCGCAGGAGGCCCACGCGCGCGCCGCTTCACTCAATTGAGCCTGATTCCGGATCCTGACCACAGGAGATCACGCATGCAGATCGACACTTCCCTTCCGTTCAGTCCAGGCGCTGTGTCGCGCAACCGCTTCGAGGACCTTACGAGCGCGGATTTCATGAAGATCATGTTCACCGAGTTGACGCACCAGGATCCGCTCAAGCCCCAGGACACGCAGG
This sequence comes from uncultured Planctomycetota bacterium, assembly GCA_900696685.1. Lineage (GTDB taxonomy): Bacteria > Planctomycetota > Phycisphaerae > Phycisphaerales > UBA5793 > UBA5793. The sequence continues at coordinate 22,338 of CAADHA010000161.1, forward strand.
CGCTGCTCAACCAGATCAGCACGGTTCGGAACATCGAGTCGAACTCGAAACTCATGAACGAACTGAGCAAACTCGTCTCGCAGAACCAGTTCGCCATGGCGGGGACGCTCGTGGGCAAGACCATCACGGGCCTCGACGAGTCGTTCTTCCCCGCGGAGGGTCAGGTGAAATCGGCGGGATTCGAGGGCAACCGCATCATCCTCACGCTCGACAGCGGCGCGCGCGTGCCCATGGAGCATGTGGAGAGTATCCGGGAGCCGGAGACGATCGGAGCATGAGTCAGGCCCGGGGCTGACTCTTCAGAGGAGGCAATCGTGAGCGGCCGGTCGGACATCCTCAGGCCACTCGAGCCGGTCGCGCGGCCGGGTGAGTCGCGGCAGATCGCGCGGCCGTTGCGGCGTCGGCCTGACCTCGCGAGCGCGGGCTTCCGCACGCTCGTCGACGGTGTGTTGCACGAGGCGCAAGCCGCGGCGGTGCCCGTCACCATTCCCCGCGAAGTCGATCTCACGGATTCCCAGAGGGCGCGGCTCGATCGCGCTGCGCAGGAAGCCGCCGCGTGCGGCAGCACGCGCGCGCTGGTGATGCTCGACGGGCGGACGCTGATGCTCGACGTCCCGTCGCGCTGCGTCAACGAGGAACTCAGGCCCGACGCGTCAGAGGACCGCATCATCACCGACGTCGACACGATCGTCATATCGCGGGTGGAGCAGGCGCGTGAGTCGGCGCCGAAGCACCGCCTGCTCCTGTCGCGGCTGGATGGGGCGGCGTCGTGCTCGATCACCGACCTGCTCGCCCTGCAGCCTGACGCGCGTGACGCGCTCGACGCACCGGGCAGCAACGAAACCACGGGCCGAGAACCGGTCCCATCCCGTTCACGGAGGCAATGAGACATGGCATCGACGACCGCACTGTTCACCGGTCTCTCGGGCATCCTCGCCAACAGCAAGATGCTCGACATCATCGGCAACAACATCGCCAACGTGAACACGCAGGGGTTCAAGACCAATCGCCTGACCTTCGCGCCGACCTTCAGCCGCACGCTTGGGATCGGCACGGCGCCGTCGAACCAGAGCGGCGGAGCGAATCCCTCGCAGATCGGCCTGGGCGTCAACGTCGCGGGCACGCAGCGCAACATGGGAAACGGGGCCGTCACCGTCACCGGCGTCAAGACCGACCTCGCCATCGAGGGTCAGGGAGTCTTCATCGTCAGCAGCGGCGCCAACCAGTTCTACACGCGCAACGGCTCGTTCCAGCTCAACAGCCTCAACGAACTCACGTCGCTGAGCGGCGCGCGGGTTCAAGGCTACGGCGTGGACAGCCAGTTCAACATACAGACCGGCGCCCTCACCGACCTGACCATTCCCGTCGGCAGCCTGACCATCGCCGAGGCGACGCGCAACGTGACCTTCAGCGGAAACCTCAACGCTTCGGGCGACGTGGGCACCGTCGGCACGCTCATCGACTTCGATCCGCTCCAGGCGCTGGGCGCGGCGGTGCCCCCGCCTTCCAACCCGCCCTTTGCCGATTCGACGACGAGGCTGGTCGATCTCGACGACGGTTCGGGCAATCCGATGTTCGTTTCGGGCCAGAGCCTGCGCCTCTCCGGCGCGGAGAAGGGTGGGGCCACGCTGCCAGACGCGACGCTGGCCGTGGACAACACGACGACCATCGCCGACTTCCTGGCTTTCCTTGAACAGTCGCTGGGGATCGATACCTCGGTGCCGGGACAGCCGGGCGGCGTGTCGATCGATCCCGTCACGGGCGTCATCACCATCGAAGGCAACATGGGTGACGCCAACGACCTGACGGTGAGCACGAGCGATCTGTCCATTCTCGATTCGTCCGGCGCCGTCCTGAGCCAGCCCTTCACGACGACCAAGACGGGCCTGGCGGCGGGCGAGTCGGTGCGCACGTCCTTCCTCGTGTTCGACTCGCTGGGCACGCCGCTCCAGGTGGACCTGACGATGGTTCTGGAATCGACGAGTTCCACGGGAACGACGTGGCGCTATTACGTCGAGTCGCAGGACAACGTCGGCGGCGACATCCGCGTTGCCACCGGAACAATGGACTTCGGCACTGACGGACGCGTGAGTTCGATCGCACAGTTCGCGATCCAGATCGACCGCACGGACACAGGCGCGCAGTCGCCGCTTTCGATGAATCTCTCCTTTGATTCGAACGGCAACTCGGTGACGGCCTTCAGCGACACGAACACTGAACTGGCCGCGGTGTTTCAGGACGGCTCGCCGATCGGCACGCTTGTCGAATTCAACATCGGGGAAGACGGAATCGTCGTGGGCGCGTTCAGCAACGGCCTGATCCGCAACCTCGGCCAGGTGGCCATGGCGACATTCACGAATCCGGCCGGCCTTGTCGATGCGGGCAATCAACTCTTCGCCATCGGGCCCAACTCGGGCTCGCCCGTGATCGCCACGCCGCTGACCTTCGGGGCCGGGCGGATCATCAGCAGCGCGCTGGAACTGTCGAACGTGGACCTGAGTGCAGAGTTCATCAACCTGATCCTCGCGTCGACGGGGTATTCGGCTTCGACGCGGATCATCACGACGGCGAACGAACTGATGCAACAGTTGCTCCTGATCGGCCGATAACCTGAGGCCGCCACGGGAGGCCGCGCATGATCCTGCTCACACGCCTGAACAACAAGCCCTTCATCCTCAATGCCGAACTCATCCGCACGATTGAAGAGAACCCGGACACGACGATCCTGCTGACGACGGGCGATCACATCATCGTGCGCGAGCCGATGGAAGAGGTGGTGGAGCGGGCGATCGAATACGGGCGGCGTCTGCGGTCTCCGTTTCCGGCTCTGGATTGAGTCACCGCAGCCGGGCGCCGGCCTGATCGCGTGCATCAGCGGGCGGAGGCACTCAAGTAGCACATCACAGCAGACGATACGTCGGACAGGACCGTTCCGCGGCCGCGGTGCGCCCGCGGGCGGTTTGCGCCGTCGGGGCGCCCGATCTGGAGGCTAAGAGTGGACATTGCCACGATCTTCGGCGTCGTCGTCGCCTGGGTGCTTGCGATCCTCACGATCGTGGTGGGCGGCAATGCGCTCGGAGCGTACTTCGACGTTCCGTCGGTGATCCTCGTCGTTTTCGGGGGTTTCTGTGCGGTCATTGCCTCGTTCCCGATCGCCGCGCTCAAACGTCTGCCGAAGGTTCTGCTCAAGGCCATTTTCGCCAAGCCGCAGGATCCCGGCGAACTCATCAAGAAGCTCGTCAGTTACGCCGAGATCGCCCGGCGCGACGGCATCCTCAGCCTCGAGAGCATGACCAGCCAGATGGGCGACCCCTTCATCGTCCGCGCCATCGGGATGGCCGTGGACGGCACCGACCCTGAACTCATTGAAACCATCCTCGAATCGGAAGTCGAGAATGAGACGGCCCGACACCAGCAGGGCAAAGCAATGCTTGACGCCTACGCCAAGTATGCCCCAGCGTTCGGCATGATCGGCACACTGCTCGGTCTGGTCGCCATGCTGCAGAACATGGACGATCCCTCGAAAATCGGGCCGGGCATGGCCGTGGCGCTGCTCACGACTCTGTACGGCGCGCTCATCGCCAACCTGATCTGTCTGCCGATGTCCGACAAACTCGCGTTGCGCGCGGGCGAAGAGTCGTTTACGAAGCAGATCATCATCCGCGGCGTGATGAGCATCCAGCAGGGCGACAACCCGCGCATCGTCGAACAGAAACTCCTCACGTTCATTCCGCCGTCGAAACGGCCGGCGCCCGAGGAAGGGCGGAAGGCAGCGTGAGCCGCCGATCGGTGCGGCCCTCGGCGCCTCCGAGCCGACGCGTCGCGAGAGACAGGCTTCAGCATGGCCAAGTGCAAGTGCAAATCCACTCCCTGCCCTGAAGGCGTCCCCGGCTGGATCGTCACCTACGGCGACATGATGTCGCTCCTGCTGTGCTTCTTTATCCTCCTCGCGGCCTTCTCCGAACTCAAGCGCGAGGAGGAGTACACCGTGGTGGCGCACAGCGTGATGCAGGCCTTCGGCTTCACGCAGGGCAGCGGCGGCAGCATCCCCACTGACCAACCCTCCATGCAGTCGGTCGTCACCATGCTCACCAAGGCCGCCAGCGCCCATGACCCGCGCAAGGCCGTCAGCCAGAGCGACGTCGAGGGCGTGCAGGGAAAGCACACCACCGTCAAGACCGTCCGCGAAGGGCTGCTGTTCACGATCGGCGGATCGAGCACCTTCGACCGCGAATCGGCCTTTCTCAAGGATGAAGTCAAGGAGGACCTGAGGTCGATTGCGCGGCTCATCGACGGGCGGCGGAATCGCATCTTCATCCGGGGGCACGTGGACTCGAAGCGCCTCTCGCCCACGTCTCCCTGGCAGAACCTCTACCAGTTGGGCTACGCGCGGGCCGAGGCCATCATGCTCTTCCTGACTGAAGAGGTCGGGATGAAGCGCGAGTTGTTTCGCGTGGAATCCTGCGCCGACAACGAGCCGGTCAACGCCCGCGCCCGGCGGGACGACGCGGCCCAGGTCAACCGGCGCGTCGAGATCATCGTGAGCGAGAGCGTAATCGACGAGTTCAACCCCGACAGCGACTACACCGATCCTGGCAACGCACGAGGAGGCTGATGCGATGGCCGAGCACAAGACCGACAAGAGCGAGAAGGAAACCGCAGCCCCGGCGGAGGGCCGCAAGTCCAATCTCAAGGTGATCCTGATCGTTGCGGCGATCATGCTCATCGAGGCGGGCGTGCTCATCGGCGTGGCGATGCTCACCTCCGCGCCCTCCGTAAAAGCCGACGGCGGCTTCGAGTCCGACCAGGAAGCCGCGCTCAACCGCATCATCGAGATCGCCGTCGTGCACGATCGCTTCCCCAACAGCAAGCAGGGTGTTCTGTACCTCTATGACACTCAGATCACGGCCCGGGTCAAGGCACGCCATGAAAAGGCGATCACGGAGTTCGTCGCGGGCAACCAGGCGCTGATCAAGACGACGATCGCGGCCCTTTGGCGCAACGCTGAACCCCGCCACTTCAACGAGCCGCTCCTGAGCACGCTCACGCGCCAGGCGGAAGAAGCGCTCAAGGAAATCATGCCCAAGGATCCGAAATCCGGCGAGAGCCTCATCGGCAGCATACTGCTTGAGGGAGTGACGCCCTACCGCGCCGGGATCTGAGCAAAGGGCCGGCACACAGGCGAAGCCCAGGCGCAGGGCGATCGCGCCGGGCGATGACGGGCGCCATGGAACCCTTCGTGCGGGCAGTTTTTGCGCGGGGCGCCGATGTTGCAGCAGCCGCGCACAACTTTCCGATAACCGTCGGTCGGCACCCGGAAGACGGGCCGACTCATCACGGAGCGCCATGGCCATCAGTCGATCCATGCTCAGAGCCGCCGAAACGCCCGAACCGGCGGGCGCGGGAGCGTCACCGGACGCGGCCGAAGCCCTCGAGTCCGCGGTCCAGGCGGTCGGCGACATCCGGCGCGAGGCCGAGTCGGCTGCGCCCGCCGGCGACGCGTCGGCTCCGCCGCTTGAACTGCCCGAGTTTGCTTCGACGGCCGCAAGTCACCCCGTCAGCGGCATCGACCTGCTCTCCAAGGTCAATCTCAATGTCCGGATCGAACTGGGGCGCACAAAAATGCTCGTCGAGGATGTGCTGCGCCTCAACGAGGGGAGCGTGGTGGAACTTGACAAACTCGCCGGTGATCCCGTGGACGTGTACGTGAACGACCGGCACGTCGCGTGCGGCGAGGTCCTCGTGCTCAACGACACCTTCTGCGTGCGCATCAGCGAGATTTTCGCACGCGGCGACGAGGGCGGAGACAACTGAACGACTTCAACGCCTGTCCGGCGGAGCCGGACAGCGCGGCCGCGGGGCCGCAATGCGCCAGGATGGCGACCCATGATCCGATCCACCTCAACGACTGCCCGCTGCATGAGCCTCGCTCTGGCTCTGCTCTCTGCCTGCGTCGCCGAGGTTCTCGCCGGTCCGGAGCAGTCTCCACCCGTCGTCTCGAATGAACCGCTGACCACGGCGCACGCATCGCCCGAAGCAGACGGAATCGGCGCAGGTTCCGAACCGGCCGCGGCTGCTCCGCGGCCTCTTCCGCCGCGCTCGGCTCCGCGCGACGCACCCGAGGCGGGCGACAATCGCCGGCGGATCGCCGTTCCCGGCGGTGTCTGGCGGACCATCGGTTCGCTGGGGCTGATCATCGGCATCATCTTCGCCCTGCGCGGCCTGATGACGCGATTCGGCGGCCCGCTCCACAGGGTCCGCGCACCGTCGGGGATCATCGAAGTGCTCGGGCGCTTTCCCCTCGCACGCGGGCAGGCAATTCTCCTTCTCAAGGTTGATCGCCGCATTCTCGTCGTCTGCCAGGCGGGCGGTTCCGTTTCGACGCTCTCGGAGATCACCGACGCTGAACAGGTCGCATCGCTCCTCCAACACGTGCGGCATGAGCGAGGCGACTCGTTCACGCGGCAGTTCGAGAGCCTGATCACGCCTGTGCGCGAGCGGGGCGTCGCCGACGGGTCGAGCCGGGAGGAGTCGCCGGTCATTGTCGATCTCACGCGTGCGGACCGATCAACGCTCTCTCGCCGCATCGGCCGCGCATTTGGAAGCGGAGGCGGGCGATGAACCGCAGGCTTGCATCCCTCGCGGCGTCGTGCGTGCCGCTGCTCGCCTCGGCTGCGGCCCTGGCGCAGGACGCCGCGCCCGATGGAAGCGAGGCGTTCAATCCCGTCTCCATGCTGGAGAGCGCGACAGAAGCAATTCCCGGCTTCGAGGGCGGGCTGAGCGCCTCGCTCAACGTCCTCATCCTCCTCACCGTTCTCACGATCGCGCCGTCGATCCTCATGATGTGCACGTGCTTTACGCGCTTTGTGGTCGTATTCAGTCTCGTGAGGCAGGCGATCGGCACGGCCACGCTCCCGCCCAGCCAGGTCATCGTCGGTCTGAGCCTCTTCATGACGGTCCTGGCAATGGAGCCGACCTTCACGCGCATGTACAACGAAGCCTACGTCCCCTACACGCAGGGTGATCCCAACGTGCAAAGTCAGCTGGACGTGTGGAATCGCGCGAGGGAGCCTTTGCGCGACTTCATGTTTGCGCAGATCGACGCGACAGGAAACTGGGACAGCGTCTACATGATCCTCGACTATCGAGGCGTGGACACGTCGATCCCTGAGAACCTGACCTACGACGACGTGGACATGCTCACCCTCATCCCCGCGTTCATTCTCAGCGAACTCAAGGTCGCGTTCCTGATCGGGTTTCGCATCTACCTCCCGTTTCTGATCATCGACATGGTGGTTTCGAGCCTGCTCATCTCGATGGGAATGCTGATGCTGCCGCCGGTGCTCATCTCACTCCCGTTCAAACTGCTGCTCTTCGTGCTGGTCGACGGCTGGACGCTGATGCTGGGCAGCCTGCTGCACGGGACGGCGCCGGCGACGGAGGCGTACTCCGCTGCCGTGACAGCGCTGGCCGGCGGCTTCGGATAGGCTCGACGATCCCGCGATGAGGCCCGGCACGTCGCGGAAGACTTCACACGCCCACGATGAGGCTCTGCGAATCGTGGGGTGCATCCAGGAGGTGCTCAATGGTGGACATCGGCGTTGACCTGGTGCGCGAAGCGCTGACTCATGCGCTCATCCTCGCGGCGCCCATCCTCCTGGCCGGGCTGGTCATCGGCCTGATCGTCTCAATCTTCCAGACCGTCACACAGGTGCAGGAGCAGACGCTGACCTTCGTTCCCAAGATCGCGGGGATGATCCTTGTGGGAATCGCGATCATCCCCTGGATCGTCAACATGATGATCGACTACGCCACGGCGATGTTCACCGGGGCGCCCTGACTCCATTGATTCTCGTTCCGCCCGCGCATGATCGACCTGACTCCCATCCTGCCCCACGTCGGCCCTTTCCTGATCGTGCTCAGCCGCATCACGGGCCTGTTCATCTTTGCGCCCGTCCTCGGCAGCGAGATCATTCCTGCGCGCATCAAGGCGCTGCTGGCCCTGGCGCTGGCGTCGGCGAGTTACGCGGCGCTTTCGATCCCGCTCACTGCACACGGCGCGATCCCCCTGCCGGCGACGGTGTTCGACCTCGCGCCGCTGATGGCGATGGAACTCTTCATCGGGCTGACGATCGGCTTCCTGGCCGCGCTGCCGATGCTGACAACCGAACTGGGCGGACTGATCGTCGGGCAGCAGCTCGGCCTGGGCTTCGCCCGCGTGTACAACCCCGCGATGGAGTCCGACGCCGACGTGGTCGGGCAGATGCTCTTCTACCTGGCCATGGTCGTGTTCATCGCGCTGGGGGGAATTGATCTCATGTTCTCGATTCTCCTCAACACCTTCGTCAACGTGCCGCCGGGCGGATTTGCCGCGACGGGAGACCTGCTGGCGCTGATCGCGGGGCTGCTCACCAGCGCGTATGAACTGGCGATCCGCATCGCCGCACCCGTTCTGTGCCTGATCTTCCTCGAGACGTTCGCGCTGGGGTTCATGAACAAGACTGCTCCAGCGTTCAACATCCTCTCTCTCGGGTTTCCGATCCGCATCATCCTCGGGACGGTGGCGCTGATCGCGGCCCTTGGGCCGATCCACGAGGGCGTGATCGATTCGGTCCGCGAGGCGTTGGACCTCGCCGCGGGATTCTTCGGTTCCTTCTGACGCACGGAGCGGGCAGTAACGCATGGCTGAACAGGACCTGGGCGAAAAGACCGAACCTGCCACCCCGCGACGCCGGCGCCAGGCGCGCGAGGAAGGGAGCATTGCGCGCTCGATGGACCTCACGGCCGCCCTCTCGCTCCTCGGCGCGGTGCTCCTGCTCCTCTGGCTCACGCCCTACATCATGCGCGACCTGGCCGTGTACGTGCGCGAGACCCTCGGGTCGAGTTCGGATGACCTGGTCTCACGCGATCTCATGGGCGGTGCGGAGATGAGCCGGGCCGTGCGTCTTCTTGTCAGCGCCGCCGGTCCGTTCCTGGCGCTGATGTTCGTGGTCGCGTACGCGGCATCGGTGTGGCAGGTGGGCTGGACGTTCACCGTGAAGCCGCTGCAGCCGAAACTCTCCAAACTCGATCCCCTGAACGGGCTCAGGAAGTTGTTCGGGGCGCAGGCGGCCGGGCGGGCGGGCATGAGCATCGGCAAGGTCCTGCTCATCCTTCTCGTCTCGATCGCGGTCATCTCGCGGCGGTTCCAGGGGATTCTCATGCTGCCGCGGTACACCTTCGCGGAAGCGGCCTCGCGGGCGGGATGGTACCTGGCCGAACTCCTGCTGTGGCTGGCTGCGGTCCTGATCATCCTCGGCATCCTGGACTTTGCCTTTCAGAAGTGGCAGTGGGAGCGCCAGCACCGCATGAGCAAGCACGAAGTCAAGGAGGAGCTGCGCATGACGATGGGCGATCCGCTGCTCAAGCAGCGCCAGCGCGGCTTTGCGCGCAAGATCCTCAGCCAGCGCCTCCAGCAGGCCGTTCCCCGGGCCGACGTGGTCGTGACCAACCCCGAGCACCTCGCCATCGCCCTCCAGTGGGACGCGAAGACGATGAACGCGCCGCGAGTGGTCGCGAAAGGCGCCGACTACGTCGCCCTGCGCATCCGGCAGATCGCCCGCGCGCACCGGGTTCCCGTGGTCGAGCGGAAGGCGCTGGCGCGCGCCATGTACCCCGTCGTCCACGTGGGTCAGGAGATTCCGCCCAACTTCTTCCAGGCGGTCGCGGAAGTGCTCGCATACGTGTACCGTCTCAACGCGAGGAAAGCGGGATGAGGACGCGGCGCGCGGGAACGAGTGTGAGAATCGCGAGCCGCAGCGCACTCGCTGCGGGTTGGTCACGGTGGGCGGAGGGCCGCATTCATGGCTGAAGCCGCGCTCGCATCCTCGACGCTGGCGTGGTCTGAGCGCGGACAGCGCTGGAAGAGCCTGGCGGTGCCGTTCGCGTTTGTGTGCATGATGGCGGTGCTGGTGGTTCCGCTGCCTCCGGCGCTGCTGGACCTGATGATCGCGGCGAACATCAGCGGCGCGGCGGTGATCCTGCTGACGGTAGTGTACATGGAGAGGCCGCTGGAGTTTTCGGTCTTCCCCGCCCTGCTGCTGGGTACGACGCTCTACCGGCTGTGCCTGAACATCGCCACGACGCGGCTGATCCTCTCGACGGAGGCGGCCACGGCCGACGAAGCGGCGGGGGCGGCCGGCGAAGTCATTCGCGCCTTCGGCCAGTTCGTCGCGGGCGACTCGCCCATCGTCGGAGCGGTCATCTTCTGCATTCTCATCATCGTGCAGTTCGTGGTGATCACGAAAGGCTCGACGCGCATCTCCGAGGTGGCGGCCCGCTTCACTCTCGACGCGATGCCGGGCAAGCAGATGGCCATTGACGCGGACCTTACGGCGGGCCTCATCACCGAGTCCGAAGCGCGCGAACGCCGCGAAGCGATCATGCGCGAGGCGGACTTCTACGGGGCGATGGACGGCGCCAGCAAGTTTGTGCGCGGCGACGCGGTGGCCGGCATCATCATCACGCTCATCAACATTCTCGGGGGCTTCGCCATCGGCGCGATCATGAAGGGCTGGACGCTGCGCGAGAGCCTGGCGGTCTTCACCCGCCTCACCATCGGCGACGGCCTGGTTTCGCAGATTCCGGCCTTCGTGATCGCCATTGCGGCCGGCCTCATCGTGGCGCGCAGCGGCGCCAAGCAGGACCTCGGCACCGACCTGACCAACCAACTCACGAGCAAGCCGCGTGCGCTTTACATCACCGCCGGCTTCCTGGCCCTGATGTCCTTCACGGGCCTGCCGGTTGTGCCCATGTTCGCTTGCGCCGCCGCTATCGCCGGTGTCGGTTACGTCGTGTCGCGCGGCGTGCAGGCCGTTGAAGCAGAACGTGCAGCGGCCTCGGCCCGCTCGGCCGACTCGTCACGCCCGGCGACTCCCGCACCCGACGAACTGCTCAAGATCGACCACCTTGAACTCGAGGTCGGATACGGGCTGGTCAAACTCGTCAACGAGTCCGACGGCGGCACGCTCCTCGAACGCATCGCCATGGTTCGCCGGCAACTCGCCGCCGAACTCGGCCTCATCCTCCCGCCGGTGCGCATCCGCGACAACTCGCAGCTGGAGACCACATCGTACCGGATAAAGATCCGCGGCAACCAGGTCGCGGGCGGGCAGACCTTCCCCGGCTCGTGGCTGGCCATGGACTCGGGGCTGGCACAGGGGCCGATCGACGGCACGCCGACAAAGGAGCCGGCCTTCGGCCTCGACGCCTGGTGGATCGCCGACCACCTCCGCGCCCGGGCCGAAGCGCAGGGCTACACCGTGGTGGACGCCACGAGCGTGCTCATCACCCACTTCACCGAGACGGTCAGGCGGCACGCCGACGAACTCCTCACGCGCGAGGAGGTCAACAACCTCATCGCAAATCTCAAGGAGCGCGCCCCCAAGCTCACGGAAGAGATCATCCCCGACAAGGTCAAGCCCGGCGAACTTCAGAAGATCCTCCAGTCACTCCTGCGCGAACGAGTGCCCGTGCGCGACCTGGAAACAATCGTGGAAACAATGGGCGAGTGGGTATCCCACACGCGCGACGCCGACGTGCTCGTCGAATACGTGCGCAACGCGCTGCGGCGGACGATTGCGGGCCAGTACGCGACGCCGGACGATGAAGGCCGGCCGAGACTTTACTGCATCACCGTCGATCCGCGCCTCGAAGACTTGGTCGCGTCCTACGTGGAGCGGTCGGAGGTGGGGACGACGATCACCATGCCGCCGTCGGTCAGCAACCGGATCATCCAGTCACTGGACCAGTCGCTCAAGTCGCTCATTCACGGGGGGCGGCCGCCGGTGATTCTGACGTCGCCGCAGATTCGCGGGCCGTTGCGGCGGATCATTGAGCCGCATCTGCCACAGGCGGCGGTGTTGGGATTCAACGAGGTTCCGCAAGGTCTTGAGGTGGAGTCGCTCGCCCTCGTCCAGCCGCCGGAGACCAGGGCGGCAACGGCGGCATGAGGACGACTGGCGGACGGCCGCCGGAACATGGTATGATGAGGCCACGTCGGAGGTGACTCAATCCAGGCAGGAGGCCGACCGCGGCGCCAAGGCCGCGGCTCACCAGGAAGGGCGCAGCGTTGAACCTTCGAACCTATCAGGCGCTTTCACTGAACGAAGCACTGTCGCGGATCCGCAGCGACCTCGGCGAGAACGCGGTAATACTGCATTCGCGCACCTTCCGCCGCGGCGGGCTGATGGGCCTGGGCGGACAACTCGTGTACGAAGTCACGGCCTCGCCGCCCGCGCCGCGGACGCCGCGCATCGCGGAGACGGCGAGCGCGACCGCGGCCAACTGCATGAATGAACCGAGGACGGCGGCTGCCGCACAACCGAAGTCCGACTCCACTTCGCCGCGCGCCGCAGCGATCGCCCTGGCCCTTGCGGAACAGCAGCGCCGGCGGCGCAAGCAGAAGGACGGCGAAGCGCCACGCGCCGCTGCCGACACGGTCACACCATCCACCACCCTCCCGCGGCGTGATGCTGCACCTTCGCCGCAGCCCTCAGCCCCTCTCGAAGCGCCGGCGACACCGGCCGCGGCACACACGATGAGTTCGGCGCCCCTTCGCGCGGCCAGAGGGGGAAGTCGGATGCGAGAAGATCGCCATGCGGATGTCGCCCCGGTCCTGCCCGTCGCCCGACGATTCGTACTCAGCCCGGAGCCTCGCCTGCCCGTGTCGGCGGGACGGCCGAGCGCGTCCGCTCCCTCGAATGGCACCGAGGGCGCAGAGAAGGCGACGCCTGCCGCATTCGCAAGACGCGATGTGACGAAGCAACCGGACCCGGGCCTGCACCGCGAGATCGCCGCGCTCAAGCAGATGGTCGGCCAGGTGCTCCAGCGCCAGTCGGGGACGCTGCAAGGCGCGATGCCCGAGGCGCTGTTCAACGAGTACCTGAGCCTGATCCAGAGTGAAGTGGCGCAGGAGATCGCCGACGAACTCTGCGCGGCTGTGCGGGCCGAGTTGCCTGAGTCAGAGTTGAGCGACCCGAGCCGGGTGAGGGCGAGTTTCCGCAGGCACCTGGCACGGCACGTGCCTGTGGCGCCCAACCTGATGCCGGCGGCCACGGCGGACGGCCGGCCCTTCACGCTCGCGCTGGTGGGCCCGACGGGTGTGGGCAAGACGACGACCGTGGCGAAACTGGCGGCCTCCTTCAAGTTGCGCCACCATCGCCGCGTGGGCCTGATCACGACCGACACCTACCGCATCGCAGCCGTGGACCAGTTGCGCACGTACGCCAACATCATCGGAACTCCTCTCAAGGTGGCCCTCACGCCTCAGGAGATGCGCGAAGCATGCCAGTCACTCGACCACTGCGAAGTGATCCTGATTGACACGGCGGGTCGCTCGCCCAATGATGCCGCCCGCCTCGAGGAGATTCAGGCGTTCACGGACGCTGCCGACCCCCACGAGGTGCATCTCGTCCTTTCCAGCACGTGCAGCGAGCCTGCTCTCATGCGAACCATCGAGCGATTCTCAGCGGTCCGGGCCGATCGCGTCATCTTCACGAAGACGGATGAGGCCGTGAGCCTTGGCGTGCTGATCAACGTCATGCGCAAGGCGGGCAAGGAACTCTCATTCATCACGACGGGGCAGGAAGTACCGGACCACATCGAGCCGGGGAATCCGGACCGTCTGGCATCGCTTGTGCTCGGGGAGAAGGGGCAAGGATGACGGTGGCAGACCAGGCACAGCGCCTGCGGGACCTCGTGCGCGACGAGGCCGCCGCGGCGGACGGCGAGGCCCGGACGGATGTCGGCCCGGCGCCGCGGGACGTTCCCGTGCGCACGCCGCGTCCCCTCGCTTCAGACTCGCCCCGGCAGGCGCACGTCATCACCGTCGCCAGCGGCAAGGGAGGCGTCGGCAAGACCAATGTCGCAGTGAACCTTGCAGTCGTCCTTGCGCGCCTTCGGCGGCGCGTGGCACTCGTCGATGTCGACATGGGATTGGCCAACGCCGATGTGCTGTGCGGCGTCAAGGCGCCCTTCAACCTCACTCATCTCCTCGGACGCGATCGGCGAAAGTTGCGCGAAATCGCCGTGGACGCACCGGGCGGATTCAAGCTCATTCCCGGCGCCAACGGCATTGGCGAAATGGCGGACCTTCCGGCCGAGGCCGTCGCGCGGCTGATCGATCAACTCACGCAACTCGAATCCCACTGCGACTTCGTCATCCTCGACGCGAGCGCGGGAATCAACTCGGCCGTGCTGGCGTTCGCCGCAATGGCCGACACCGTGCTTGTGGTGACAACGCCCGAGCCGACGGCGATCACGGACGCCTATGGGCTGGTGAAGTCGGTGCTGAAACGCACGCCTCTCGCCAACCTCTACCTGCTGGTCAACCAGGTTGAGCGTGAGGTGCAAGGCAAGGAAGTCCACCAGCGGTTGGCGATGGTGACGAGGCGCTTCCTTCAGCGCGAGGTGGGATTCGCGGGATCGATTCCTTTCGACCGCGCCGTAACGGCTGCAGTTCGCGGCCGAGTCCCCTTCTGCCTGAGCGCTCCGGGCGGGCGGGCAGCGCTGGCGATGAACCAACTCGGAGCGGCCCTGGTCAGGCGGACGCAGTCGGCGTCGGCAGCCGGCGGCACGGTGCGGCCCGGCTTCTTCGCGCGGATCGGCGCCTGGCTTCGCCGGCCGGCCCGCTGATCGCTTCAATCTGTCATTTCTCCGGATTCTCGTTGAGTCGGCGGGCGGCCCGGTCGATACAGGTCGATCTCCGGGATTGTCATGGTGCAAGAACAGCCCCAAGTTCAAGAGCCGACCCCGCCGCCCGCGAAGGTCATCGCAGGGTGTTTCGCTTCGTGCGCATTCTCCGTATCGGTGATAACCGGTGTGGCCGTCGGCAACGACCCGGCCGTCGTGCTCTCTCGCGCGATCCTGTGCCTGTTCGGCGCCTTCCTTGCGGGCCTGCTCGCCGGGGAGATATTGAGTTTCGTGATCCGCACTCACTTGCTTGAATATTTCACGTCAAACCCGGTTCCGGACTCGGATGTCTCGCTGGATGACCTTGTCAGTGCATTACGTGTGGATAACTCACCCGACTTAATACCGAACACAAAGGCCGGTACGGAGAATCCGGAGTAATTCCGGACAAAATGAGGGGAGGACCTTGGCAAACCAGGTCCGGAATGTATACTGTTACGCCAAACGCGGTCCACGGATGGGCCGGCTGCAACGGAATGTGGCTCAAGGTCAGGGAGACGACCCGATGACGAAGGTGAAAGCCTCCTCGCGCAAGGGTACGCGCCGAGTTTCTCAACTGTCGCTCGACGACATGCCCATCAATGAAGTCTGGGCGGAGTACCGGAAAACCGGAAGCGAGACCATTCGCAACTGGCTGATCGCGCATTACCTCCACCTCGTCCGGTACAACGCTGAGCGGCAGCATGCACGGCTTCCCGTCGAGGTGGATGTCAATGACCTCGTGCAGGCAGGCTTCTTCGGTCTGCTCGACGCCATCGACGCCTTCGACCTCAACTACGGCGTCAAGTTCGAGACGTTCTGTGCTCTGCGCATCCGGGGCGCCATCCTCGATGAACTCCGCTCCCTCGACTGGGTGCCGCGGCTGGTGCGGCAGCGCGTAGGGCGTCTGGATACGGCCCGCAAGTCGCTCGTAGCCGTTCTCGGCCGCAACCCGGACCCCGATGAACTGGCGGACTTCCTCGGCGCAGACGATGAGGAGATGAAGAAACTCCTCAAGGACAGCCGGGCCGTGGGCGTCGTCAGTCTCAACCGCAAGTGCTACGAGACTGACTCCAACAAGGACATTCGCGAGATCGATGTTCTCGAGGATGAGTCCCAGGCCAACCCGCTCAGCGAAACGCAGAAGGGCGACCTCAAGGACCTGATCACCAAGGGCCTGAGCCGCGCCGAGCGCCTCATCGTCATCCTCTACTACTACGAGGAGATGACGATGAAGGAGATCGGCCAGACGCTCGATCTCTCCGAATCACGCGTCTCGCAGATGCACTCGTCCATTCTCGCCCGCCTGCGGGCACAGATGCTCCATCGCGAGCGCGAGTTTTACGCTGGCTGAACTGGTTCGGCCGACGGGCGGCGTGCCTCGCGGCCGACGCCTCGGCCTGGGCCCCCGTACGATTCCCAGTGGACGAACCGGTCATGGCATTCGTTGCGCTGGGATCCAATCTCGGCGACCGCCGCGCCGCGATCGAATCGGCGCTCGAGGCCCTGCGGCGAGCAGATTGCGTCGAAGTCACGGCCATCAGCCCGCTGATGGAGACGGCGCCTGTCGGCGGACCACCCTTCCAGGGGCCATATCTCAATGCGGCCTGCGCCTTGCGGACGACGCTCAGCGCCCGCGATCTGCTCCTGCTTTTGCTGCGCATCGAGGCGTCTCAGGGGCGGACGAGGGTGGAGCGCTGGGGTCCGCGCCTCATCGACCTCGACCTGCTCCTCTACGGCG
Source organism: uncultured Planctomycetota bacterium (assembly GCA_900696685.1). Classification (GTDB taxonomy): domain Bacteria; phylum Planctomycetota; class Phycisphaerae; order Phycisphaerales; family UBA5793; genus UBA5793. Next base: position 38,788 of record CAADHA010000161.1, read on the forward strand.
AATCGGTCATTGATGAGCCGGGGCTGTGCGTGCCGCACCCGCGGATGCACGAGCGGCCTTTCGTGCTTGATCCTCTGTCTCTGATCGCGCCACAGGCCGTACACCCCGTTCTCGGGAGAAGCGTCAGGGAGATCAGGGACGCGGTCATTCGTGTGGAAAGGAAGCGGCCGACGGAGAGTCATGGATGACCTCCGGAGCGTGGTTAAGATCAGCCGACGCCTCGCACACTCCACCCTGCGGACCACGCCCGTGAGTTCACGTTCAACGTCGCCGACCGTGCGGACCGACGATCTCGACCGGCCGCTGCTTCCGCACATCCGCCGCGACGCGGTGACGCTGCGCGAGACGCAGACCGTGGGTGAGGCGCTCGAGGCAATCCGCAAGCGCGACATCCGGGGCGCGATCGTTTACTTTTATGTGCTCGACGAGGCGGACAGGCTGGTGGGAGTCGTGCCCGCTCGAGGCCTGCTCATGTGCGCTCCGGGCGATCTGGTGGGGTCCATCATGGATCGCAGCGTCGTGTCGATTCCGGCCGACGCCACGCTGCTGACCGCGTGCGAGTTCTTCGCCATGCACCGTTTCCTCGCCTGCCCCGTGGTGGACGGGGAGAACCGCCTGCTGGGCGTCGCGGACATCGACCTCTTCACCGACGAGGTCTTTTCGCTTGCGGAGAAGAGGTCGGCTGACGATCTCTTTCAACTGATCGGCGTTCACGTGGCGCTGGGGCGCCGAGGCTCGGCGCTGGCGTCCTTCAGGGACCGCTTTCCATGGCTTCTGTGCAACATCGCCGGGGGGACGCTGTGCGCGGTCATCGCGGGCCTCTTCGATGCGCTCCTCAGCCACGTCGTCGCGCTGGCGCTGTTCATTCCGGTCGTGCTGGCGCTGTCGGAGAGCGTGAGCATCCAGTCAATGACGATCACGCTTCAGAGCCTTCACGGGGGCCGGATGAACTGGAGGCGCGCGATGACCAGCCTGTGGCGCGAGTTTCTGTCGGCCGGGATGATCGGCCTGGCGTGCGGAGCCATCATGTTTGTTGTTTCGTTCTTGTGGCGAGGGGAGTGGCTCGTCTCGCTGGCGATTGCCGTGAGCATCTGCGTGTCGATGATCACCTCCTGCCTCGTCGGCGTGGCGCTGCCGACGCTGATGCGCGCCCTGCGCCAGGATCCGCGCATCGCCTCGGGTCCGATCGTGCTGGCGACGGCCGACCTCGCCACGCTGCTGTTCTACCTGACTCTTGCCGGCGCGCTGCTGAGCCCCTGAGTTGATGCGTGAGGCGTCAATCCTCGGGGGCGTCCCGGGCCACGGCGGCGCGGAACCTGTCCGTGAGCGTGCGGCAGACCGGGCCGATCGCTCCGCCTCCGATCACGGTGTCGTCGATCTGCGAGACGGCGATGATCTCGGCTGCGGTGCCGGTGAGGAAGACCTCGTCGGCCGCCTTGATCTCGTCGATGCGGAAGAGCCTCTCCTCGCAGGGGATGCCGTTGCGGCGGCACAATTCCATGACGAATCCGCGCGTCACGCCTTCAAGCAGGCCCGCGCTCACCGGCGGCGTGACGACCTGCCCGCCGCGCACGAAGAAGATGTTGTCGCCGGTGCATTCGGCCACATACCCCTCGTGATTGAGCATGATCGCCTCGAGTACGCCGGCATCGACCGCCTCGATCTTGGCGAGAATGTTGTTGAGGTAGTTGAGGCTCTTGATGCTCGGATCAAGCGCGGCGGGAAGGTTTCGCGGCCGCCGCGCCGTAATCACTTTCATCCCGCTCTCGTAGAGCGAGGGAGGATACAGCGTGATCTGGTCGGCCACGATGAAGCACGTCGGCGCCGGACAGCGGAATGGATTGAGCCCAAGCGTCCCTACGCCGCGCGTCATGACCACGCGGAGGTAGGCGTTGCCCAGTCCGTTGGCGCTGAGCGTACAGCGCATGGCGTCGATCCACTGCTCGTGCGAATAGGGCGACTTGAGGCGGATCGCGTCGGCGGAGGCGAAGAGTCGGCGAACATGCGTCCCGACCTTGAAGATGCGGCCGTTGTAGGCTCGAATGCCCTCGAAGCAGCCGTCGCCGTAGAGCAGTCCATGGTCGAAGACGCTTACCACCGCCTGCTCTCGGGGCACCAGGGTTCCATCCATCCAGATCTGCAATGCCGCTTCCTCTCATCACGCCGCCAGGCCGCGCACACCAGCCCCCGGAAGGGAGCCGGGGCAGTATATGCCCCGACCGCACGCCGCTTGCGGCTTGACTCATCGATGGGGCGTGAGACTTGAGGTTCGGCTCGCGGATCGTGCCGCGCGCGATCCGATGTGCTCAGCGGATCGAATTGAGGTAGGCGAGAATGCGATCATCGATCTCGGAGAGGTGGCAGTCGGGGGTGAGCACCCAGGTCAGAAAGCGGTCTCCCTCGCCGCGCGCCACCCAGACCACGCAGCCGAGGTCCTGCAACTGCTCATCGACGCCGAGAAGCGGGCCGACGGCTCCTTCGGCTTCACTGACGATGTTCCGCTCGATGTCCACTCGGCCGACGCGGCTGACTTCTGTGCGGATGCGTGCGTCGAGCGTCGCTTCGAGGTCGCCGTCTTCGAGCGGTGCGAACCCGATACGCCCGAGCATCTCGCCGATGCGCGCCACGCGGTCGCGCACGGCCGGGCTGCGCAGGTCGGGATGGTCGTTGATGATGAGGTAGCGATGCGGCAGCTGCCGCACCAGGGCAACAAGGCCTGCTTCGATCGGCGCGGCATTCGCGTCAGACGCAGTATCGGACAGTCCGGCACCCGGCGCCGCGATGACGACTCGGCCGGCTGGTCCTTCGATGGTTGTGCTCGGGTGCCCCGAACTGAAGGTCGCGTGCGCATCATTCATCGTCCCGAGACTCACGTCGCCGCCCGAACGGAAGCGGCGGGGGAAACTCGAACTCATCCGGGCAAAGACAACGACCGCAGCGACCACCGCCAGGGCGGCGACGACCATGCCGACGTTGATTCGTTCAGCGGGATGGCGCACGTGGTGCCGCCGCTCGCGCGCCTGCTCCCTCCGGGCCTGGGCGCGGGCCCGGGCGCTGGCGATCTGCTCGGTGGCGCTGCGGCGGGGAGAGCCGTCAAATTGGATGCGCACGCTCTCAGGCGGCGAAGAGGGCGCGGGAGGCGGGGCGGGAGTTCCACGGATGTCACGCCAGGCGCGCCGGACTTCATCGCGCGCATTCGAAGCCGCACGACGAAGTCCGTCCCTGGCTTCCTGAAGGCCGGAGACGCCTCCTACATACACGAACTGGCCCGGACCGCGCTCGATCCGCCCCGTCCACCAGTTGGCGATGCTCAGGCGTGGGCGCTGATAAGGGGATCGCGCGGCGCCGACCGTGGCGGCCGCCACAGCGCCGGCCGCGGCCACGGCGCCGCCGGGCCCGAATCCGAACGGCATTGCGCCGCCGGGGGCGGACTCGGGAGTGCTTTCGTCCGCCAGCGCTTCGCCGCCGCGCATGCTGGGGAGTTCGGCGGGCTTCATCGCCCAGAGGTCCGGATGTCGCCGCACCGCTTCGAGGTCGCGCTGCATGAGGTCGGCGGAGGCGTACCGCCGCGCGTAGTCCGTCATGCCGCGACGCACGATCCACTTGACGGCCTCGGGGCAGCGGCGCGTAATCGTGCTCAGCCCGCCATGCGATGGGAAAGTCCCTTCGAGGGCGAAGTAGAGGACGGCCGCAGCGCCGTAGATGTCGAACCTGGCGCCGTCGACCTCGTGCACCTTCACGCCGCGCAACGCCATGCGCACCATCTCGGGGTCGCGGAAGTACTCCGTGCCGTGCGTCGTCAGCGTCATCGCGGAGCGGAGGGACGTGACCAGGCCGAGATCGACGACGTGCGCGCGTCCGGCGTGGACAACGATGTTCTCCGGCTTGATGTCCTTGTGCCACAGTCCGCCGCGGTGGTACTGATCGAGCGTCGCGACGACATCGGAGATATAGGAGAGCACGTCCTGGAGAGAGCGCTCGGAGAGGCCCTGGTCGCCCGACGTGGCGTGCAACTGACGCACAACCATGCCGAGATTCTCTCCCGGCACATAGGGCATCACGTAGAAGAAGCGATCCTCGGTGAGTTCGTGCTCGACGATCAGGCCGATCTGCCGGGCGCCTTCCAGGGCGCGCGACTCGCGCACGATCTGCGGCAGGCTCGAACCGTCGGCAATGGCGAACGACTTGATGACGACTCGCTCAGGGCATGCGCCCTGCTGTCGCTCGATGCGCTGGCGCTTCTCTGGGAGGGGTTCGGCGACGTAGAGGCGGCCGCCCGAGCCTCCGCCCGGCAGCGAGCCGACGATCTTGTACCCGTCGAACTGGCCGGCGCGCCGGCTCGGACGATCCGACCCGGGCGCCTCAGCGACGGCTGCCGGCACGCGCTCCTCGATCCCCTCGAGCATCGGACCCAGGCCGATCAGGCGCAGCGGGTGGCCGAGACACACGCGGTACAGGCAGGAGAACATGGTCCGGATCTCCCGCGAGACATTGGCGCCGAAGTGCGCCCCCGCCGACCAGCGCCCGATGATCACATTGAGCACACTGAGGACGGCGAAGACGACCGCGGCTGGAATTGCTCCGACAAAGCGGAAGGTGTCGCGGAACATTCCGCCGATGAAGCGGCCGAGATGCCCGAGCAGGAACCCGATGCCCTTGAAGAGAGGAACGATGACGAACATGGCGATGCCGGTGAGCACCACAGCTCCGACCAGCGCGCCGACGATGGCCACGATGGGAACCGCAATACCGACCATTGCTCTGTCCTCCCGGCAGGCCGCACTCAGAACCGATCGGTCGTCGAGTTCGAGGGCGACTGCAACTGCTGGTGATAGATCTCGCTGAGCGCCGCATCGAAGAGTTCATCATCCTGATACAGCCCGGCCTCTTCGGCCTCGCGCGCTTCTTCCTCGGTGAAACTGAACGTCGCCACGGTCTCCGCCAGCCGGCGCCTCAGCGACTGGCGCACCTTGGCGAGGTGGCGGCTGACGGTCGGCTCGGAGACGCCCAACTGGGCCGCGACGTCCTTGCCGCTCATCCCGTCGAACACTCTCATCCGGTAGACCTGGAAACTCACGAAGTCGGAATCGCCCTCGACCTTGCGCACCGCAGCCTGGACCTTGGCGCGGAAGATTCGCCGCTCGTAAGCGTCGTCGGCCTCAACGGTTGCGGACTCACCCATGAAAGACTCGTCGAGGGTCACGCCTCGATGGCCTCCGCCGCGCTTCAGTGCCCCGCGCCGGTCCATCTCGTCGCCGAGCGTGTGCCGGGCGATGCTCAACAGCCATGTGCTGAAGCGGGCACCGCGCTTGGGGTCGTAGCGGTCGATCGAGCGCGAGAGGGCGGCGAGTGTCTCCTGGCTGAGGTCGCGGACAGTTTCCGCCCCGACCCGGCCACGCCCCCACTTCGCCAACTGGGCCTGAAGGACGGGGCCGAAGACCTCCCAGAGTTCAAACCAGGCGGAGTCGTCTCCATCGCGCAGGCGGCGAACGAAGTTGGTCGTGAGCGCATTCATGCCTTCACCGTCCTTGTTCCGCTTTGGAGCGCCCCAGTTTCACGGCCGAAGGCGGACCCGAACATTGTCCTATCGATCATTGCCGGCGTTGCGACCTGTTCATTATAAGGTGCCTCAACTTCGACTCCCTGTCAACTCCCGGCCGAAAGAACGACCCCGCGGCCCGTTTCCCCGCTCCGGGCGCAGCGGCCGATACGATTGACCAATGCCAGAAACACGATCTGTCCCGCCCCCATCGGGCCCGGCGTCAAGCGAGCCGCTGCTCAAGGGCCTGACCGAAGCCCAGACTCAGGCCGTCCTTCACACTGACGGGCCGCTGCTCGTGCTCGCCGCCGCGGGATCGGGCAAGACGCTCACCATCACGCGCCGCGTCGCACACCTGATCGCGCGGGGCGAGCCGCCGTGGTCAATCCTCGCACTAACGTTCACGAACAAGGCGGCGACGGAGATGCGCGAGCGCATCGAGCGGCTCGTTCCGCCGCGGTCGGGAACAGCCCGCGGGCTGGTCGTAAGCACCTTCCACGCCTTCTGCGCCCGTCTTCTGCGCCGCTACGCCGAGCGGGCCGGGCTGAACCCCGACTACACGATCTACGACGCCGCCGACCAGAAGTCCGCGATCAAGGACGCCCTCGAACGTCTCGACCTCTCCAAGTCAAACTTTCCGCCCGAGTCGATGGCGTCGCGCATCAGCAACGCCAAGAACGCCATGAAGCGCGTCGAGGACATCAGGGCCGAGTCCGGCGACTTCTGGTCCAAGCAGTTCGTCCGCGTGTATGAGGAGTACGAGCAGACGCTGCGGCGCAACGGCGCGGTCGACTTCGACGACCTCCTGCTGCACGTGGCGACGCTGCTGCGCGACGATGCGGAGGTGCGCGAGGAGTTGCGCCGGCGTTTCCAGCATGTCCTGATTGACGAGTACCAGGACACGAACCACGCGCAGTTTCTCATCGCTGACGGCCTCGCCGCCGGCCACCGGCGCATCTGCGTCGTGGGAGACCCGGATCAATCGATCTATGCGTGGCGCGGCGCGGACATCAGCAACATCCTCGAGTTCCAGGAGCACTATCCCGAGGCGGTCGTCGTCAAACTCGGAGAGAACTTCCGCTCCACCGCCCCCATCCTCGCCGTCGCCGACCACCTCATCAAGCACAACGTGCGGCGCAAGGATAAGCCGCTCTACACGAAGCGCGTTGGCGGCGAGAAGCCCGTCGTCATGACCTGCGTCGATGAGCACCACGAGGCCGAGTACGTCGCCTCAACACTCGATGTGCTCAACCGCGAGCACGGCCTGGCGTGGAAGGACATGGCCGTCTTCTACCGCACCAACGCCCTGAGCCGCAACATCGAGGCCGCGCTGCGCAGCCGGCAGATCCCCTACGTGCTCGTCCGAGGTACGGCGTTCTACGACCGCAAGGAGATTCGCGATGCCCTTGCCTACCTTCGCGTGGTGCTCAACCCCGGCGACGCCGTCTCGCTCAAGCGCATCATCAACGAGCCGCCGCGCGGCGTCGGCAAGACGACCATCACGCATGTCGAACAGTTCGCAGCCGATCACCATCTCAATCTCTTCGACGCCCTGCTGCGGGTGCGCGAGGTGAACGACCTGAACGCGCGGGCGATCGGCGCCGTCGACCGCTTCGCGCGACTCGTGCAGTCATGGCGGAGCGAGAGCGCCTTCATGGGCGTGGAGACCACCGCCCGACTCGCCGACCTCGTCCGCACGATCATCGCCGAGTCGGGCATGGAGGCGGCGCTGAGCGCCGGCAAGAGCGAAGAGGATTCCCAGCGCCTCGACAACCTCAACGAACTCATCACCGCCGTCGCCGAATTTGAGGAGGAGTTCGCCCAAAGGCAGGCCGCCGGCGCCGACGCGATGACCGATCCGTTCGGCTTCGACGCTGATGATCCCGCCGCGCCCGGCGTGGATGAGCCGCCGCTCATGGCCCGCCTCCGCGCTTACCTCGAACAGGTCTCGCTCGTCTCCGATGTCGAGGCGCTCGATCCCGATGCCGGCGCCGTCATGCTTATGACGCTCCACGCCGCCAAGGGGCTTGAGTTTCCCGTCGTGGTGATGATCGGACTCGAAGAGGGGCTGCTGCCTCACTCGCGATCGCGCGCGAGCGACGCCGACCTCGAAGAGGAGCGGCGTCTTTGCTTTGTCGGCATCACCCGCGCCAAGCAGAGACTGGTCATGACCCACGCGGCGGCGCGATCCTGGCGAGGCCTGCGCGAGCACACGATCACCAGCCGATTCCTCAACGAACTCCCGCCCGAAGGCATCGAATGGCTCGGGCGCGAGGAGGCGGCTCGCTACCACGCCGGCGAGGGCGATTCGTCCTCCGGGTTCGATGCTTCCACAGGCGCCCGGGGGCGCCGGGACCGAGGCGAGTTCGATAACGCCCAGGATGAACGCGCCGTGCGCGAGTGGTCCGGCAACCGCGGCGCCGACGATTCGACCGGCCTGCCCGTCGGCTGCCGCGTCGAGCATCCGCAGTTCGGCGAAGGCACCGTCGAGTCCATCACCCGCAGCGGCCGGCACACTCGCGTCCGAATCCGCTTCCGGCACGCGGGGACGAAGACGCTGATTGCCGAGTATGCGAGGCTGGAGCGGATTTCATAGGGGTGGAAACCGCGCGGCTTCCGCTGCGGGCTATCGATTCATCTGTGAACGCGCGCCGCGTTTTCCGGTAGACTTGTACGATGCCCGAGATCGTCCTCGCCACGCTCAACGCCCGCTACGCCCACGCTTCGTTCGGGCTGCGCTACCTCATGGCGAACCTCGGCGATCTGCGCGAGCATGCGGCGATGCTTGAGTTCGACATCAGCCAGCGCAGCACTGACATCCTCGAAGCGATCCTTGCGCAGCAGCCGCGCCTCCTCGGCCTGGGCGTGTACATCTGGAACGCGGCCGAGTCGCTGCGCCTCGTCGCCGACCTCAAGCGCGCCGCCCCGCACCTGAGCATCATTCTCGGCGGTCCCGAAGTCAGTTACGAGACGGACCGGCAGCAGATCGTCGCACTGGCCGACTACACCATCACCGGGGAAGCCGACCTCGCCTTCGCGGCCCTCTGCCGGCGGCTTCTCAGCGGCGAGCGGCCGCTGCTGAGCGTCATCCCCGCCGACCTGCCCGAACTGGATCAACTGCAACTGCCCTACGACCTCTACGACGAGCGCGACATCGCGCACCGGGTGATCTACGTCGAGGCGTCGCGCGGCTGCCCCTTCAAGTGCGAGTTCTGCCTTTCATCGCTTGATGTGCCGCTGCGGCATGTGCCCATCGACCGCTTCCTCGCCGCAATGCAGAACCTGCTCGACCGCGGCGTACGGCAGTTCAAGTTCGTCGATCGCACTTTCAATCTCAACCTCAAGGTAAGCCGGGCGATACTCGATTTCTTCCTTGAGCGCTACGAGCCGGGGATGTTCCTGCACTTTGAGATGATCCCCGATCGCCTGCCGGACGCGTTGCGCGAACCGATCCGCGCCTTTCCGCCCGGCGCGCTTCAATTCGAGGTCGGCATCCAGACGCTCAATCCCGAGGTTGAGGGCCTCATCAGCCGCAGGCAGGAGCACGACCACATCATCGACAACCTGCGTTTCCTGCGCGAGGAGACGGGCGTACACGTTCATGCCGACCTGATCGTCGGCCTGCCGGGCGAGGATGTGGCCAGTTTCGCGGCGGGGTTCGATCAACTCGTCGCCATGCATCCGCAGGAGATTCAGGTCGGGCTGCTCAAGCGGCTGCGCGGCACGCCGATCGTCCGCCACGACGCGGCGTGGGAGATGGTCTACAGCGCCAACCCTCCCTACGAGGTGCTGCAGACAAAACTCGTCGACTTCGCGGCGATGCAGCGACTGCGCCGCTTCGCCCGCTACTGGGACATGATCGCCAACAGCGGCAACTTCATCGAGACGCTGCCGCTGGTCTGGGGCGCCGGCAGCCCCTTCGCCGGCTTCTCGGCGCTGAGTAACGCCCTCCATGTCGCGGAAGGGCGCGCCCACGGCATCTCCCTGCACCGCCTCGTCGAGATCGTGTGGGGCTTTCTCATCGAACAGCGCCGAATTGCCCCGGCTCACCTTGCGCCGATCCTGTGGCGCGACTATTCGCGCGGAGGGAGGTCCGATGTGCCGCCGGTGCTCCGGCCTCACCTGTCCGAAGAAAGCCGCTCTGCCGCCTCGCACCCGGTTGCCCCACGGACCCTGCCGGCGCGCCAGACGCGGCATCGGGCGGCGCCCGGGGCGCTGCCCTGTGCCGAGCCTTCGGATCGCGGCTAGCCAGCCCGTCCTCATGCCTCTGCGCGAGAAAAACACACCGGCCCGGGAACGAGTCCCGGGCGGTGTGTTCGACGGAGACGGATCGAGTCTGGCGAAGGAGGGACGCCGCCTGATCCTGCCGGGGGGGTTGTCCCGGCGGATCGGGAGTCAGTTGCCGCCCGGAGGAAGGGTCGCGACGGCCTCACCGGAATCCTTCGGCGCGGGGTCAGGCGTCGATTCATCGACCACGATCGGCTCGACGGGGAAGGCTTTCCGGGCCGTCGGCCTCGCGATCGTGAAGGGATCCGACTTGAGGTTCTCGAGCGCGATGCGGCCCAGCGCTTCCTTCTCGTAATCCCGCTCCACCGCACGCTTGCTCAGGGCTTCGAGCACGGCCTGCTGTTCGGTCTGTACTGCCGCGAGGCGGTTGACGATCTGGTCGAGATTCGTGACGTTCCAGCGGTCGTTCTCTGCGAGCATCGTCTCGCGCTCCTCGAGCGACCTGGTGATCGACTTGTTGCGCTCGATCGAGGCGATGTGCCGCTCGATCTGCGCGACCTTCGCCTGGAAGGTCGAGTATTCGTTCTGGAGGTCGTCGAGTTGCGAGGCCATGCGCTCGCGCTGGCCGACGAGCAGTTGCAGGTCGCGCTCATTGACCGCGAGGCGTTCGCTGTAGTTGAGAAGCGTCTGCTGGATGGTGGCGGCCTTGGCGTAGGCCTGCTCGACGCTCAGGTGCTGGCCCTGGAAGCGCACGAGGACGGGCCGGTCGCCGTAGGAGGCCTGCTGCACGAACCCGGCCTTGTCGACCAGACCGCGCAGCGAGGAGAGGTCCGCCTGACCGTTGGCGATCATCTTTTCCGCCACGTCGCGGTCGCGCCGGACCGCGCCGATTTCGGCGTCGATCTCCGCCAGGTTGCGAACGGTCTCCCGGATCTTCTCCGGGTACTCCCTCTGGAGTTGGCGGAGTTGATAGCGGATGACGACGGGGTCTTCAACGTTGGAGTCGAACCAGGTGATGAAGCGGTGCTGAATCTGAGCCGCCCCGGCCATGACGCGGTCGGGTCCGACCAGCAGGACCAGCCCGCCCACTGCCAGGCCGCCGATGAGAGCCGTACGAAAGATGGTTCTGCCGATGTACATGACTTGATCCTTTCCCATTCGCTGACGAGGCGTGGATGAACATGTGGTCGTCAGCCATGTTGTTGGGGGGCGGCGTGAAGGGATTTCACGGCAAGGCGCGGATTTTTCGCGGGCGACGCAAGACCCTGGAAACGGGCCTCCCGGGGTGAAAACCGGCGATCTCGGAACGATCCGATCCGGCCGCCAGGAACCGGCTCGCTCAAAGGGGATACCCGTGTAGAACCCGCGCTCGCCGCTCACCCCTGCGGCGCGTAGAAGCGCGAGCCGGGGAGGCGGACTTTCTCATTCGTGCTGCGGATGCGCGGCAGGAAGGGCTGGCCGAGATAGACCACGGCGGCGAGCAGCAGGTTCATCCCCAGCATCCACCACCATTGCGTTCGCCCCATGTAGACCAGCACCGAAGTCCCAACGAGAAGCAGGCCCGAAAGGGGAATGAGCATCCGCCACGCGAGGTTCATCAACTGGTCGTAGCGAAATCGCGGCAGCGTCCACCGCACCACCATCATAAACGTGATGAGCAGGCCGACTTTGACGATGAACACGATCACCTTGAGCAGCACGGCGAGCAGCCCGCCCTCGACCGGTTGAGGCATGAAGGGTACGAGGTGCCACCCGCCGAGGAAGAGGACGGTGAAGATCGCGCTGCTGGTGATCATGTGCCCGTACTCGGCGAAGAAGAAGAGCGCCCACTTCATCGCCGAATACTCAGTGTGGTAGCCGCCGACGAGTTCCTGCTCCGCCTCGGGGAGGTCGAAGGGCGCTCGATTGGCCTCGGCGAGCATGGCGACAAAGCAGATGATCGCGGCAAGCGGATGGGCGATGGCGAACCACATGCCACCGGTCTGCGCGGCGATGATGGCGTCGGGCCGCAGCGAGCCGACGGTGAGCAGGACGATGAGAATCGACACGCCGAGGGGGATCTCGTAACTGATCATCTGTGCGCCGGCGCGGAGGCCGCCGAGGAAGGCGAACTTGCTGTTGGAGGCCCAGCCGCCGAGGACCACGCCGTAGACGCCGATGCTGGCCGTGGCGATGACGTAGACGATGCCGACGCCGACGTCGCCGGCCGCGGCGACCTGCACGGCCGCCGGTTCGATCACCGCCCCGCCGATGATCGGCAGCCAGCCCCACACCGTCCAGCCGGGGAAGTTCCACACGCCGCCCCACGGCACGATCGCCCAGCCGATGAGCGCCGGGATGATGATGAACGCCGGGGCAAGGATGAACAGCCGGCGATCCACCTGCGACGGGTTGTAGTCTTCCTTGAAGAAGAGTTTGATGCCGTCGGCAACGGGCTGGAGGATACCGGCCGGCCCGACGCGGTTGGGGCCGATGCGGTCCTGAATCCACGCGACCACCTTGCGCTCCCAGAGGATCAGGTAGGCGATGACCCCCTGAATGCCGGCGAAAACGGCGAGGCAGACAAGGACGCTGACGAAGACCTGGGCCGGGATCGAGTCGATGTGCGGCATGAGAGGCGCAATCGTAACGGGGCGGAGGCGCGACGCCACCGCAGGAAGTCACCCGATCAAACCGGGGGCACTGACGAGGCGCCCCGCTCCGCCATCGCCGCGACCTGCTTGACTTTCTCCGCCTGCGACCGATGGACGACGAGCGTGGCGTCGGCGGTGCGCACGACGATGAGATCGTCGCATCCCACGACGGCGATCGTGTGCTTCGGGTCATCCGAAAAGACGGCGATCGACTTTGCCTCCAGCGCGTGCAGAATCGCGTTGCTGCGGTTGCCGCGCGCATCAGCGGAAAGGGTCTGCGCGAGGCTGGGCCAACTGCCCACGTCGCTCCACTGCACCTTCATCGGAACCGCGCACACGGGACGCCCGGGCCGGCGCGAGGCCGGCTCCATGATCGCCACATCGACGCTTGCGCGCGGCAGCGTGGGGTAGACTCTGGCAAGGACGTCGGCTTGCGTCGGCTTGTCCCACGCCGCGGCGATGAGGTCGATGCCCTGCGCAATCTCCGGCCGGTGGAGGCGCAGCGCCTCAAGGAAGCCCCGGGCTGAAAAGACAAACATCCCGCTGTTCCAGCCGTAGCGCCCGCTTTCGATAAACTTCCGGGCCGTTGCTTCGTCGGGCTTCTCAGTGAAGGACTCGACGCGCACGGCGGGGGCGAAGCCCTCGACTACCTCGCCGAGTTCGACGTAGCCGTAAGCTGTGGCCGGATGCGTGGCCGTGATGGCGAAGGTGACGAGGCGGGCGGGATCATCCTCGACGAGGCTGAAGCCGTGCTGCACGGCGCCCGCGAAACGCTCGACCGGCTCGATGAGATGGTCGGCGGTGAGCACGGCGAAGACGGCGTCGGGATCGAGCACGGCGAGGGACACAGAAGTAAAGGCGATGGCGGCGCAGGTGTCGCGGCCCACGGGTTCGGCGAGGTACTGCCCGGCCCGGACCAGCCCGGCGTCGAGGACCGTCTGGCGCATCGACTCGCCGGCGCAGACGAAGACGCGCGACCCCGCCACCACCGCCTCGGCGCGGCGGCGGGCGAGTTCGAGAAGGCTCCGGCCGCCCACGAGCGGAAGCAGCTGCTTGGGGCGATCGACGCGGCTCATCGGCCACAGCCGCGTCCCCGATCCGCCCGCAAGTATCACCGCGTATCGCATGGTCGAGAATAGGCGAGCCGCCTCGCTCTCGCGGCGCGGTCGCGTACGATGTCTCATCGCGCGTACACGCACGCGAACGTCGTGCGAAACCACGCATCGAGGGCGTCGCGGCTGCCTATAGATCCGTCAGATCACCCTCCTGCGCGATCTTCTCATCTTCATATGGCGCCGTGGCTCGGCGGTAGAACTCCTGCTGCACGCAGCTGAGCAACCCGGCAACCTCGTTGTGATCGGCGTAGCGCATCGATTCGCCGTAGACGCGGCGGATGAGCAGGCTGATGATGTAGTTCATGTGTCCGGGTCGGGCCATGCGGTCCTGCGGCACCATCGCGGCAAGTTCATCGATGGCACGCTGGTAGTGGGCGCGGTCTGTGCGGGCGATGTAGGGCACGGCGGTGCTCCCTTGCTCTGTGGACGCGGCGATCAACCGGTCTTCACGCGAAACGCGGCGGTCACGAGCCGCTGCGCATCCTCGATCTCCGGCTCGATGGTCAGGGCGCGGTCGATCCACTGCACGGCGAGGTGGCGAGGCTCGCCGAGCCGAATAAGCACCGCCAGCGCATCCTGGGCGAGCGCGCCGCGGCCAATCGGGCCGGTCGCCGCGACGAGCGCTGCGCCGCCTGCCAGAAACGGCTCCATCTTTTCGTGCAACTCCGCCACGATCGACTCCGCCGTCCGCCGGCCGACTTCGGGCAGCGACTTGAGCACGTCGAGATCGCGCGAGGCGATGGCGGCGGCGATCGTCCGCGTCGGCAGGGCCATCGCCCGAAGCGCCTTGCGGTTCCCGATTCCCTTCACCGTCGTGAACAACTCGAAGAACTCGCGATCGGCTCGCGAAGCAAAGCCGAGGAGGCGCGGCAGGATCGTCGTGCCCTGCCCCTGGCTCTCGAAGTAGTGGAAGGTCTCAAACGAAACCGTCTCGCCGATACGCCCGCTCAGGGCCTGAAGATCGTACGCGGGCACGTGCAGTTCATAGACCAGCGGCCCGATGCGCAGCAGAACGCACGGCCCATTCACCGCCACGATCTCACCTTCGATGCGAGCGATCATCGCCGCACATCGTAGCGCGCCGCCCGTGCCGTCATGGAGTGGACGCCGTCTCCGCACCGACCGAAAACAAAAGGGACAGGTACATTTGTTTTCTGGAATTTCCCGGCGATTCCTCGGTGTTTCTCCTGGTACGCAAATGTACCTGTCCCGTTTATTCGCTCAGTGGTCCGTGCTGGGACGGCGTCGGATCATCGCTGACCGGCCAGCCGGACGTCGCGGCGATGCGGTCGCGGACGGCGCGGGTGACGGCGTCGGGCGCGGCGGCCGGGTCGAATCGCATCGCTTGGCCGAACTCGACGCGTGCGCGGCCGCGCCGCCAGAGACTCTCGATCGCCCGGTCGACATGTGGTGTGCCGCTGATCCAGACGGGGATGACGGTGGCGCCGGTGCGCTGCACAAGAAATCCAACGCCTTCCTGAAATCGCCGCAACTGACCCGCCGGCCGCTCGATGCCGCCCTCGGGGAAGATTCCCAGCACGCCGCCGCCGCGGAGGTGGCGCAGGGCTTCGCGCGTCGTGGCCATGTCGCGCCCGTCGCGCTCGACGAGGATGATCCGTCCATAGCGCGTGAACCAATCCACCAACCCCCTGTTCATCTCGCGCATCATCATCCAGCGGATCTCGAAGGTGCAGGCGGCCTGGATGAGCAACGGGTCGGCGGCCCCGGTGTGATTCGAGACAATGATGAGCGGTCCCGGGGGTCGAGGATCGACGGCGTCGCGGCCGACGTACGTTGTGCGGTGCACGAGTCGCGCGTGAAGACGAATGGCTGTCCAGAGAAGATACCCCAGCCAGGTCGGCCTCGGGCTGCGCCGCCTCTTCCCGTCCGCCCACTGCGCTGCGGCGACCGAGAACACGATCACAAGGAGGGCTGGGGGCACAAGCAGAAGGGGCATCGCCACGGCCCAAGAGAATCAGCGCGCGAGGGGCAAAGTCAAGCGGAGCACGCCCCGCGACTCGAACCTCCGCCAATCGCACCCGTATAATCGCTGGGGCACATGCTCAGGGCCTGCGGGAGGATCGAGTGACGGCTGGAACGCAGAGTCGCAGAATGAATGGTCCCGACGCGCGCCGACGGCGCGGACTGGGGCCGTTCATTTCACTCGCTCTGACTGCGGTCCTCTCGTCGTTTCTGGTGCCGCTCGTGCACCGACATTCCTCTCACGACGGGAGAGGTCCGGCGGCGTCGCACGTCTCGCATGGCCCGGGCTGCTCGGTGAAGCCAGCCGCCTCGACCCCCCAGAATTCGCCTGCGCCGCAAACGCCCGTTCCGGACGATGAATCTTCCTGCCCGATCTGCGTGTTCGTGAAGTCGGGTCAGTCGCGGAGCATGATACTGCCGCCGGCGAGTCATGCCTTTGTGCTGCAACCGCCGGTCAGCGCGCTTCCTGCGGCGACCCGGGGGCCTGCCCCATCTTCAGGGCGGCCGAGGATCGCATCGCCGCGAGCTCCCCCCGCGGTCGAGTGCCTGATCCCGCGTTTCTGTTTTTTCTCAATGTGAAGTGAACCGGTGCGCGCCGCCTGCGCGGCGCAAATCCGGCCCAGACAGCGAGGAGGACCGCGATGCGTCAGCGCGCGTTCACGCTCGTCGAACTGATGGTGGTCATCTTTATCATTGCCCTGCTCATCGGGCTGCTTCTGCCCGCGCTCGCCGGGGCCCGCGTCGCCGGCCGCATGGCCGCGGACCTGAGCAACATCCGGACGATGGAGATCGCCCACACCATGTACGTCAACGACCACAAGGGATTCACCGTCGATGTCGGCCTTTCCCACGGGACCGAGGAGGAAGACCCGGGCGCCTGGATCTTCACCCTCGAACGCTACTACGGCAGCCGCCTCGCCCGGCGGAGCCCCGGTGACCGGAGCATTTACTGGCCACCGGAAGAGGGCGGGTCTGGGCAGCGCGTCCCCGGCACCAGCCGCTACCGCAAGACGAGTT
Organism: uncultured Planctomycetota bacterium; assembly: GCA_900696685.1. Lineage (GTDB taxonomy): Bacteria > Planctomycetota > Phycisphaerae > Phycisphaerales > UBA5793 > UBA5793. Next base: position 55,302 of record CAADHA010000161.1, read on the forward strand.
ACGGCATCAACAATTACCTGACGAGCCGCGCACCGCTCAAGCCCTGGCGTCAGGTTACACACATTGCGTCGCCCTCGCGCACCATTCACTTCCTGCTCATGACGGAGGAAGGTTCCTTCGCGGGAGCGGATCATCCTCACGTTGAGAACTGGTGGATCGGGAACCGCGACGCGGTGCCTCTCCTGGCGGCGCGGCACGTCAAACTTCACGCGTTCGGCGGCGAACCGGGGACGTGGGGGGCGAAATCCAACTGGGGCTTTCTCGATGGACACGCCGAGAGCCTCTCATTCAGCGCCGTGTACGACACAATCAGGCGCAACCAGTTCGATCCGGATGTGGCGCGCTGACGGCGCGGCCGGATCATCAGGCAACAGAACCTGACAACCTCACCGATTGGGGGAAGGAACTCAGTACCATGAATCGAATCACAGTGACTCTGACGATGGCGGCCGGATTGTGCCTGGCGGGGCGGGCGGATGCGCAGCATGCAGGAGACGTCTTCCTCGAGGGCGTCGCCGGCCGTATCCTCACCGGCTCGATCACGGAGCGCACCATCCTCCACGATCATCGCGTTTTTCCAGCTGAGTTCGGCGAGATCTTCCGCAACTTCACCGACGAGCCGGGGTTCGACTCCCGGGCCGACGCGTTTGCGCCCGGCACGAACATCGGCTTCAACGTGCTCGACGCCGTGCGGATCTGGAACGGCCGCAGTTTCGCGACGAGATCGCCCGTCACCTTCACCATCAGTTTCGCCAACCTGAACGTTGAGACGGGCGCCGGGTTCGTCGAAGGATTCGGCCTGCCGGTCGCGCCCAACGGCGAATGGCACCGGCACCTCAACTTCGTCATTAACGATCCTGCGCCGGCCGGCATTTACCTCCTTGCCCTTGAACTCTGGAGCGATGATCCCGGCCTGCGCAACTCAGATCCGTTCTTCATCATCTTCAACCAGGAGAGCAGCGAACTGCTCCACGACGAGGCGATCGACTGGGTCGAGAACAACCTGGTCGCCGGGATCCGCTTCGAGGATGTCGACCTGGGAGTCGGGCGGGTCAATGACTTCCGCGTGCGAGGCGCGACGCCGGGCCGGCGCGTGACCTTCTTCTACGGCTTCCGCCTCGGTGGTGGGCCGCAGGTTCCCGGCTGCCCTGGGACGTGGATCACGATCCACTTCCCGCGGGTGATGGGATCGGCGATCGTCGATTCCTCGGGCCGGGCAACCTACTCGCAGTTCGTGCCCGGCGGCGCGACGGGGCGCATCGTGTTCTTCGGGGCCGTGGAACCGAGCACCTGCACGGTGGGCAATGTCGTGGAGCACGAGTTTGAGTAAGCCAGGTCGATCCGCTCCGGCGCCGCAGGCGCCGCCATCCGAAGGCCCGGGGGACCACATCGGCCTCCCGGGCTTTCCTTTTTCACCCGATTCCGCGTCGACGCGGCTGACGTCACTTGAGCAAATCCGGCAGCCATCCTACCGTATCGGAGTTTATCATCATCCGACCGGACCGCACGATGCGCCAAGCCATTCTCATACCCCCGACCCCCGACCGCTGGGAGGCTCATGCCGCGGCGCTCTGACTTGCGCACGATACTGATCATCGGGTCCGGTCCCATCGTGATCGGACAGGGTTGCGAGTTTGACTATTCCGGCACTCAGGCGTGCAAGGCCCTCAAGGAAGAGGGCTACCGCGTTGTTCTCGTCAACTCGAACCCGGCGACGATCATGACCGATCCCGGGTTCTCCGATCGCACCTACATCGAACCCATCACGCCCGAGGCGGTCCGCAAGATCATCGCCAACGAGAAGCGCCTCGGGAACCCCATCGACGCCCTACTGCCGACGCTGGGCGGTCAGACGGCGCTCAACTGCGCCTGCACGCTCTTTGACAACGGCACGCTCAAGGAGTTCGGCGTCGAGATGATCGGCGCCACGCGCGAAGTCATCCACCGCGCTGAGGACCGCGAGCAATTCCGCCGGACCATCGAATCGATCGGTCTCGCGCAGGCCCGGGCCCGCACCGTCACCGACGTGGATCAGGCACGCGCTTTCCTCGAGGAAATCGGCCTGCCCGTGATCATCCGCCCGGCGTTCACGCTCGGCGGCACGGGGGGCGGCATCGCCTACAACGTCGATGAGTTCGAGGAGATCGTCCGCCGAGGCCTGGACGCCTCCCCCATCGGGCAGGTGCTCATCGACGAATCGCTCCTCGGCTGGAAGGAGTTTGAACTGGAAGTCGTCCGCGACAAGGCCGACAACGTCGTCATCGTCTGCGGCATCGAGAACATCGATCCGATGGGCGTCCACACCGGTGACTCGATCACCGTCGCGCCGATCCTCACCCTCACCGACAAGGAGTACCAGCGGATGCGCGACGCGGCGATCGCGATCATCCGCGCCATCGGCGTCGAGACGGGCGGGTCAAACATCCAGTTCGCCACGAACCCGCAGACCGGCCGGATGGTCGTCGTCGAGATGAACCCCCGCGTGTCGCGTTCCTCGGCCCTGGCCTCGAAGGCCACGGGCTTTCCCATCGCGCGCATCGCCACCAAACTTGCCATCGGCTACACGCTCGACGAACTGCGCAACGACATCACCGGGACGACGAGCGCGTGCTTTGAGCCGACCATCGACTACATCGTCACGAAGATGCCGCGCTGGACCTTCGAGAAGTTCCCCGAGGCGGATGAGACGCTCACCACGCAGATGAAGAGCGTCGGCGAGGCGATGGCCATCGGCCGCACCTTCAAGGAGAGCCTGCAGAAGGCAATCCGCTCGATGGAAGTGAAGCGTTTCGGCCTCGGCCTGGACAAGAACGACAAGTGGCTCGAGGCGACGCGCGCCATCGATCACAACCGCCAACGGTCGCTGGACATCAACAGCCCGACGGGCCTCGCGGCGGACGGGTCGCCGCTCGTCTGGCCCATCGAGGCGGAGAAACTCCGCCGCAAACTCGGCGTGCCCAGCCAGGGACGCCTCTACTACATCCGCTACGCCATGAAGATGGGCTGGACGGACGAGCAGATTCACGACCTCACGAAGATCGATCCGTGGTTCCTCGACCAGATCCGTCAACTCGTCGAGTTTGAGGACCTGCTCTGCTCGTACACGAAACTCGAAGACGTGCCGCCGGAGGTGATTGCAGAGGCGAAGCGCCTGGGCTACTCCGACCCGCAACTGGCCAACCTCTACATCGGCGACATCTCGACGCCTGCCATCCTGCGCGTGCGCGAGCATCGCAGGCGCCTGGGCATCGAGCCCGTGTACAAACTGGTGGACACCTGTGCCGCCGAGTTTGAGGCGATCACGCCTTACTACTACTCGACGTACGAGACGCCGTTCCACGTTGCCGGCGACCCATCGCAAGCCAGGCGTGATGACGAAATCCGCATCACTGATCGACGCAAAGTCGTCATCCTCGGAGGCGGGCCTAACCGAATCGGACAGGGCATCGAGTTCGACTACTGCTGCTGCCAGGCGTCTTTCGCGATGCGCGAACTCGGTTTCGAGTCGGTGATGATCAACTCGAATCCCGAGACCGTCTCGACGGACTACGACACTTCGGATTTGCTCTTCTTTGAGCCGCTCACGCTCGAAGACACGCTCAACGTGATCGAGCGCCTCAACGGCCGGCCGCTGGGAGGCGAGGGGACGGACGAGCGAGGCCGCAACGGCCTGGTCCACGGCGTCATCGTGCAGTACGGCGGGCAGACGCCCCTCAACCTCGCGCACGGACTTCTGGCGGGCGGCGCCCCGATCATCGGGACCACCGTCGATTCAATCGATCTCGCCGAGGACCGCGATCGCTTCCGCGACCTGCTCAATCGGCTTGACGTGATGCAGCCGCGCAGCGGCATCGCGCGAACCGTTGACCAGGCCGTCGAGATCGCCGGTCGCATCGGCTACCCCGTGCTGGTGCGGCCGAGTTACGTCCTCGGCGGGCGCGGCATGGAGATCTGCGACGATCAGAGGGCCCTGCTGGGCTACATGGCCAAGGCCGTCGTCGCCAGCGACCTGGCCAACGCGCCCATCCTCATCGACGAGTTCCTCGATGACGCCTACGAAGTCGATGTCGACGTGATCGCGGATTATGGCGCCGACGGCGGCGGTCAGGCGCTGATCTGCGGCGTGATGGAGCACATCGAGCAGGCCGGCGTCCACAGCGGCGACTCCGCCTGCACCCTGCCCCCCCACAGCCTGCATGCGCCCGTCGTCAAGCGCATCAAGACCATCGCGCGCCAACTCGCCCAGGGGCTGCGCGTCCAGGGCCTCATGAACGTCCAACTCGCCGTCAAGGAGAACAGCGAACTCGGCGACGAGATCTTCATCCTCGAGGTCAACCCCCGCGCCTCGCGCACCGTTCCCTTCGTCAGCAAGGCCACAGGCGTCTCCTGGGCCAAGGCCGCGGCAAAGGTCATGGCCGGCGAAACGATCGAAGCGCTCAACCTCGTCGAGAACACGCATCCCCGCTTCATCTCCGTCAAGGAAGCCGTTTTCCCCTTCAAGAAGTTTCCGGGAGTCGATGTCATCCTCGGCCCGGAGATGCGCTCGACCGGCGAAGTCATGGGCGTCGACCGCGACTTCGAACTCGCCTACGCCAAGGCCCTCATGGGCGCGGGCGTCTTCCTCCCCACCTCCGGCAACGTCTTCATCTCCGTGCGCGAGGGCGACAAGGAAGGGATCGTCGATCTTGTCCGCAAACTCGTCGCGCTGGGTTTTGGCGTCTACACGACCAGCGGCACGCATTACGTCCTTGCCGAGCACGGCATCGAGACCAGGGTGCTGCGCAAGATCAGCGAAGGCGTGCGCCCCAACGTCCTTGACATGATCAAGAACCGCGAACTTCAGATGATCATCAACACGCCGACGCGCAAGGGAGCAACAACCGACGAGGGCAAGATCCGTGCGGCCGTCGTGCGCCAGGGCATCCCCATGGCCACGACTCGCACCTGCGCCGTGGCCGTCGTCCGCGCCATCGAGGCGCTGCGGGCGTCGCAATGGCGCGTCAGCGCCCTTCAGGACCACTACCCCAATGGGGCTCCTTCGCCCGCCACCGTCAAGCGCTCCCCCCAGCGCCTCGCCTCGCGCTGACATTCTCTCATTCGCGCCGCGACTTCATCGGGGAGCGCCTCGCCGCACTCGGGGCACTTCTCGACCGTGATGCCGCGCAGGTCATAGCCGCATTCGACGCACGTCGGCAGGAGCAGCCGCTGGCGATACCGCTCGCGCTTGTAGAGCAGCACGAGGCCGGGGCCGAAGACCCACAGCAGCGCCGTGCCGCCGAAGACCAGCCCGGTGTAGGAGCCGCGGCAGCAGTAGCACTCGTCGCGCCGGTAGGTGAACGCGTGTACCGCCGTCGCCACGAAGACTTCGAGGATGCTCCCGACCAGCAGGCCGCGGATCACCCGCGTGAACTGCGTGTAGCGATCGCCGGCGCGCCAGAAGCGCCAGAAGATCAGCGCCCAGAGGCCCCACGCGATGCCGATGGCGAGAAGGCCGGGCCACACGCGGAAATCCACGTCGTCAATCTTCTGAATCCGAGTTGTCGAAAGGGTCGATGAACCGTCAGAGATCCGTTGGGCGCCCGTCGCGTCCAGGGCCGTTTCCGCATCCCAGTTTGTCGCCACGACGTAGCGCCACCAGTCGGGAATCTCGAGCAACGTCGCCGCCAGCCCGACTGAAAGGATGGACGCAATGAGCGCAGCAGAGAAGATCGACCGCGTCATCGGCCGGCCGCGCAGCGTCGCCCTCATCGTCCACTGCCTGCGCGGCCGCAGGAAAGCCCATTGCGTGCAGACAAACAGGCCGAGATAGACCGCTACAACGGCCGCGTAGAAAGCGTCGGACTCCGTGCCAAAGCCGATGACGCCCGTGAGGCCTGGCGCAACTTCCGGCCCGTACCGGAGCGGCACGACCAGCCAGAACACCCCCGCAAGCAGCAACAGCAGCCCCGCCGCGAGCAGCACTCGCCTCCCCCACTTCGCAGCCCGTTGCGATCTCGTCATGCGTCCTCACCAGGAACTGTTCCGTTACGCTGCTGATGACCTCATGCGCCGTTGTATTCCCCGGATGCGCAGACTGAGCGGGACATCGATCTCCGCACCAACCGCTGCCGCCCTACGGTCCGCCTTCGTCCGAATACGCGGCCACAGCGCGGCGCTGCGCCAGCCAGCGCGAGACTTCTGCCGCGTCGAAGAGGCCCATGATGATGAGCAGCCAGGCGAAGAGGTCGCGGGCGCTCGTGACGGCCAGCATCCACGCGCCCGAACCGCACAACAGAATCGCCGCCACACCCACGACGAGCAGGCGCACATATCCGCCGATCCGCGGTGCGAGCAATCCGAGGGCGAGTGCGATCGCAAACCCAATCGCCAGGCCTCGCGGGGACCACTTCGCCGTCTGCGCCGCAGGATGAGTGCTCCATGCAAACATGAACCCCGCGTAGCCGAAGATCACGGCCCCGAAGAGCAGGGACCACGGTGATTCAGTCGCGGGAACAGAACGCACCCGCTCGTATCCGCTCTGCTCAGGCGCTTCTTGCATGTGAAACCATACCCCGCACTCCAGCCGTCCGCCCGCGCACCGCTGAATGCGGCACGCGGGAATCGCGACCCCTCTTCCGGCTTTGCGGGGGAGGGGAAGAGGAGCGTGCGTCTTCACCTTTCACATGGTCGTCCATTCATCGCACAACACGCCGCTGATTGCCCCCACCCCGGCCCTCCCCCGCCGAGCCGGAGGAGGGAGGAATCCAGTCCACCCGCGCGCGGCCGCACCCTCGCCCTCGCGTTCATCTCTTACTTGATCTCGCACACCGCCACCGGCCGCCGCTCGCGGGCAGAGACGATCGCCGCCTCCAGCACGCACTGCGTCTTGTACGCATCGTCGAAGTCGGGCATGGGAACCTCGGGCTTGCCGCCGGCGATCATGCGGATGATGTCCGCCGCCATGTTGACGAAGCCATGCTCGTAGCCGAGCACGTGGGCGTCGGGCCACCACGCCGCGGCGTAAGGATGATTGGCCGCGTCGGTGCACATGATCGTCGTCCAGCCGCGCGTCGCCGCCTCGGCGGTCGCGTCGTAGAACTCCAGTTCGTTCATGCGTTCAAAGTTGAACCGCAGCGCGCCGCGCTCGCCGTTGATCTCGATCGTGTTGCGATTCTTGTTGCCGGTGGCGAGGCGCGTGGCCTCGAAACTGGCGACCGCGCCGCCCCTGAAACGCGCAAGAAACAACACCGCGTCATCGACGGTCGAGCGCCCCTTTCGCTCCTTCGCCGCCTGCGGTTTCGCGGCGCCCTTCCCGGCGCTCCCCTTGATCGCCGCTCCCGCACTCTCGGGAATCACTCGCTGTTTGATAAACGTCTCTTCGATCGCGCCGACAACTTCGGTGATCTCATCGCCGGTGATGAAGCGGGCCATGTCGATGATGTGGGCGTTGAGGTCGCCGTGGGCCCCCGACCCGGCCACGTCGCCCCTGAAGCGCCAGACCAGCGGCGTCTCCGGTCCGCCCCACTCCTGAAGGTACGTCGCGCGAACGTGGTAGACGCGGCCGAGGCGACCCGAGGCAACGAGGCGCTGCGCCAGCGCCACCGCCGGGCAGCGTCGATAGTTGAACCAGACGAAGGTGCGGCACCGGCGCGCCTTGCGGGCCGCGTCCCGCATCGCCCGCGCATCGGCCAGCGTCCCCGCCAGCGGCTTCTCGCACGCGACGTGCTTACCCGCTTCAAGAGCAGCGATCGACTGCTCGGCGTGCAGATCGTTGGGCGTGCCAACGTCGATGAGGTCGATCTCGCCGTCCGCGCTCAGGGCGCGCCATTCGGTGAGCGCGTGCTTCCAGCCCCAGCGCCGGGCGAAGGCGGGAGTCTCGACCTTGTCGCGGCCGCAGACGGCGTGCATCTCAACCGCGCGCGGCAGGTCGAAGAAACGCCCGACCTTGAGCCAGGCGTTGCTGTGCGCCCGCCCCATGAATTTCGTCCCAATCAGCCCGACCCGCACCGCCCCGCTGCCCTCGCCCATGTCCGGCAACTCCTTCCCAAGAGAGGCGGGAGTCTATCCGTTGTGTGACATGACGACGCGCACCGCGTAGGTCGGGCCAAGGCTCGGCGCGGGCCCGGCACTTCTGCTGCAGACCATCAAGGAAATGTAAACTCGACACGATTCGACCTTCGGCAGTTGGCGATCTCGACGCACTGGAGATAGACGGTCGTGTTCGACCAGCCGCTCGGTACAGTGGTCGAGTAGATCGCCGCGCCGTTTGCACCGGCCGTCGCCGTGACCAGCCCCCGAAGAACTGATCCGGTCTGAGTGAGAGTCCCGATCGGCCAAACGGCCCGGAAGGAGAATCTCGATGAAGCACAAGCGGCACACGTACCGAAAGGCGCCGCGCTCCAGCAGAAGGGCGCCCATCTCGTTCTCCGTTTCGCCGAGCCGGAGGCGGAACCGGCAACGGTCGATGCGCTCATGATGCCTGAGAATACGATCGCGAAGGAACTCAACGAGCCAAGCCGTGGTCTGCCTGTGCAACTCCAGAGCCTGGTCACGGTTGAAGCCCCGCTCCATCCAGTGGTCGGCCTGAAGCGGGCGCACGAGCATGTCGCCCGTCAACTCACGACGGCCGGGCGCCTCCTCGTACAACTGGCCCTCCGCCTGCGAGGACACGGCGAGTACGCTGAAGAGGATCATCGCGATGGAGCCGGCGCGCAGTATAGCCCTGGCTGTCATGGCGCAGCCCTTTCAGTGAAAAGGTGGAAAACCAAAATCCTGACTCGACGCTCAGGTCACTCGGGAATCTCAACGACGTTGCTCGTCTGGCACGGCGTCCCGCTGCCGTTGGCCACCACCAGTTGCAGGTAGCCCCCGCAGTGATCGGATTGCGCCTGGCCGGAAACACTTCCGCTCCCGCTGCGGCGACTGCCCACCACAGTAATCAGGCGCAGCCCCGATTCACCCAGCCCCAGTTGCGTGCCGGAGCAGGGATAGTTTGAAACGCGATAGCTACCAAGAGCGAGCGCGAAGATGATGGCCATCGGCCGATTCGGCTCAGCCCCGCTCCAGCGGAGCGTCAGTTGCCCGGGACAGTCGCCGGAGACCTCCAGAGTGAGATCGCCGGCAGAGGCGATCGCAGGCAAGGCAAAGATCACCGCCCCCGCCACAGCCGTTGCGAGAAGTGGCCGAAGACCACGCATGGACACCTCCTTCTTCCGCCTCAACCGCCTTGGCAAGCAATTGCTCTCTGTGGCAGGCGCGCGGTTTTGGATCAACTGACCCATAATGTACCGCCAACTTTGCCGGCTGTCACGGAAGAAACTGCAACAAAAAAAAGGGGCAGCAGAAAGACCGCGATCAATCGCCGTTCTTGAGCCGCAACATCCTCTTTCGCATGTTGGACGCTGACGCGCGGCCGACTCTCGTCCACGCCCGGCCAGCCGGACTCACTCCGTCCGATGGAACTCAGGACAGTCAGAGCAGCGGCCTCGCCTACTCTGACGCCTCTTCCCAATCGCGCGGGTCGTCGGCAGGGCGGCTGACTCGATACGCGCCGCCCATCCAGCGGTGCAGGTCGGCGAGACGGCAGCGCTGCGAGCAGAATGGGAATGCCTCGCTGTCCGCATCCACTTCGAGCCGGCACACGGGGCAGGGTCGGCGCGTCGCGGCGCGGGCGGGCGGCGACTCGTCCAGCGCCGCCGCGCCGACCGCCTCGACGCGAATAAAACGCTCATCACCCCCGCGATGCTCGATGGTGACGTCGATGCGGACGGCCGGCAGCGCTTCGCGCACGCGCTCGGGCCATTCGAGGGCGATGATCGCGTCGCGCCGCTCAAGCAGTTCCTCCCAGCCGATGCCCTCCAGTTCGGCCGCGCCCTTGAGGCGGTAGGCATCGACATGAATGAGCACGCGCGGCTCATCGGTCGCGGCGGACTCATACTCATGCATGATGACGAAAGTCGGGCTGCTCACGGCTCGCGGGTCGATGCCCAGGCCTCGAGCCAGGCCGCGCACGAAGCACGTCTTGCCCGCGCCGAGATCGCCGTGCAGGGCGAGGAACGCCCCGCCGCGAAGCGTCGCAGCCAGGTCGGCCGCAAGGCGCATCGTCTCGTCCGCGCTGTGCGAGCGATGCTCGATCATGCGCGACCTCCCTCCCCCGGCTCCGCGGGGGAGGGCCGGGAAGGGGGCTGCCCTTCGCCCGACCCGCCATGCTCCCAGCCGAGTTGAGTCGCGTCGATCTCGCGCCGGCCCTCGCGCACGATCACGCAGGGCTGATTGCCTCGCTGCTCGCGCACCACTCCGATCCGCGTGATCGCTGCGCCGCACAGTTCCACAGGCACTCTCGCATCGGCCGCAAGCGTGAAGCAGAGTTCATAGTCCTCGCCGTCGCTCATCGCGCGCCGCCAGTTGCAGGCCGGCGAGCAGGGCACGCGGTCGGCGTCGAGGATGATCTGCACGCGCGACATCTGGGCAATGTGCCCGGCGTCGCGGCCGAGGCCGTCGCTGATGTCGATCATGGCGTGCAGGTCGAAGCGCTCGGCCAGCGCAAGGGCGAGATCGATGCGCGGCTCGAAGGTGAGGTGCCGCCCGCGGCCGTCCGGCTCGACGCTGCCGCCCAGCGTACCTGAGACGTAGACCGCATCACCGACCTTGGCGCCGCTGCGGAGGATCGGGCCGCGCGGGCCGAGGCGGGCGAGGACGGTTACGCTGCACATGAGCGGGGCGTCCGCGATCGAGATATCCCCCCCCACCAGCGGACACTCGTAGCGCGCGGCCGTGGTTCGCATCGCCTCGAAGAGTTCCAGCGCCTGCGCCTCGCTCCACGAACGAGGCAACACGACGGCAGCGAGGGATGCAAGCGGCCGGGCGGCCATCGCGGCGATGTCGCTGAGGTTGCGCGTGACCGCCTTGCGGCCGATGAGTGCGAGCGGAGTCGATTCAAGGGTGAAGTGACGTCCCTGCACGATCTGGTCAACCGCCGCGAGAACATCCGCCCCGTCGAAGCGCACCATGGCCATGTCGTCGCCCGGCGGCACGATGACGCGCGCATCGAGCGCGGCGCTGCGCTCGTACACCTTCGACAGGAGGTGAAACTCTCTCACGATGAGCGATTGTAGGGACGGGGGCGCGGCGGCCGGGGCGAGGGCGGCGAGACGTCGCCTTGCGGCGCACGCAGGTCGGGACAAGGCTCTGCGCCGCCCCGGCGACTCGACGTCCGGTACCGGTTCAGGCAAGTGAATGCCATGCACGCGCCCGACCACCGGGCCGCGCTCAGAGCCGATGGCCCTTCCCACTGCCGGCGTCCCTGCGCGTTCTGCATAGCCACGCGAAACGCGAGGCCATGCCGCACGTCACTTCACAATGATCGCGCGCGGGGCGATGAGCAGGACGCGGCGGTCGCGCAGGAGCATGAAGGCGTTGAGCGCATCGCGCACGGATTCCCACGCCGCCTCGCCCACGAGGGCGCGGACCGCTTCGGTCCGCAGCGGCGAACCGGGCGCGGCGAGGGAGGGCGACTTGAGCATCGGCATCATCGATTCGAGCATCTCCATCAGGCTGCGCGGACCGGGCCAGGTCATCACGTCATATTCGCCTTCGCCGAGGCCGATCTCCGATGCGAGCAGATCAATCGTCCCATCGAAGTCGCGAATGCCGTCGGCCATGCCGTTGGCGATCGCCTGCCGGCCCGTGAAGAGGCGGCCTTCGGCAATCTTCGCCAGGTCGACGCGCGAACCGCGTCCTTGCTTCACGCGCTTCGTGAAGAGGTCGTAGATGGTCTGCATCTCGGCGCGGACCAGGGCGCGCTCGGTCTCGTTCCACGGCTCGGTGGAACTCATCAGGGCCGCGCGCGGGCCGCGAGCGCGCGGCGTGACGCCGAGGTCGATCTTGTCCAGCAGGCCGCCCATCACGATCTTCCCGCCGACGACGCCGATCGAGCCGACGATCGACGCGGGATCAACGAAGATGCGGTCGCCTCCAACGGCGATGTAGTACCCGCCGGAAGCCGCCATCGAACCGACGGAGACGAACACGGGCTTCTTCTCCGCCACGCGGCGCAGACCCTGCCAGATGATCTCGGAAGCGATGGCTGACCCGCCGGGAGAATCAACGCGAACAATGACGCCCTTGACGAGGTCTTCCTTCTCGATCGTGTAGAGCGCTTCGCGGATGGTGCGGCTTCCGACGGTCGAGCCGCCAAAGAGGGAGGCGTCGGTGGATTCGCCGTCGACGATCGGCCCGTCGATGTGGATGACGGCGATCGTCTCGCGCGTGGGTGTGTGGTCCGGCTCCTGCATGAGCATGGAGAATACCGCAAAGGGGTTGGTGAGGTCGAGTCCGCCCCCGCTGCCTTCCGGTCCCAGATTCTGAGTGATGCGGCTTGTGCCGGCACGGGCGGCGACGTGGTCCCTGAGTTCGACGACGTCGATGGCGGCATCGACGAGGCCGAGTTCGATCGCGAGATCGGCATCGGCAGACCAGCCGCGTTCGAGCACCTGCTTCCACTGCGATTCGCTCAGGCGGCGACCCTTGCGCAGGCGTTCGCCCATCTGGCTCCAGAGGTCGTCGAGGAGGGCGTCGATGTTGGCAGACCACTCGGGTCCGGCGGCGTTGCGCGCCAGCGGGTCGGCGGCGCCCTTGTAGTCGCCGATCTGGACCATGTCGGCCTGGAGGCCGACCAGTCTGAGCGTGTCGGCGAGATACATCTCCTCGCTGTAGAGGCCGGGGAAACTGACCATTCCGCCGCGCTGCATGACGACTTCGTCGGCGCTGGCGCCGAGGAGCAGCTCCATCGGGCCGTAGTTCTCGCTGAAGAGATGCACCGTTCTGCCGGCGGCGCGCACGCGATCCATCGCGGCGCCGAGTGCGAGCACCTGCGAGAGATCGCTCTCGAACTCCTTGAGATGGAGGACCAGCGCGGACACGTCCGGGCGTGTCGCGGCCGCGTCGATGCTCGCGGTCACGCGGCGCAGCGTCGGCGAGGCATCAGGCCCCATGAGCCAGGCGAGCGGGTCCGGACGCTCCGCGATCGGACCGTCGATCACGATCCAGCCGATGCGCTTCTCCTGCGCCCGCGACAAGGCCGGATGAAACGCCAGAGTGAGGATTGCAATCAGAACGACGGGCAGAGTGCGGCGGCCGGCGAACATTCCAACTCCTTGGTTGACTCAGGGACAGAAGGCGGAGGGCCTCTCGCGATGCCCCGACCCTGATTGTATTGGCGCAGGACGGCAGGGCTGCGACGGGCGGGGCGAGGCTCAGAACACCTTGCGCAGTTTCGCGGCAGGGATGCCGAGTTGATCCCGGTACTTCGCCACGGTTCGGCGGGCGATGGTGATGCCGCGCTCCTTGAGCGCCGCCGCCAGTTTGTCGTCGCCGAGCGGATCGCTCCTGTCCTCGGCGTCGATGATCTCCTTGAGCGTCTGGCGGACGGCGTCCCAACTCATGTCCTCGCCCGCTTCCGTCTCGGTTCCCGAGGAGAAGAACCGGCGCAGCGGGAGCACGCCGCGCGGCGTCTGTATCCACTTGCCGCTTACGGCCCGCGAGATCGTTGCGACGTGGACGCCCAGTTGCTCGGCGACCTGCGACATCGGCAGCGGCTTGAGGGCCTGCGGGCCCTGGTCGAAGAAATCCCGTTGATGCGCCACAACGGCCCGGATGACCCGCAGAAGCGTGTTGCGGCGCAGGTCGATCGCCTCGATGAGCCACCGCGCATTGCGCACGTTTCCGTCGACGAACTCCCTGGTCTGCTTGTCCACCTTCTGATCCTTGAGCATCGACGCGTACTCCGGGTTGATGCGCAGGCGCGGCAGGCGCCCGTCAAAGAGCATCACCACGTAATCGTCCGCTTCGTCGTCATACTCGACGATCGCGTCGGGAATGACCACGGAAGGCGACTCGCTGACGAGTTGCCGCCCCGGCCGCGGGTCGAGATGCCGCAGCGACTCCAGCCCCTTCTTGACCTGCTCGATGGTCAACCCGGCGGCCTCGGCGATTTTCGGCAGACGGTTCTGCTCAATGTCGCCGAGATGGTCGGTGACGAGCGTGCGCTCGATGCTCAGGTCCGCCTGCGGATCTTCTCGCTGGCGCGCTTCGATCTGGAGAAGCAGGCACTCGCGCAGGTCGCGTGCGGCGATTCCGACCGGTTCGAGCACCGACTGGACGACCGGCAGCGCCTCGTCGAGCAGATCGCGCGTCACACCGGGAGGCGCCTGGCCGAGGATCGTCTCCATATCGGCCCGGATGTAACCGTCATCATCAATGAAGCCGATGAGGTGTTCGCCGGCGGCGCGAAGCCTCGCTTCGACGTCGCAAAGCGACCACTGGCTGAGCAGCTGGGTGTGCAGGCTCTCGCCGCGGGCGGCGGTGTTCGCCATCGCCTGCATTTTGCCGTCGATCTCGCCGTCACGACGACGCGGCCGCTGATGGCTCTCGCCGAACTGATCGTCAAGGACGTCACGATACTCGCGTGTGAGGCGCGTGAGCCGATCGAAACCCTCGCTCGCATGCTCTTCACTGGTGGTGAGCGCCCGCTCGCCCTCGGCGGCGTCGCGCTCGGCGCGGCGCTGCGCCTGCGCTGCGGCCGCCTCGTCGAGCGTCGGCTCGACAAGGTCGAGCGCCACGTTGCTCTCGAGTTCCTGCTCGATGCGCTCCTCCAGCGCGGGGCCGGCCAGTTGGAGAATCTCCATGGACTGGATCATCCGCGGAGACATCTTCATCTGCTGGCTGAGGCGGAGATGCTGTGAGGTTTCGAATCGCATGACGTTCCGGTTCAGTGGCGACGGCTGCGCCGCGCACAGCCAAGGGTGCATCTTAGGGGCGCGCCGCCTGCTTCAGAGCCGCTCAGTCCAGGCCCTGCCGGCCGACGATCGCGTCCGCCAGAACGGCCTTGCTTGCGTACTCGATCTGCGACCCGCTGGGCAGGCCGCGTGCCAGCCGGCTCATCTTCACCCCGCGCGACTTCAACTGGTCCGCCAGGTACAAGACTGTGCCGTCCCCTTCGAGGTTCGGACTCAGTCCGAAGATCACTTCGCTTACTTTCGTCGAACAGGCATTGGCTGCGGGATCGTCGATCCTCCTGAGCAGCGCGTGGACCGTGAGGTCCTCCGGCTCAATGCCCTCGAGGGGCGCGAGGTGCCCCATCAGCACGTGATAGCCTCCGCGGTACATCCCCGTCTGCTCGAGACTGATGAGGTCCTTGGGCGGTTCGACCACGAGGACCGTCGAATGGTCGCGGCGGGCGTCAGCGCAGATCGGGCATGGGTCGCGGTCCGCGAGGTTGTAGCAGATCGAGCAGTGGCGGACGTGGGTTTTCACGTCTCCAATCGCCCGCGCCAGCCCCATTGCCGCGTCCCGGTCGGACTTGAGAATGTGAAAGGCCAGGCGTTCGGCACTGCGCCGACCGATACCGGGCAGGCGGGCGAACTCGTCAATGAGCCGCACCATCGATTCGGGATAGGGGCCGGGGCGGTCCATAAGGCATTCTATTCGCCGGCCTACCTGGCCAGCGGCAGAAGGTACTTGGTCGCCCATCCCGGTCTTTCGGGTGCGATGGGGCCGCGGTTTCTGCTCGATCTCATGGGATTTCGGCCGCCAATGGGCCCGGAGTCTGTTACAATGCCGACGGATGAGTCCAACCTTCAACCGGAGAGAGAAACGATGAACGCCAACCGTCTTCACCCGCGCCGCTCATTTTCTTGCGCCGTCCTTGCCGTCGCTCTGACCGCGGGAACAGGCGGCGTCTGCCCGGCGCAGACGAGCGAGTACTACCTGCATTCCGGCGACCAGGACACTTTCACGGTCATTCAGAACGGCGCCATCGTCCGCCAATGGGGTCTTGCGCCAAACACTTCGCGCTATCAGTATCCCATGGTGGTGCGTGACACAATCCGGACGACCGGCGCGAACGTAGGCGACACCGGAGCAGAGTACAGCCTCACCGGCACCGACCTCGGCGCCCGTTACACGCACCCGGCCGGCACGTCCCGCTGCTGGGACGGTGCGACCAACGGCACGCACTTTTTCACGATCGACACGGCCGGCGCGGTCTGGCAGTTCAATGATGACTGGACCAATCCGATCTTCCTCTTCAGCGCCGGCGGCATCGGCGCTCTCGCCTACGACCCCGACAACAACTCGCTCTGGGTCGGCACTTTCTCCGGCGCGACGAACCTCACGCAGTACAGCCTCTCGGGCAACGTCATCAGCAGTTTCAGCACCGGCCACACGCAGAACATGGCGGTGGCCCTCGATCCCGCCGACGGCACGCTCTGGATTCACGACCGCACGGCACAGGGGACTTTCGAGCAGTGGACGCGCACGGGCCAGCGACTCCAGCGCATTGCCGTGCCGGGCATGTCGGGCCAGAATGCGCTCTCCGGCGAGTTCCGCTTCGGAGGCGGCGCCTACACCTGCACAATCACCGGCCCCTGCCCCGGCACCGTGCGCATCTCCTGGAGCAACGCGCCCTCCAGCACGCAGCAGGGCATCGTCTTCGCCAGGAACACGGGCAACTTCATCATCCAGAGCGGGCCGTGCGCAGGCACACAACTGGGTCTGGGAACCAGCCAGTTGCAACTCGTCAACACGATCGGGACAGGCAACGGCTCGGGTGCGGTGAACGGCCAGGCGGGCCCCGGCGCCTGCGGCGGCTTCGTCCAACTCGTCGCGGTCGGCACTCCATGCCGGACGAGCACTGTGGCGCAGGTGCCGTAGCAGCACGAGCGTCCGGCTTCGTTCCCGCTCGATCAGTCCCCGAGCAGCCCGGTGAGATCGCTTCCCGGGTCGATGGGCAGACCCATCTCCCGCGCCCGGCGGGCCATCTCGTCAGCGGCGAGGCGCTGGGCTTTCTCCATCGCCGCGTTTACTGCACCGACGATGAGGTCCTCGGCCATGTGCCGATCCTCATTGCTGGTTGACTCGACCAGCGCAGCGAGCATTGTGGGATCAATCTCCAGCGCGACGAGGCGCATCGCGCCGGTGACGGTGGCCTTTACCGCGCCGCCTCCGGTTTCAGCGCTGGCGCGGAGGGTCTTGAGGTGCGCTTGCGCTTCCTGCAACTGCTCTCGAATGCGGCCGGCGTTCTTGAACATGCCGGCAATCTGACCGAGATTCTTGAACTGATCGAACACTCATCCTCCCGTACAGCGTGGTGCGCTGCAAATCTCAAATCTTGTGCAGCCGGCGCGCCGGCTCAACGCCGACAATGCGGGCTTCAAGAAGATCCATGGCCTTGCGCACCAGTGGAATCTGCGCGGCAGCCTCCAACTCGGCCGCCGAGCTCGAAGATTCGGTGCACGGCGGCCCGTCTTCCCGCGCGGCGGCGGGCACAAGCAGTTCCACCTTCGCCGGCCGGCCCAGTGCCGCGCCGAAGAGCCGCTCCAGTGCACCGAGCGACGTTCGCGCAAACGTCAGCATCGATGCGTCATCAAGCGCGAGCGCCACCGAGGGGCCGTCGAGGCGCCCGTCCCACGCCAGGTGATCGATCACGGTCGAGAGGCGAGCATTCTGATGCGCCGCCTCGAGCACGTGCCGCCAGATGGCCTGCGGATCGGCAGACGCTGCGCCTGCTGCAACCGGTTCAGCCGAGGCAGGTGCGATCCGGGCTTCGGCGGGCGACTTCGCGGCCGAGTTTGCGGCAAGGTCGCTCAGTCGCGGCGGGGCGTCACCGCCCGCTGGACTTTTTTTTTGAGGCGCCGGGCCTCCCGCCTTGCCCGCGTCGAGCAGGGCTGCGGCGTCGGCGAACTTCTCGCTCAGCGCCAGGCGGACGACGGCCGCGTCGAGCAGGGCCCGCCCGGGCACGCTCTGCTTGATGGCGCGCTGGACGTTCTCGAGCAGGGCGATCATGTAGACCAGTGCCGGCGCATCGAAGCGCTGAGCCTGGGACGCGATCTCGCGGCGCTCCTCGTCGGCCAGTTCGAGCAGGTCGCTCTCTATGCCGCAGGCGCAGGCGAGCATGAGCAGCCGGAGGCGGTCGATGACGACCTCGATGAACTGGTCGGGGGATCCGCCGCGATTGAGCATCTCGTTCAACTGCGCGAGGGCGGCGGCGGCGTCGCCCCCCCCCACGGCCTCGACGAACCGGTCCACGAGCGCGTGGTCCGGGAGGCCCAGCGTCTGCGCGAGCATCTCCTCCGTGATGGCCTTCTCCCCCTCGGAGAGCAGGCGGTCGAGCAGGCTCAGGGCGTCGCGCATCGACCCGCGACCCTGACGCGCCACGGCCAGCACCACGCGCTCGTCCGCCTTGACCTTCTCGCGCTTGAGCACGTCGCGCAGGTGCTCGGCGATGCGCTTCATCGGGATCATGCGGAAGTCGAAGCGCTGGCAGCGCGACTGGATCGTCGCGGGAACCCTGTGCGGCTCGGTCGTGCAGAGGATGAACTTGACGTGCGAGGGAGGCTCCTCCATGGTCTTGAGCAGCGCGTTGAAGGCCTCGCGCGTGAGCATGTGCACTTCATCGATGATGTAGATCTTGTAGGGGCAGCGTGCCGGGCGGTAGATGCAGTTGGCGATCAGTTCGCGAGCCTCGTCCACGCCGCGGTTCGACGCGCCGTCAATTTCGATCACGTCGATGTCGTTGCCGAGCATGATCGCCTGGCCGATCGCCTCGGCGTCGTGGAGTTCGGGCGTAACGTTGAGCGCCTTGGCGAAGATGCGGGCCATCGACGTCTTGCCCACGCCGCGCGTGCCGGTGAAGAGGAAGGCGTGGGCGACGCGATTGGTCTCGATCGCCCGCCGCAGCGTGCGCGCAATCGCCTCCTGGCCGATGACCTCGTCAAAGTCCTGGGAGCGGTAGCGTCGGGCGAGAACGGTGTAGGCCATGGGCGTATTGAAGGGTCGAAGGGGCGCGAGGGCAACGAGAGGGTCATCGAGGGCCGGTCCGCCGTCAGGGCGCGGCCCAGACCCGCCGCAGAACATTCGCCAGCGCGTCTTCGGGCTGCTTGCGCTCCAGGTCGTCCAGGCCGGCCGCCACGAGATCTTCACGCTGCGTGACATGCCCGATGTACGCAAGCAGCAGGCCCGCCTCGATCGTCTCCCCGGGCCGGTCGAGCATCTCGGTCAACTCCTCCGACGCCGTCACCAGCCGGGGCAGCGGCGGGAGAAGACCCGGCGAGTACCGGGAGTTGATGAGTTCAGGGTGAGACTCGAACAACCGGCGCAGGCCCAGCGCCGCTGACCGGTACTTGCCTGCCCCGATCTGCGCGTGCACGCGCCCTGCCGTCGCCAGCGGATGATCCGGCGTGTAGTACAGCGCCACGTCGAACCAGCTCTCGGCGTCGAAGAACCGCTCCTCGGCAAGAGCAGCCTCGGCCCGGCGCACATGCTCGGCGAACTGGCTCGTGTTGTCCCCGGCGAGTGAGACGATCTCCGGCAAAGGCACGCTGATCTGCTCGATCTGCTTGTCGGTGAGCGTAGCGAGCGGCTTGAGGGGGCTCAGCGGCGGGAGGTCCGGCGGTGCGGAAGCCTCGGCCGCGGGCGCAACACCCTGCCATGTCTGCGCGAAGTCGCGCAGGCGCGACATGGCCTGCGCGTCATAGGGCTGACCCGGCTGGGGCGTCGACCCGGCCTCGCCTCGTGCCGCGAAGCGCGCCACGTAGTCGGCATAGGCATCCTGGCCCGCCAGCAGAGGAGAAGCCGCCCTCGCCGTCGCCGCGGATTCGGGCGAGATCCGGTTCGTCCAGCCGCGCATGAACGAGACGCCGTCGAAAGTCCCGTCGATGCCGCGCACCTGCGAGTCCAGCGGCACGGTCGTCCCCGGCGCTTGAGGAGTTGAACCCTGTACTCCTCTCCGCGCCGAGCCGCCGGTCCGGCCCGCCTGCGACGACTGCATCGAGCCGAGCAGCCAGGATCGATCGAGCAGAGGGTCGGCCGTCGGGATCATTCCCGAGGCTCCAAGGTTCAGATCGCGTTCGACAGGCGATGCGGCGCGCGTCGTTGCCGGCGTCGTCCCGAGAGGTTGGGGGCGGATTTGTCGCAGGGAGAAGTCGCCTTCCAACTCATTGAGGCCGGTTCCATAGCGGGCCCGCGCGACCTGCTGGAGGCTCGCTCCGCTCAGGGGTGTGAGGACATTGCCGGCCGCGTAGGGCGAGCCGCCCGCAGCCGTGGATCGCGGCACCTGGTACGGCGAGAGCCCTCCGGCGGCGCGCGGAGCCGATCGCTGCGAGGCGACATTGGAAAAATAGGCGTCTCGCTGAAAGTCGTAGACGGGCCGGCCGGCCACGTCGCCTCGAAACTCGAACGCGCTGCGATACCCGACGTCGCCGCGAAAACTCATCCCGCCCGGAGCCGTGCCCGTCACAATTGCGTCATTGATGCGATTGAGGAGGAAGGCGCGCCTGGGCTGGTTGTAGCGCGAAATCGTGCTGAGATTTGCGTCGAGCACCTGTCCGTCGCCGAGCGGGTTCTGCGCGACGGCACGCCCGGCGGCCAGAAGAGGCGCCGCCGAGGCAGCGACGCCGAGCGCACAGCGCCGCATGCGAGCCATGAACAGTCGATTCAATCGTGTCATGCCGCACCTCCACCGCCGGGCCGGGCGCCCCGCGCCTGCATGGCATCATCCACACCAGGATGATTATAGTGGCCGAGGCCAGCCGCGCTCACTGAGCACGGCTCGATCGATATCACCGGCAAATGGCCGCGGAGAACAGTGCAGTCTGACTCCGTTTCCCGCCATCTTCCGGATTACTGGTCGTCCGCGGGCGGCGCCTCGAACTGGTTGACGAGCGCCTGGACCTCGGGCGACTGGGCATCAAGCCGCTGCGCGTAGCGCATCCACGACTCCGCCTGTGTGCGGTCGCCTCCCAGCAGGAAGAAACGCGAGGCGGCGATGGCGCTGGAGAGCGAATCGGCCTTGCGATTGAGAAAGTCCACGTGCTCCCGTGCCGCCTGGAGAGGCAGGCCCATCAGCGCCCAGCACTGCGCCATCTCATCGACGACTTCCTGCTGGTAGCGGGCGTCTCCGAGGGCGGTGAGAAGCGTCAGCGCCCGCTCGGGCCGGCCGCGCCGGCGCAGCACCTTGGCCTCAAGCACCTGCCACGTGATGAACTGGGGCGCCAATCGCCGAGCCTTGGCCAGATGCTGTTCGGCAAGGTCGAGTTTGTTCTCCACGAACGCGATCTGCGCCAGCCCACCCCACGCGAGGTGCTGCGATTCGTCGAGGTTGATCACCTTGAGCAACTGCTCCTGCGCCCTGGTGTTCTCGTGCACCTTGCGGTACAGATTGGCCAGGTAGAGCGGCGCCTGCACGTCGGCCGGATCAAGCCGGCATGCATCCTGAAGGTGCACGATGGCCTCCTCGACACGATCGAGCTTCGCGGCCACGAGACCGGCGTTGAAGTACACGCCGCGATCGGCCTTGCGATTGACAATGAGCGTGCGATAGTGCTCGTAGGCCTCGGCATTGCGTCCCTGGTAGAGGCGCAACTCGGCGAGTTGGGAGAGTACATTGAGATCACCCGGAAACTCCTCGGCGAGTTTCTCGAGAATGATCGAGGCCTGGTCGTCCTGATCGGACGCGATGTACTTGGCCGCGGCCTCGAGGCCGGCCTTGAGAGCCTCAAGGCGCTGCGTCTGCGTTGCGGCTGCCTTTCGCGGCCCGCCGGCGACTTCGCCTCCAAGCAGCCAGATCGCCGCTCCGCTGACAAGCAGCAGCACCACGGCCAGAGAAGAGAGCGTCAGTATGGTCCGTTGACTTCCGCTCACGTCACTCATGCCCGGTTCATCGGCGCTTTTCGGCCGTGCGGCTACAATCGGCCCTCATGGGCACGGCGGATTCCCCAACTTCAGGCGAACTGGCGAAATCCTATGACCCCGGAGTCGAGGAACCCAAGGTCCGCGCCGCGTGGGAGGCCGCCCGTCCCTTTCACGCCGAGCCTGTCGCCGACGGCCCGCCGCCCTACTGCATCCTTATCCCGCCCCCCAACGTCACCGCCGCCCTGCACCTCGGCCACGCTCTGAACAACACCCTCCAGGATGTGCTGATCCGCTACCACCGCGCGCAGGGACGGCCGACGCTGTGGATGCCCGGCACCGATCACGCCGGCATTGCCACCCAGGCCGTCATCGAAAAACGCATCTGGGAAGATCAGGGCAAGCGCCGCAAAGACCTCGACCCTGACACCGACAAGGCCCGCGAGAAGTTCATCGCCATCACCCAGGCGTGGAAAGATGAATACGAAGCCACGATCATCGAGCAACTCAAACTCATGGGCTGTTCGTGCGACTGGGACCGCACGCGCTTCACCATGGATGAGATGTGCGCCCGCGCGGTGCGCGAGGCGTTCTTCCGCCTGTTCAGGGACGGCCTGATCTATCGCGGCAAGCGGCTGGTCAACTGGGATCCCGTGCTTCAGACGGCCGTCGCCGACGATGAGTGCTACGACGAGGAAATCGACGGGTTCTTCTACTACCTTCGGTATCCGCTCATCGGCGAGCCGGTGAAACTGCCCGATGGCCGGGTCATCGACCACATCACCGTCGCCCCGACGCGGCCCGAGACGATGCTCGGCGACACGGGCGTGGCGGTGAATCCGAAAGATCCGCGTGCGGCGGCGCTGGCGGGCCGTTCAGTGAAACTGCCTCTCGTCGGGCGCGTCATTCCCATCGTCGCCGATGACTATGTCGTCCTGCCCGTGTCGATGGGCGGCGATGAGAAAGACCCCAAGGCGCAATTCGCCACGGGCTTTCTCAAGGTGACACCCGCGCACGATCCCAACGACTGGGAGATCGGTCAACGCCACAAC
>CAADHA010000162.1 GCA_900696685.1 uncultured Planctomycetota bacterium
CCCGCTCCTCCAGTTCGAAGGCGAGGCACTGCTCGTAGATCGACTCCAGCAGGCCGGGCCCGAGCGCACGATGCACCGCGATGGCAGCTCCGATGATCAACTCCGTCGTCTCCTGTTCGAGATACGGATGGCCGTCGCGGGCCTCGCCCACCCGAACCGGATCGAAGTTGCGCCGCGCTGACTTCTCCATGGCTCTCTGACCTGCTCACTGCCTCTCTCTGTGCGCCCTCAGTGCCCTCGGTGCCTCAGTGGTTGGTTTTCACTCACTTCCGCCTGAACATCTGCAGCATCCGGTCCGTGACGAGGAAGCCGCCGACGACGTTGATCATGGCGAAGACGATGGCGAGCACGCCCAGCACCGTTGCGAGCACAGATCCGCGCTCGAGATGGAGGATGCAGATGAGTGCGCCGACGATGGTGATGCCCGAGATGGCGTTGGTCCCGCTCATCAGGGGCGTGTGCAGAGTGGCCGGCACCTTCTGAATGATCTCGAATCCGTAGAGCGACGCGAGGACGAGAATGAAGAAGACCGCGATGAGCAGCGTCGTGCGGCCGACGGGGGATGTCTCCTGCGCCGCGATCAGCCAGGTGATGCAGGTCATGTATGAAGAGGTAGTCACCTTGAGGCTCCCGGAGCGCCTGCGGTCTGGGGGCTGCGGCCCAGCGCCTCGCGCACGCGCGGCGAAACAATCTCTCCATCGTGCGTCGCGGTCATGCCCGCGACCACCTCGTCCTCGAAGTTCAGGGCGAGATTCCCCTTCTTGTCCACGAGCAGGGAGAGCAGCGTCGTGAGGATTCGGCTGAGCATCTGGCTGGCGTGAAATGGGATCGTGGCCGGCAGGCCGGTGAGGCCGATGATGGTCACGCCGTGCTCCGTGATGATCCGTCCCGGCGAGGTGAGCGTGCAGTTGCCGCCGGTCTCGGCGGCGAGATCAACGATCACCGAACCTCTCGCCATCGCGCGGACCATGCCGTCATCGATGAGTTTCGGCGCAGGCCGGCCCGGCACGGCCGCGGTCGTGATCACGAGATCCGCGCCCGCGATGACCGCATGCATCTGGCGGCGCTGCTGCTCCTGCTCAGACTCGCTCTGGGCCGCGGCGTAGCCCCCGGCGCCTTCCTTCTTCTCGATCTGGAACTCCACGAAGCGCGCGCCCAGACTCTCGACCTGCTCTTTCACTGCCGGGCGGAGGTCGTAAGCCTGCACGACGGCGCCGAGGCGCTTGGCCGTGGCGATCGCCTGGAGGCCGGCGACTCCGGCCCCTATGACGAAAACCGTCGAAGCGCGGATCGTCCCCGCGGCGGTCATCATCATCGGCAGTTGCCGCGAAAGGTGCGATGCGCCCAGCAGCACTGCCTTGTATCCCGCCAGGCTCGACATCGCCGAGAGGACGTCCACCGACTGGGCGCGGCTGGTGCGCGGCACGAGTTCGTAAGAAAGGGCCGTCACACCCGCCTGAACGCACGCGCTGACCAGTTCATCATTGCGCAGCGGGTTGAGCATACCGATGAGGATCGCTCCACGCTTCATCTGCAGGATGCGGTCCGGCCCGGGCGCACCGACCATTGCAACGATGTCGCAGGCGCTCCAGACCTCGTCGGCGTCGGTGGCGATAGCGGCGCCGGCGTACGAAGCGTCGTCAAACCCGGCGGCCTCGCCCGCGCCTGACTCGATGACCACCTTGACGCCGACTCGCTCGAGGCGCTTGACGGCGTCAGGAGTCAGCGCCACGCGCGTCTCGCCCGTGTGAGTCTCATTGGGTATGCCGAGCGTAGCCAAGCCGAATCCTTCCAGAAGAGTCCGCCTGCGACAAGGGGCGGAGCACATCCTAGGTGGAGCAGCCGGTGCAGACTGCGACTCCATTCCGTCGGAGCCGCGAATCAGGGTGAGATTCGGGGTCTGCCGGGCGCACGCGCCGACGCGGGGTGATCGCGGGCGCGATCCGTTCATCTGCACTCTCGAAGATGCCTGGCCAGGAAGTGCGGCCAGGCAAGCCATTCACTGCCGGAGTGAGACGGAACCCCGACTCCAGCGGCCCGTTTCCGGTTGCGATGCGCGTGCTACTCTATGATTGCGGCGACGATGTTCGACACCGCGCCGTAGTGCGCGCCTTGAATCCACACGGCCCGGCCCGAAGCGCCCGGCGGGACGCGGCGCGTCAGCACCGCCCTTCCCCCGCCGTCGGCGACTGCATCGCCGGCGCTCGATGGGCGGCGCAGCCCCAGCGTCACGCCGAGTTGCGGCACTCGCTGCGAGCCGAGGCCCGTAAGGCTGTAGATGAAGTACACGCGCTGCCCCGGCGCCGCCCCCGTCGCCGTCAGCGTCGTGTTCTGCCCGCCGCGCAGCGCATCGTAAGAGAGCGTCATCACCGGTGCATCACCCGTCGGGATTTCGACGTTGAGTTGAATCCGTCGCGAGGGATCGGCGTTGTACTCGCGGCTGTGGAAATAGCCCAGTCGCGACGCCCCGGCGGACTCGAAAGTGTTCTTGAACATCCAGCCCAGGTGCGACTGCCGCGTGACCTGGTCCTGAACGAGAGCGGTGACGTCCCAATCGATCCAGCCGCGAAGCCCGCTCGAACCCGTCTGTGCCGTGGCCCAGACGCGAGGGTCGAAGGGCGGCTGGTTCGCCCACGTGACCGTGCTCTCGCTCCAGTTGGCCAGGACATGGTGGACGTTGGTGTCCAGCCCGCCCGCGGCCGGCTCAGAGTCGAACTGGTACGCCGAGAGCGTCGCGCTCCTCAACGCGTTGGGATTGCCCGGCAGGAGTTCGAGTAGGTCGAAGTGGACAAAGGTCCGGATGTTGCCAAGTCCCCAGAAGGACCCGCGGCCGATCCACAGGCGCTCGGATGGTCCGTTGTTCTCGTTCGGGGCGACGTCGCGCGTGTGAGCGTCAGCCGTGGCGTAGAGCGTGACGACGCTCTGCGCCGCCGCGGCGGTGGTGATCGTCAGGGCCGAAAGCAGGCCGGCGCACGGAATGATCGATCGCATGTCTTTCCCTCCTCAAGGTGGTACAGTGCGAACTGGTGCCACACTGAGCATACCGGGCTTGGCCGCGTGGTGCCAGAGGAAATTCGCGAAACTCGCCTCCCGGCGGATAATCGGCCAGCAGCGGTCAGGCCCGCGGAGATGCGCTGAGGCAATCGCGGATGGAGTAGTACCCCGGCGGCTGGGTCACGAGCCACCGCCCCGCGCGCAGGGCGCCGCGCGCGAAGACGGTCCGCGACGTGGCGCGGTGGATGATCTCGACGTACTCGCCGTCGGCCGCGAAGCGGATCGTGTGCTCGCCGACGACGTCGCCTCCGCGGAGGGAGTGAATCTGCTCAGGCCCCATGGCGGCCCCCCCTTGTTCGGCCGCGGCCGCGAGCATGAGGGCCGTCCCCGACGGCGCATCCTTCTTGTGCCTGTGGTGCGCCTCGACGATCTCGACGCGGCAGTCCGGTCCGAGCGCGCGGGCCGCCTGTTCCACCAGCGAAGCGCACAGCGCCACGCCCACGCTCGTGTTGGGCGCGAGGAGGACAGGGATGCGCCGCGCCGCCGCTTCGAGCACCTGGCGCGTCGCCTCGGGCAGGCCCGTCGTGCCCACGAGCAGCGCCGCCCCCTCGCGCAGCGCGATCTGGATCGCCGTCTCCGTCCCCGCCGGCGTCGAGAAGTCGATTACGAGATTGCACTTGCCGCCGAACGTCGGCGTGACGACCGGCGCATGATCACCACTGATGAACGACGGCTGCCCGAGACGGCTGCTGCGCGGATGCGCCACCGCTCCCACAACTTCCCAGTTCTCCTCATCCGCGCCCGCCAGTTCGCACACAAGACGCCCCATGCGGCCGCTCGCGCCCGTCACCACCAGGTTGATGTACTTTCTTCCGCTCACGTGACTCCGATCGTGGAAGGCCGCCGGCTCATGGCTCCATGTCCGGCCGGCGAGTGATCGTAAACTGCGCCACGTGCGGCCCGGACGACACCGTCAGGCCGGCGAGATGATCGAACGACACCGCCTTGCTCGTGATCCCGCTGCTCAACTCGACGCTGTCAAGATCGAGGTATCCGAAGACCTTGATCTCCCTTGCCTTGACGCGGTTGATCAGATCGCTCGGCCCGGTGAGGCGGACCTCCGCAATCACCGGCTCAGTCAGCGTCACCTCGTACTGCTGGTCGCGCGGCAGGATCACGAGTTTGATCGGCACCGGGCCGAACGCCGTCTGCGCCTGCCGCGACTTCAGCCGGAAGGTCAGGTTGACGCGGCTTCCTTCCGGCAGGCGCACCTGTTCCGGCCGCAGGATCGTGTTCACCTCGACGCGTGCCGCGATCGTGTGCGACTGCCCCTCCGCCAGGTGGTCGAGATCGGATGAGGCCGGCACGGCGACGAGGCGCAACTGGTCCGCCGCCAGCGGCCGCTCGATCGACTCCCACACCTCCACCGCGAGCGACGCCGGCTCGATCAGCACGGGGCCGTCGATCGCCAGGTCGCCGAAGTCCCCCGCCGCCACCGCCACGTCCACGCGAGTCCAGCGGTCGATCACCACGCGCACCGACTGCGTCTGCGCTTCGCTGATGATGACTTTCGATCCCTCGAACCACTCGTGGCCGGCGAGAAGTTCGCGCGCGAGGTACTCGCGCTGGCCCGTCCCCGGGTCGATGTCCGTGCCGATGGCAAGCGTGACCTTGTCCGCCGTCCGCTGGAGACGCTGCCGCAGCGTTTCGAGTTCGGCCAGCGGTCCGGAGAACTCGAACTGGTACGCGCGGTTCGGCTCGCCGAGGCGCGCAATCAGGTCGCTCCCCTCGGGCAGGCGCAACTGGAACGTCACGGCCCGCGACAGCGGCTTGGCCGGATTGGCCTGCTCGGCATAGAGCCAGATCAGCAGCGCCACGACCGTTACGATGAGGATGGACTTGAAGCGCTCGCTCATCCGCCCGGAACCTTTCCGGCTTCCGGCGCCGCCTCGCCGGCCGGGCTCTCGCGCCGCACAATGCGCGGACCTTCATCCGAAAATCCCGACTCGTCCACGAGATGCTCCGTCGCCGAACCCTCCGACAGCAGGCGCTCGGCCAGGAAGGTCCGAAGGTGATCGATGCTCGTCATGCGGTGAAGTTGTCCGCGCTCCGCCACGGCGATGCCGCCCGTCTCCTCGCTTACGACGACCGCGAGGCAGTCAGATTCCTCCGTGACGCCGAGAGCCGCGCGGTGGCGCGAGCCGAGGCGCGGATCAACGTCCGTCCGCTTCGTAAGCGGGAACTGGACCGAGGCGGCGAGCACCTTGCGCCCCTGTACCACCACGCCCAGGTCATGCAGCGCACTGTTGGGCCAGAAGATGGTCTGGAGCAGCGCCGCCGAAATGTCCGCGTTCAGCCTCGTCCCGCTCTCCACGATCCCGCTCAGCCCCACGCGCCTTACGATCGCCACCAGCAGGCCGATGCGGTTGCGGCTGTTGAACTCGCACGCCTGCACCAGCGCCTCGATCATCGGCGCCAGTTCCGAGCGTGACGCGCGGAAGAAAGTCGCCTCGCCCAGCCGGATGAGCACGCGCCGCAACTCGGGCTGGAAGATCACCAGCACGCCGATCGCCGCGAATCCCAGCGCCCGGTCGTAAAGGAAGTTGAGGCGGCGGAAGCTCTCGCCGTTCTGAGCGAGCACGCGCACGAAGATCGTTCCGACGATCAGCAGCAGCGCCAGGCCCTTGATGATTCCCGCCCCGCCCGTGTCGCGCAGGAAGCGCACCACGATGTACACCACCAGCCAGATGATCGCCAGTTCGATCGCCACCTCGATCTTCGAGTAGTTGTTGAGGCGGGTCAGAAGTTGGGTGAGGTTCTCGAACACGGTGCGGCGAGAGAAGTGTTGCGATCCGACTGCGATACCCGACCCCGGTGATTCCCCGATCCACGCCCGGGCCAGGGCCCGCGCTGCCTCGGATCACGGTCCGGCAGCCGCCGCAAGCCTGAAGCCCCTGCCCTCGTCCCTCTCCGCTCCGACACAAATATAGCCCGCGATCTTGGCTTGACCGCCGATCCCGCTATACTTGCCGCCTCAAAAACAGGAAACGAATCGACTTTCGCGGAGCCTTCCCGTGTACGCCATCATCGAAGACAGCGGCAGCCAGATCAAGGTCGCCACAGGCGACGTCCTTCAACTCGACCACCGCCCCCTCGACGAGGGCGCCGAGATCACCTTCGACCGCGTCCTCATGACCAGCGACGGCGAGGGCAGGACCAGCCTCGGCAAGCCCTATCTCGACGGCGCTACCGTCACCGGAAAAGTCCTTCGCCACGAACTCGGCGAGAAGATCGACGTCTACAAGTTCACCCGCCGCACCGGCTACCGCCGCAAGACCGGCCACCGGCAGCGCTACATCGCCGTCGAAATCACCGCGATCAACGCCTGACCAGCGCCGACCCGCTCAACACGCTCACCGAACGTCCGTGCGCTGATGTCGGGCGCCGCGGCTCTGAGCCGTTCCAGAATTCGTGAAACGGAGCGGTGCGCCCAAGCGGGCCCCGAGGCTCTGAATTCGACTCGCAGCGGCGCCGAAGGACACTGCCGCGGATTCAAAGCACAGGTGTGCGCGGCCACATCAGACCCAGGTCGCATGCCCCAGGTTCACGACCGTCGTTCTCCTTGCACAATTTTCCGCAGGTTCCCGGTTTCCCCCTTGCACTGTTGCGGCGAGGCGGTACATTGGGGTGAAACCCGCTGCGGTCGTGGCCGCCGGTCAGCCACTCAACCTGGGAACCTTCGGCGGGCGCTATGGAGGAGCAAATGACATCAACTC
>CAADHA010000163.1 GCA_900696685.1 uncultured Planctomycetota bacterium
GCGGCGGGACGCAACTCGGCCTCGGCCAACGTCTCCTTCAGGTCGCGTTCAGCGTCCAGACGGGCGAAGGGTCGGGCGCCACCGAGCGCTTCCTCCCCGCCGCCGCCTGCCCCGGCTACTTCCAGGCTTTCCTCCGCGCCCCGACCGGCCCGTGCGAGGTCAGCAACGTGGTGGAGACGCCATAGGAATGAGGGCATGGGGGGATCAAGGCACCGAGGGATCACGGTCGCAGTGCATGGGTCCGGTGCGGCCGCAGACGTGCGGCGTCACCAAACCCACGCGGCCTAGAATCCGCCACTATGAACCCGACGCAGATTGCTCAGGCGCTCGAAGCCAAGTTCCCCGGCCACATCACCGCCTTGCACCCGCTCGATAAGCACCCGCGCATTCACCTCGATGCCGCCAATTGGCGCGACGTGGCGGAGCACCTCACCGGCAGCGCCGATCTTGACTTTGACTTTCTCCTGTGCATCTCCGGCGTGGACTACGTCGCCGAGGACAAACTCTGCGCCGTCTACGACCTGCGCTCGATGAAGCACCGGCACGAGTTCGCCGTCAAGGTCTACACCGACCGCAACGCGCCGTCGATCCCCAGCGTGGCGGATCTCTGGCCCGCGGCGGACTGGCACGAGCGGGAGATCTTCGATCTCTTCGGCATCGACTTCCCGGGCCACCCCGACCTGCGCCGCATCCTCTTGCCCGAGGACTGGGTCGGCCACCCGCTGCGCAAGGACTACGTCTTCCCGCGCGAGTACCACGGCATCCCCGGCTCGTATGAACTCGACTGGCAGCAGAAGCCGACATACCCGGCTTGACCGGCGGCCTCGGCGGAGTGGCGCGAGGGCCTTTCGTGTTTCTCTACACCGTGGCATGCGAGTTTGAGAGTGTCGAAGTCGCCCAGCAATGGGTGGACTGGCTGGAGCGCGAGCACCTGGCCGACGTGTGCGCAGCAGGGGCGCTGGATGCCGAGATCGTGCGCATGGACGGACCGGCGATCCGCTACGAGGTGCATTATCGCTTTCGGAATCGCGCCGTGTTCGAGGCGTATGAGCGCGATCATGCGCCGCGCCTGCGGGCCGAGAGTCTGCGCGTCTTTCCGCTCAATCTGGGCCTGCGCTATGCGCGATCGACGGGCGAGATCATTGCGCGGCGCGAGGCGGCGAAGCCTTCGCCGACCCTTCCCTAGCGCTTCGGCCCATGCCGGCGGCGCGCCTCAGGGTGCCGACCTCCGCGGCGCGCAGAGGCCGCCACATCCCGACGGCTACGCCGCTCAGTTTCAGCGGACCCAGCGCCACTCTCTTCAACTTGCGCACGGGATGATCGAGTGCGGCCAGCATCTGCCGCAGATCCCGATTGTGAGTCTCGCACAACTCCATCAGGAGATGAGTGCGATCCCGGTCTCGCTTGAGAAGTTTGAGGCGCACCGGACGGTCGCGCTGACTCCCGCGGCCCTTGCGGTCGAGGCGAGCCATGCTCCGCTGAAGCGTCTCGACGCCGGCCGCGTCGAGGCCGCCCTTCACAATGATCTCATAGGTCTTGGACACCTCGTAGCGCGGGTGCGTCAGGCGGTTGGCCAACTCACCGTCGTTGGTCAGCAGCAGCAGCCCCGTCGACTCGGCGTCGAGCCGCCCCACGCAGAAGAGGCGAGGGTTGCCCGGCAGTGCGACAAGGTCGATCGCTCGTCGCCGGCCATAGGGATCGCTGTTTGTTGACACGACGTTGGCCGGCTTGTTGAGCATGATGTAATAGTGGTCAACCGGGCGTGAGGCCCTGCGCCTCCGAATCGGACGGCCGTCCACTTCGATCCGGTCATTCTCCGGGTCCACCCAGGCCGGCAGCGCGGTGACGACTTCGCCATTGACCTTGACGAGGCCATCGCGGATGAGTTCCTCGCAGTGGCGGCGCGAGTCGATCCCTGCCTCGGCAAGCACCTTCTGGATGCGGATGCCGCGCGACTTGTCGGCATAGGGACGATCTGGAGGGCGGCGAGGCATGGAGCAATCGTAGCCGAAGCCCGTATTCAACGAGCATGGGCTTCTGGGAGTCCTATGAAACGCTCACTCTGCCCGTTCGATCGAGAACTCCAGCACCGCATAGCCGTCGATCTCGAAATGTTCGACGAGGATATCCACTTCCGAGTCGGCGGCGAGTGTGAACTCGCCGCGATCGACCGTCGGGCCATGCCATGTCCAGTTGTCGATGATGCGCTGCCCGCTCAGCCCCGGCCCGTTGATGGTTACGCGCACGCCGTCGTCGCTGCGCGTCGTGATGCGCCAGCGGCCGGCCGTGAGGGGCAGGCGGGTATGGGCGATGGTGCCGAAGAGGTCGCCCCCCAGCGGAACCAGCGCCTCGCGCTGGGGCAGGCCGGGCACATCCTTCGGCCCGCCCATTGCGAAGGGGAAACTGAGCGAATCAGTCGTGAGTTTCACCGCCTTCGGCTCCTTCGCCAGTGTGCGCCAGGCATCGAGGTCGGCGCGCGGATCAGTCTTCTCCCGCTCCCACTTGAAGAAAGTCACATTCCATGTGGCGTGGATGATCGTCCCCTCGATCATCGTGCGATAGTTGTCGCCAATGGTGATGGGGATGGAGTAGGCCGAGACGCCGTTGCGCGTCGCGCGCACAAGCAGGGCGTGTCGGCCGGGTGCGGGATCGTCCACCTCGACCTCGACGCCCGGCGGCGCGGCGCCGATGCGCATCGGTCCGCTCGCTCCGAGCACGTCATACTGGTGCAGGCTGCCCGTGGCCCTGCTCAGGCGCACAAGAGGCGACTCGTGGTCCCACGGCCCCCACTCGTGCATGATGATCTTGTCGCGGCCGCGAAGATGCGCCCGCGCGCCGACGGGACGCGTCTCGCCGTAGACGGGATAGCGCGGCCGTTCGACGGGCATCATCATCATGGGCGCCGCGATGGGCAGGCTGGCCTCGTCCGCGTCCATCTCCCTTTGCACGTTGCTGAATGTGTTCTCGCCGATGATGTTGGGTTTCGCGGCGCGAAGGTGCAATCCGAGCAAGTCTTCGGTGAACGTGTTGAACACGACGACATTGTCGCGCGAACCGACGTGGTTGGCCTTTGCCCAGGGCGCCTTGAAGAGATGCTCGTCGTTGTCCCACCAGAGGTGCACGCCGCACTTGTTCCGCTCAAAGGCGTTGCGCGTGATGCGATTGCCCCGGCCATGCTCGATGTTGATGCCGCCGCGCTCGAGGCCGTAGGCCATCTCGCCGTTGCCGACAATCGTGTTGCCCTCGATGACAGTGTCCTGTGAATACCCGCCCCAGACGCCGCAGATGGCATTCTCGACGAGTCGGTTGTCGAGGAAGCGGTTGCCGAAGGAGAAGGTCATCTCGATCCCGTGCGCCGGCGCGTAGGAGAAGTCGTTGGCGATGAGGAGATTGTTGTTGTTGCCGCGCCTTCTGGTGAACTCGATCATCTCGTCCTCGCTCATTCCGTCGCGCGGCCGGACCTCCCCCAGCGCCTCGCGGCCGGCAAAGCCGAAGAACCCGTCCCCCCCGTGCGTCGCCGAGTTCTCTGCGATGATGTTGTCGCTGCACTGCTCGAACATGAGTATGCCGGCCGAATCCTGACCGCGGTTGTAGACCATGTGGCTGTACCCGCGCACGCAGAAGTCAAAGGCGTTGCGGGTGATGACGTTGCCGCTGGAGCGCCACATCGCCAGCCCCCAGCCCGAGAGAAAAGAGCAATCGTTGTCGAAGAGGCGCGATTCGTTCACCCGGTCGAGGATGATGCCGTTCTGCCGCTGCCGCGCAAGTGTGCCGCTGACCGTCACGCGCCTCGACCGCTCGACGCAGACGCCGGCGCCGAACTGCGTGACCCACTCGCGATTGTCGTTGTGATGTGGAAAGAGCCAGTCCCCGCCATCCTCGGCGGCGGCCGTCGAGCGCAGGCGCTGGGCGAATCCGCCCGCCACGTCGCAGTCTTCGATCGTCAGCCCGTCGGCGTTGCGCGCGAGGATGCCGACCTTGTAGCGGTGGCAGTGCGCGCCGCGGATCGTCACATCCCGATGCCCGTCGATCACAATGCCGACGCCGGTGAGTTCATCCCACGGCGTGCCCTCGGGCGCGCCGTACATCTCGCGCCGGGCGCGATCACTTGAGAACTCGACGGTGATGCCGTTTGCCTTGATGTGAATCACCCCGTTGCCGTCTGCATCGGCGATCACCGCCGCGCCGATCTCGATGATGCACGACTGCGTGATCTCGACGTTGTCGCGATCGACGACGATGGTCGGCGGCGCGGCCGTGGCGAGGGGCGAACAGAAAAGCGAGCCGACAGCGAAAGTGCCTGCGAAGCAGTATGATGTGTTCATGCGTAATCGTAGTCGAACTGTGCGGTCCCTTCAGAGTGCAAGCGAACGCCTCCTGCCCGCCCGTCCTTCCCGCGCAGGGGGGAATCCAGTCTCCTTCCCCCGGCTCCGCGGGGGAAGGCCGGGATGGGGGCGCCTCTGCTCTCCTGCTCACCTGTTCCCCTTTCTCCTCTCTCGCCGCTTCGGCGCGGTACTTCCTCACGGATGCGAACTACAATGTGTCGGTGATCGTGACCGATTCAGGCTGGGGCGTCGAGCGGGTCTTCTACACCGCCTACGGCGAGCCGGAGGTCTTCCCCTTCGGCGACGTGGACGGCGATTACGACGTGGACACTGCCGACGAGACGCTCATCACCGCGATCAAGAACGGCCAGGCCCCCTACAACATCCTCGCCGACCTCAATCTCGACGGGGCCGTGACGCAGGCCGACCTCAACGCCTTCAGCGCCTATTCCGGCGCCCTCGGCGGCCGCAACGTCCTGACCGCCTTCAACAACTCAGGGACGACCGGCAACGACATCGGCTACGCCGGCTACACCTGGAACGACGAACGCGCGCAGTGGCACGTGCGGCACCGCGAGTACGATCCGAAGATGGGCCGCTTCCTCCAGCGCGATCCGATCGGCCACAGCAGCGGAAGCAACTTCTACCAGTACGCCGACGGCTCAGCCGCAACGCTCACCGACTCGGCGGGCCTGAGTCCCTTTCCGCCATCGTTCGTGCCCGAGTGGACGCTTCCGAACTTCTCCAATGGCGGTGGTCTCGCGCCCGAGAGTCCCGGCACGACCTATTGGGGCATGCTGATCACGCCTGGGTTCGATCCATCGTGGATTGACTGGGGCGGGTCGCCGTTTCCCGACATCTTCAACCCGCTGATCGCGCCGGGATTCGATCCTGGGCAATATTGCAAGCAACCCGGTCCAAGGTACATGGCCCGTCGCGGTCTCCTGACTGAGGATGAGATGTGGCGCGCGGCGGAGACGGCGGGGCGCTACGGACAGGGATTCGCAACGCTCCAAGCCGTCGGTCGTCCGGGCGATGACAATCCATACTTCGACTACCTCGGTTGCATGGCGAACTGCCTGGCCGAGAAACTCGGCGAAATGCCGTTGCGACTCGCCGCAATGGTCTTTGGCGATTGGGTACTGTCGAAGGCAGGAGCAGGCGTCGCCTTGGGCATCAATGTTCGCCCCGAAGACCCCATCCTGTCAAACAACCCATTGGACTATGTTGACTGGAAACGGGTACAAGAAGCGGGTGAGTTCCTCACACAACCAACGAGTCATCCATACTTCCGCCTTCTGTGGTTCAGGTCGATTCAACGGCAGTACCTGCGCATCGGACCGTATGTTCAAGCGTCCATGACGTCCACGCAGGTGCTCGTGGTCAGTGCTGGGCGGGTTGTGGTGCCGCCCAATCCGCAGATGGCGCGGATCGGAAGGCGTCTCATGAGGATCGGGAGGCTCGGGAGCATTTGGGGTTGGGGTACGCTTGGTTGGGATGTGTTGTCGACTGTATATGACGCTTACAACGAGTGCTCGGAGCGCTGCCGATCAAACGGGAATCTGATGGCCGAGTGATTGCGGATCGAGCAAGCGTTTCGGAGACGGATATGGGCTGGATCGAAAGCATTGACAGAGCTGTCCATGAGCACAAGTTCATTGCGGCCTTGATCGGCTTGGTCTTGGCACTTGTTCTGAGTACCACGCTTAACACAATGCTGCGAGCGCGGAGGCGCACATTGGCCATCGTGCTGCGCTCTGCCCTAGCGCTCCTCCTCTTGTGGCCTCTATACCGACTCGGTGGTAATGGCATTCGTGCATTAGTGGACCATGAGTATCGCGGCGGCGCCACTGGGACGGGCGCATTCTTGGCGCTGGTGCCAACCTATCTCCTGTTCGTCTATCTCGACAATCTGATCGCCATAGTCCATCCAAGACGAAGCACCCTGATGTCCGACTTGATGGATCGGGTGCTTGGTCTGCCTCGGAAGTAATGCGCTATCTGATCTGGATTGGGATTGGCGACGCCCTGAGGGCACATCCCAACGGGTTGAGCGGTCGATGGCATGTCTGCTTTACGATCTTCATCCTCCGTAAGACGCCGTGATGCTGGCCCGTTGCCCGGCGGCGAAGCATCGACGCAGGGCGTGAGCCTCTTCGTCTTCGGCATCCGCTACATCGACGACTCGGGAGCGTGGGCGTCCCGCCCGCTTTCCTCATTCCTCCTTCACGCCAACGCCTCCGGCCCGCCCCCCCGTCA
>CAADHA010000164.1 GCA_900696685.1 uncultured Planctomycetota bacterium
GGCGCGGCGTCATCGGCGGTGAAGTAGGTCGCCGTGGCGCCATAGCGGTCAAGCCGGCTGGGCAGCGAGCCACGTGACCAAAGCCCGGTGTCGCCGCTCCAGGCGTACATCTCGTTGCCCATGTAGTTGGCATGGCCGCCACCCCACAGCAGCAACTGATCGTTCACGCTGTCCCAGGCCACCGAGCTCCACGCAAGCACGATCGAAGCCGGGTTCGAGTAGGAACCGTCAGGCAACCCGCCTTGGGCGACGCTGGCCCACGCGTCGGAGAAGCGGTTGGTGTTGACCTGCACCCAACCACCCTGCGGTGTGTTCGCCAGCAAGCCTTCCAGGTAGGAGAGATTGCCGGCATGCCCCGGGGTCGCGACCGCTGCCAGTACGAGGCCGGTGGCCAGGAGACCTCGGCGGTCGAGCCAGGGGCGGGGCATTGTTTGCGTCATGGCGCTTTGAGCCGGCACCCGAACGCGCGTAGGCGCCGGGGCGGGCATGGGTAGTCCTTGGATGAACGAGCCTATCCGGAAGCCAAGCGCATCGATCCCCCCCATACCGGGGGGCGGTCAAACGACTTCAGCGACGGATGCATGCAGGGGCGAACAGGAGCTGGGGTCGGGCGATCGCGGATCGGGGTTGCCCTGCTGCAGCCGTGACACGGCACGGAATGGCCTCTCAGAGGCGCCAGTCCCGTGCGTGGCCGCGCAGCCACTGCTCCAGCATCATCAGGATCCAGACCATCTCGCCGTAGTAGCCTGGGTGCTCCTGCAACCGCCGGGTCAGCAGCGAGTGCACGAAGGCCGGCTGGACGACGCCTCGTTGGGCCAGACTACCCAATGAATCCGAAGCCAGCGCCCGCAGACCGTCGTGCTGGGTCGCCCAGACGCCGAACGGCAGGCCGAAGCCCTGCTTCTTCTTGGCCAGGATCTCGTCGGGCAGGAAACCGCGCAACGCCTCCTTGAAGAACCAGCGCAACTTGAGCCCCCGCAGCTTGTAGGACCCTGGCAGCTTCAGCGAGAAGTCCACCAGGCCGGCGTCGAGCATCGGGAACCCGACGCCCACACCGGCCAGTGTGGTCGTGCCGACCACCTTGGGCAGATCCGACTCGGCCAGCGTGTAGCGCCAGTCGTAGGCCAGCATCCGGTTCAAGGGCGAGGTGTTCGAGACGGCTTGCCAGGTCTCACGTTGATGCGCCAGCGGCAAGGCCTGGTCGACCCGGGCCAGGAACTCCGGCGTCAGGACATCGGCCGGGCCCAGGCGATGAAGCAGGTTGTACATCTGCATCCGGTCGGGGAAGGGCACCCGAGCTTGCTCGACGTAGCTGCGGCCCTTGCGCAGGAGCGGCCAGCTGCCCAGACCGGTGCGGGTCAGCGCAGGTTCGAGGAGACCGTGGCGGAGCAGGGATGGCAGAAGTTCGTAGGCGCCGAACACGCGCTGCTTGGCGTAGCGTTCGTTGCCGCCATACAGTTCGTCGCCGCCATCGCCCGCCAGGAGCTTGGTCACGCCGTCGTCACGCGCCACGACCGCACAACAATAGGCCGGCAAGGCCGACGAGTTGCCAAACGGTTGGTCGTAGTGCGTGGCCACCTTGGGGATGTGCTGGACCAGGTCGGCGGGCGTCACGTAGTACTCGTGGTGCTCGGTGTCGAAGTGCCGGGCCGCGATGCGGGCAAAGGCCATCTCGTCGTAGCCTTGGGCCTCGAAGCCGATGGAATAGGTGGCGGCCGGACCTCCGGTGACTTCACGGATCATGCCGGCGACGGTCGAGCTGTCGGTGCCGCCGCTGAGGAAGCAGGCAGGTTTGCTGCCATCCAGCTGAACTTGCACGGCGGCACGCAGATGGTCTCGAAACGCCGTTCGCAGCGTGCCGAAATCGGCCTCTTTCGGCTGTTCGAACTCGGGGGCCCAGTAGCGCTGGACGGTGAGCTTGCCGCCCTCGAACCAGGCACCGTGCCCGGGCGGCAAACGGTGAACGCCGCGAAACACCGTGCGCGGGCTGGGGATCACGTGAAAGACAAGGTAGTCGTACAACGCCTGAGGATCGAGCTCCGCGGTCGGCGGGATGGCCGCAAGCGTGTCCGCACGGGACGCCATGTGCAGCACGCCGTCGACGATCCGGTAGCACAGTGTCTGGATGGCAAAGCGATCGACCGCCAGGAAGGCGCGGCCATGCGCGTCGCGCATGCCTACCGCGAAGGCGCCACCGGTTGCGGCTGCCGACCGCATCGCCGCCTCGGCCCCATTGGCGAGCACGTGACGCCACGCCGCCTGGACGCCATCACGCGCCGCAATGGCGGCCAGCGCCGCGTCGCCGAAGCGCGGCGTGCCAACGCAGACCGGGTTGTTGGACGACGTGGCGTCGGCGAAGGACTGGATTTCAGTGGCTGCCATGGAAAAGACGGCGCGTGCGCTGCAGCGTGTGTCGTAGATGGGCTCTCAAGCGTTGCGTCGGCGCGGTAGCCGGCAGCGCCAAGGGCAACGAGGCGATGCGGCGGTAGGCCTGAAGATAGCGCTGACGAAGCCGTGCCAGGTCGTACTCGGCCACGGCGATCTCGCGCCCGCGCCGGCCGAGTTCGGCGCGGCGCTCGGGGCGCGTGTCGCGCAGCGCGGCCGCCAGCGCGCCGGGCCGGGCCATGTCGACGAACACGCCTTCGCGCACGATCGAACGCTGGTTCGGGTGGTTGGTGCAGAACACCGGCAGGCCCATCGCCATCGCTTCGATGTAGACGATGCCGAAGGTCTCGTGCAGCGACCCGAGCGCAAAGGCGTCGGCTGCCGCGTAGGCCTGCGGCAGCTCCTCGTGCGCCAGCTTCATGAAATGCACGCGCCCGCCAAGCGCCTCGCGGCCGATCGCATGGATGGCCGGGGTGTCCTGGTTGTCCTGCCCGACGATCAGCAGATGAGCCCCGGGCAGCGCGGCGACCTCGCGGATGACATGGTCCATGCGCTTGTGGTGAAAACACACGGTGCCGACGCTGATGATCGTGAACGCGTCCGAGGGGATGTCCAGGCGCGCACGCATCTCGGTGGCCACGCCGGGGCGAAACCGCTGGGTGTCGACCCCATGGGGAATGCAGAACGCCCTGTCCTTGAGGCTGCCGGCCAGGTTGTACTCGGTGTGCTCCTGCACTGCGTCGCACGGAGGTAGGGCGTCCGCCGGGAT
This sequence comes from uncultured Planctomycetota bacterium, assembly GCA_900696685.1. Taxonomy (GTDB): domain Bacteria; phylum Planctomycetota; class Phycisphaerae; order Phycisphaerales; family UBA5793; genus UBA5793. The sequence continues at coordinate 3,155 of CAADHA010000164.1, forward strand.
GGCGCCGCCGTTGGAAAAGAGGATCCGCGGCGGGTTCCGAAACAGGTGTCGGTGCGCATGCACCACCCGACAGACCTCCTGCTCCAGGCAATGCACGACCGCGGGTTGCAGTGCCAGCAGCGGTTCGAGCGCGGCGTAGGCGAAGGTTTCGTGTTCGATGTTCAGCCGGGCCTGCTCGCGCACGGCGTTCGCCCACTGCGGCGACGCTGCCACCGCAAAGGCGTGATCCAGTGCGGGACTCCCGCGCTTCACGCACGCGATCGTCTGCTCGTGGTCCGCGGCGTCGCCGGCACCCTTGAACAGATGGATGTCGACATGGCCAGCCATCATGTCGAACAGGCCCCGTGCAAAGACCTCATGACCGCGCACGACATGGCCCAGCCCTGAGCAAAGGAGTGCGATCTTCGTCGTGTCGAACGGGGGCAAGGCGCTGGCAACGCTGGACATGGTCGACGATTGTGCCCGCAGTGTCGGCATCGATCGGCGGCCGCCAGCGTGCTCGCGTGCATATTCATGCTATCCACCTCCGATGTCACCCCTGCGACGGGGGCCGATGACACAATCGACGCCTTCCCGCCCGGGTCGCTCCGCTGCCCATGTCCCCGTCCGAACGTGTGTCCGTCGTCATCCCCTGCCACAACGCGGCGCGCTACATCGCCGCCGCGCTGCGAAGCGTGTTGGCCCAGCAGGAGGTTCAAACCGAGGTGCTGGTCGTGGACGATGGCTCGACGGATGGCTCGGCCGAGATCGTCGAACGCGGCTTCCCGAGCGTACGCCTGATCCGGCAAGCCAATGCCGGCGTCGCCAACGCCAGGAATCGAGGCATTGCGGAGGCCCAGGGGGCCTGGATCGCGTTCATCGATGCCGATGACATCTGGCTGCCGGGCAAGTTGCGCCTGCAGCTGAGCGAACTGGCGTCCACGCCATCCTCGCGCATGATCTGCAGCGCCTGGTACGTCTGGGAAAGCATGGACCCGGAACCCGATCCGGAGCTGATGCAGTTCTTGGCGGCCGAGTCGCCAGGGGGTCGCTGGGACGGCCCCTCCGGGGACATCTACCCCGATCTCCTGCTCGATTGCCATGTCTGGACCTCGACCGTGCTGGCTTGCCGCGACCTGTTGAACGAGTTGGGCGGCTTCGACTGCAGCCTGCGCATCGGCGAGGACTATGACCTCTGGTTGCGGGCCTCGCGCCTGACCTCGATCCTTCGGGTGCCGCTCCCGCTTGCGCTGTACAGGCACCATGCCGACAACATCACCCGCAAGGTGCCAGCGGCCAACCACAAGGGCGAAGTCATTGAGAGGGCGATTCGACGATGGGGCTATCTGTCGCCGGCCGGGCGAAAGGCCGGGCGGCGCGAGGTGGCGCGAGGGCTGTCGCGCAGCTGGAGCGATTTCGCGGGCGCTCATCTGATCGGCGGGCAGCCCGAAGTCGCCCGCAAGGCGGCGATGCATGCGCTTGCCACGGATCCTGGCCAATTGCTGGCGTGGACCGTGCTGCTCAAGTCTTGGTGGCGATTGTTGAGGCGGGTCTCGTGAACGGCACCCTGCTGGCGCTCAGGCTGCAGGCCCGTGGGCGCGCCGATTTCGGGCTGAGGCGGGCGATGAAGCCGGCTTCGTCGGCGGTGCCCTGCCTTGTTCACCGTGGTGGCGTGACGCCCTGCGGCCGGCGGAAGTAGGTCGGCGGTGCAACGCTCCAGTCTGGTCCAGCGTGCCTTCGTGCTTCGGCCCGAAGGGATGGGCCGACGTGTCGCCACGGGTGCCGGGTTCCAGTTCCTGGGCCTGGCGCTGCGCACGGTCCTGACCATCGGGTCGACCGCCGTCCTGGCCAGACTGCTGCTGCCGGCCGACTTCGGTTACATCGCCATGGCCACCGTGGTGACGGAGTTCGCGGCCCTGTTCGGCGCATTCGGCTTCACCAACGTGCTCATCCAGCGTCGCGTCATCAATCGTGTGCAGTTGGACACGGTGTTCTGGGCAACGCTGGCAGTCGGCTTGGTTCTTTCGCTGGCGGTGTTTCTGCTGTCGTTTGCGGCCGGCTGGCTCTTCGCGGACCCTGCGGTCGGACCGATCCTGAGGTTCCTGTGTCTGAACTTCGTCCTCAGCAGCCTGACCGCGGTGCCCTGGGTCGTGATGGCACGTCTGATGCGGTTTCGGACCGAGTTCTGGATCAACATCGGCACGGTGATCGTGCGTATCGCGGCCGCCGTGGGTTGCGCGCTGGCCGGGTTGGGCATGTGGAGTCTTGTCGTCGGTGCCCTGGTGGGAGCATTGACCAGTGCGGTCCTCGGCTTCATCAACGTGCCCTACCGACCGCGGTGGCGCTTCCAGTGGACGCTGATCTCCAGCACCTGGCGAACCAGCGGAAGCTACTTCGGCGGGTCGGTGATGTACTACTTGAACACCAGCGTCGACCTGCTGCTGATCGGTCGCCAGTTGGGCCCGACGCCCTTGGGGTACTACCAGAACGCCCGCTCGCTGACGGATGAGATCCGGGCGCGCATCGCGACGCCGATCCAGCATGTCTTGTTTCCAGCGTTCTCTGCGCTGCAGTCTGAGCGAGAGCGATTCCAACAACTCGTGATACGGGCCGGTCGCCTGCTCGCTGCCGTCGTGATTCCCGTCGGCGTGGGGGTGTCGGCAAACGCCACGAACTTGGTGCTGGTGCTGTACGGCGAGCCCTGGCGACCGATGATCCCGGTCATGGCGATGTTTGGCATCAGCGCGGCCGTTCGTGCCAGCACGGCGATCGCGACTCCCTTGTTCAACGCTCACGACCGCGTGAGTCTGGCGCTGCGCTACAACGTGCTGGGAACGTTGCTCCTTATCGTCGGCGTGTACTTCGCCTTGCCCTGGGGTATCGATGGTGTGGCCGTGGCCATGGCAGGGGCCTCGTTCTATGCGCTGGTTCCTCTGCGCCGGGCGTTTGCCTTGATCGATCTGAGTGCACGCGACATGACCTCGGTTCTCGGGCCGCCCACGCTGGCATCGACGGTGATGTGGCTGGTGATCGAGGGCCTGGCGCGTTGGGACGGCCTGACATCACCGGCCCTTGGCTTGTTTGCGCACGTGGTGGCTGGCGCGCTGACCTACCTCCTCGCGCTTCACTTGATATCGCGACGCTACCTTCAGGATCTTCTTCAGGTTCGCGCGCTCTTCAAGCGCCAGTCGTGACAGGCATCACCGGGGCCGGCGTGTGACCTTGACGCGGTCGGCAAGGTCTGCTCGTGCAGGCTGGATGGGGCCTCCGGTCACGCGGCTGGCGGCAACGGAAGGCGTGAGCAGAAATAGAGCTTGCGATCCCGCTGCCCGGGGTCGTCGTCGGAGGAAGCCGAAACAAGTTGAACGTTGGCGTAGTGCCTCCGCAGCTGAACTTCTTGGTCGCGTTGCTGCTCTTCGGAGCCGTTCGACTCGAACAGCATGTGGTCGGAGCGCCCGGCAGCCCAGGCGATCACATCCACCCAGTTCCGGATCCACATGCAGACGGACAGCAGAAAGACGATGTCGACGCGATCCTCAACGAGGAAGTCGCCGATGTAGTCCAGCGGTTCCTTCTCGAGATCGAAGACGTAGAAGTCCAGGTGGCGCTCGCCGTTGTGACGCCGTACCCGATTCGCAGCGTTGATCATCCTGTGGTCGTAGTCGATCCCGACTCCCCAGGACAACTGGGAGGTCAACGCGTGGAGCATGCCGCCCTGGTTGCAGCCGATGTCCAGCGCGCTCTTGCCCTCGAAGTCAAACGGCACCTTCGTCAAACGCTCGCTCGGCTTTCGCTGGCCGTCGAAGTACTTGCCGTCCAACGTGATCGAGTGGTAGCCCGCCGGGAACTCGGTCGCGTCGTAGTCCGAACCGCTGGACTTCGTGTAGCGAAGCAGATTCAACACGCGCAGCGAATCCGGTTTCAGACCCTCATTGACCGCCAGCGCGGGGTCGGTGCGGTCGTTCCTGCGGACCGCATCCTGCGGAAGAGGGGCAACGTGGTAACCCATCGGCGCAAGTGCCATGTTGACCATTTTCTTGGCCAGTGAAAGTGGATTCATCGATTTTCCTTTGACCGACAAGTTGCAGACCTTGTCTGCGTTGGTGAGTTGTTGGGGGACGTTCGTTGCCATGCAGGCGGCCCGAGCACGGTGTTCGATGCGACAGACGCAGGTCCGAGCACGGGTCAGATCCCGGGATCAGCGCGTTGTGCCATGGCCGGCAGACTCGACAGGTCGCTGCCCGACCGGGCGCCGGATGTCGACGATGCTTTCGAAGACACGCTGGCAGGCCTGCCCACCAGCGTCCGGGAACGCCGCGTCCATCCGAGCTCGATACTCGGGAGCGGGCTGGCAGCCGGTTTCGAGGATGGCGCCAACCTCGCGCAGCAATGCGCCCTGGCTTCTTGCGACGGGGCCGAATCCATCCCGTTCGTAAGAGAAGTAGCCCTCGCGGAGATCGTGGTCGCCGTGAAAGAACTGATCGGCGTCGAATTGATAGTAGGCAACGGGCCTGCGCAGCACGGCCATTTCGAACGCCACCGTCGAGTAGTCCGTGATCAACACGGCGCTGCGCACGAACATCTCCTGGATGCGGACATCCCGCTTGGTAAGGACTGTCACGTGGCCAGGCAGATCGAACGCTTCCAGGAACTCCACGGAGCCGGGGTGCGGCATGAACACCAGACGCTTGCCGTGGCGGACGGCCAGTTCATGCAAGGTGTCACTACGCATGAAATCGCGCCAGCAGCGCGCGTAGTCGGAGCGAGCGAATGCGTCGAGCGCGTCGCCATGGTTCGCGGCCACCCGCTTGTTCAGACGCGCGCGCCAGGTCGGCATGACAAAGATCGCATCCATGGCCTTGGCTTCTGCCAAGGAGCTTGCGCGTAGCAGAGCGTCGTGGCGCGGCAGGCCGGTGCGCCGGGCCTCCCGCAGGCTCATCTTGTACGGCGATCCATCCGCGACGATGGAGGCGAACTCGGCCGGCGTGGATGCGATCACGCGGTCGAACGGCTGGCCATTGAGCCAGTGGGATCGGTCCTTGTCATGCACGCCGTGGGTCAGGTAGGTGAATCGCCACCGCATGACATCGCCATAGTGACTTGGGTCGAGTCCGCCAAAGACCAGGTTGGCGTGCGACGAGATGATGTGGTCGGAGTTGAGCACCAGGAGACTGCGTGCAAGGCCTTCCGGCATGAGCCGAAAGCCCTCGGAGGCAAGGCGATCCCGGTCCGCGGACTGTCGACTCAGGAGGAACCAGGCATTGATCTGGGGATGATGTTCCCGCAGCCAACGGTAAAGGTGCTCGGCGTTGTCGTCCGCCTCGTGCGTGCCGTCGCTGAGGACCCAGGCGCCACGGAACCTGCGACACAGCCACGATTGCTTGGCGAGCCACTTGATCGCTCTTGACTTGAGCGACGGGCTACCCGCACCTGATTGCGCGGCCCGGCCTTTGCCAGGATTCGTTCTGGTCGAACCGTTTCGGTCCAGCGTGAGGTCGACAACCGGCACATCGAGTCCCCCCAGCCGCGCCTCGATCTTCGACGTGGCATGTGCCGGCAACCAGACGATGCGCTCCAGGAACAGGCTTCTGCGGAAGAAGTTGCACGATCGGCTCTTGACGTAGACAGGGTCGCGGCGATGCCCGTCGACGATGAAGTCCTCGCCGGGAACCTCCCCATGCACGTAGTAGTTCAGGCGGACGATGCCTTGCTCGGGGTCGAACGCCGTCAGCTGCAGCGGGGTCCGGGTCTGGACGCCCTTGTAGTGCAGCAGCGCTTGCTGCACCTCGACGCTGGTTCCTTCCCCGGCAAGGGCATCGATGCATTCGGTGTCGACGTAGCGCATGATGTGTCGCACATGCCGGTGCAGCGTCTCGGCCATGGCCTCGGTGACCATGATGGTTGGTGACCGCTCGCGCATGTCCAGTGCAAAGTAGCGGGCCAGTGGCCTCAGCACCCGGGTCTGGAGTTCACGCGGCACGACGCCCTGACCATCTGCGGCGCTCTCGAGCGGCCGCAAGTAGTCCCGAACGAGCACCTCATCGTAGGTTGCGCTTTCGGCCCAGCTGGAATCGTCGGCCTTGCCGCGGTGGAACAGATCGGACATTGACGAACTAGGCCTTGCTACAGGAGGAGTCGACGGTCCGGGGACGAGATGCTGGCAGGACCGGCCGCAATGGCGGGTCTCACGGGCGGCGCTTCAGCGTGTTCGCCATTCGCGGCCCAGGTACGAGCCCAGGGCACCTGACAGCAGGGTCTGGTTCGCTGGGCAGCGATTCGATCGCAAGTGCCCCGCTGACGTCTGGACGATGTGATGCGGCCGCCAAGTTGCGGGTCTCACTTCGCTTGAACCGCTGGGTCCGCACGCTCGCGCCACTTCCCGACGGACTTCAGTTGGTCCACCAGCTCGGTGCGCACATAGCCAAACTCGGCCGCCTTGTGCGCCTGGGCCAGTGCCTCGTCGAACGCGCCAAGCTCGAAATAAACCATCCCGAGATTGAAGTTGCTCAGAGGGTCGTCACCGGCATGCCGAACGGCCTCGTCGATCTGAAGCTTGGCTTCGGGCTTGCGCCCTTTGCTCGCCAGGTAGCGCGCGTAAAGGGCACGCGACACCGTGTCTTCGGGCCGGAAGCGCAGCGCGCGATCGAACCAGCACTCGACACTCAGCTGGGAGCCCGGAGGCGTGTCGACCTTGTAACGCTGGGCCAGCCGCTGCATCGTCAGCAGCGCGCGATGATGGTTCGGGAACACCTGCAAGGTGTAGGCGACGTCGGCCGCCATGGTGTTGAACGATGTCGTGGCCGGGCGCGTCATCGACTCCACGCCAGGGGTGAAGTGGAAGCGCTCGACGAGCTCGATGTCTTCGCGGCGTGCCGTCGTGTAATCCCAGGGTCCGAAGTGGTTGACGAAGGGGTTGCCACAGGCGGAACCCTGGGCGGGCTGGGCCTGGCCGGAGACCGGCAGAGCCACCATCGTGACGGCCAGGAGGCCGAGCAGGGTACGGATCATCGTTCTACCTTGAGCAAGGGCGCCGGGGCGTCGGCGGCAGGTCGATTTCGAGGCAACGCCGCCGAGGGCAGCGTTCGCGCCCGCGTTTCATCGACGGCAAGCATGCACGAACAGCCTGGGCGTGTCGACTCGACGGCCCAAGCGTCGCGCAAGATCGACGACGGGTCCGGCCTCGGGCGCGGGTCAATGGCATGGCTCACTTCGGGTTCACCTGTGGTCGCGGCGCGGGCGCGTCGAGACGGACCGTCGGGCCGGTGGAGCCCGGCAAGGACGCGTGCCAGGCCGGACCGGTGCCTTTGCACCAGGCAAGCTGGAGGGGGCCGATCTGGACGAAGATGGCCCGGCCGACGATCACGGCGGCAAGCCGCGCGTGGGCCCGCAGTGACGCGCCGTTGAACAGCGATATCCGACTGAAGGACCAGCGGATGCCCTGCGCCGCCAGTTCGCGGTCGACGGCTTTCCACATGCGGGCCATCGTGCGGCCGACCCGGTAGCGCGGCTCGACGTAAACGTCGAAGTCCCAGACACTGGTCTCGGGCGCGACGAGTTCAAACCTGCACCGTACCTCGTCCTCGTCGTAGGCGCCGCGCTGGATCCAGATCGTGCCGGCGAAATCGTTCTTGACCTCGCAGACATGGCAGTCGGCGCCGGCCGCCCAGCGGGCGGCATTCACCTGAGGCGGCCTCGGGAAACGAAGCGCCACGGGGTCCTCGGCACCGACCCGGCGCACCAGGGTCGACGGGTCGTCGCGCGTTGCCCGGTAGACATCGGCGCCGATCGGTTGCGCCACCAAAGCGTACGGGACCACGCGTCCCAGGCGCAGCGCCAGCAGCAGCCGATGCAGCAGGTACAAGCAGGCGATGGACGCGCCTGACTCGGCGGCCATGGCGCGCAAGCTCGAGAGTGCACTCCTCAGCGCCATGCTTTGCGCCCTGGTCGGCCGCCCGCAGCCGGCCTGATCTCGATTGCGCGGCGCGACCAACATGCGCCGGCACGCACGCAACAGCGGCCAACCGGGCGGTCAACCATGGCCCGCTCCCGCATGAACCAACCAATGCAAGGTGCTGGCGTGCAAGGCTTCCCGCGCCCGAGGCTGCGAAAACGTATGGTCGGCATCCGCGATGTCGACCCGGCTCAGGGCCGGCCGCGCCAGTGCGCGCGTCCAGGCTGGATGGCCGCGCGCGAACGACTCGAATTCGCGTGCCGTATGGTCGTTCCCGCTCAGCACCAGCAGCATCGGGCCGTCGAAGTGGTTCGCCGCGGTGGCCATGCGGTCCTGGTAGCGGGCCGGCGCCGCGGGCGACGTGGTGGCGGGCCGACCCAGCGTCCGGGCGAGTGCGGAGCCGAGTTCCCGCCAGGCGCCCAGGGCGACCCCGCCGCGCAGCAGCTTGCGCCAGAAGCCAGGCTGGCGCAGCCGCTGCAGGTAATAGTGGCGGACCTGGGTCCGGGCCTGGCTGGCTTCGCTGCGAACCCAGGGGTTGACCAGCGCCAGGCCCAGCACCCGTTGGTCCGGCCTCGCGTCCAGGTAGAGCAGGGCTGCCGATGCGCCGTCGCACAGGCCCCACAGCACCACGCCTCGCAGGGCCGGCCGCGCCGCCATCAGCGCGTCGACGGCGGCACCGATGTCGGCGCCGATGCCTTCGAAGTTGCGCATCGGCCCGCTGCTGTCGCCCATGCCCCGGACGTCGAAGCGCAATACCGGATGGCCGCCGGCGGCCATCGCGCGCGCCAGTTTCACGAACTGGCGGTGGCTGCCGGCGCGGACCTGGGGGCCGCCGACGACGATCACGACGCCTACGTCGGGCGTCGGTGTCGAGGCGGGGTCGGTCAGGATGCCGAGCAGCGCGTCGCCTTCGCAGTCGAAGACCAGTGCCTGCTCGCGTACGGCCTCCGCGCTCACTGGAGTACCTTCGGGCTGCGCCCTGCGGTA
>CAADHA010000165.1 GCA_900696685.1 uncultured Planctomycetota bacterium
ACACTGCACCCTGGAGTGTCACAAGAATCTCCATCGCTCTTGTTCTTGTTGATGCCGCAACCCGAGATGGACGAATAATCCTCCGCGCGAGCCTCCTGCTCGGTCAGTGTCAAACCGTCAAGACTCACGTAGAAGTAGTAGCCGAAGACGACTTCCGTTGACGTGGCCCAACCGGCAGGGAAACTGGCTCCATCCGGTTGACGAGCGGGCGAGGCAGAGGGGGTCGCAAGCAGCGTGGCGGCAACACACGCGCAGAGAAGTTGAGATCGAACTGCGATTCGGTTCATCACGCACACGCCTTTTTCTTGAGGTCGCCAGTGCGGCGAGTTTCGGTTATGGGGGCCTACTCGCGGCGACGGCGTAGGGCAAGCACCCTACAGAACTTTCACGGCTAGCGAACAATCGCGATCGTCGTGGACAGTCCGAATGATCGTTCTAAGTCTTGTTGTTTCATCTACTTGCGTGACTGGCAGGCGATGAACATCACCGGCGACCCTAACCAAGGCTACACGTGCCAGCACCTCGAACCCCTCCGGCACAAGTCGGGAAGCAACGAAATGTTCATCGACGGCCACGCAGCCACCCTTCACGAGCGAGTCATGACGGACCTGAAGACCTGGGATGACCGCATCTACATCGACTCGGGGCGATAGATCCGCGTCCGTGCGAAGCCGCTCCCTCACACGCTCGCCGCGACCTTCTCCTTGCCCGGCTTCTTCTCCGCCGCATCCTTCTCGACCTTGCCGTAGGTCCGCGCCTTGGGCTCGGCGAGGCCCATCGTGATCTCTTCGTAGCGGATGCTGGGCCGGCCGCTGCCGGCGTCCCACTGCGCCACCGTCGTCTTGAGGAACCGCTCATCGTCGCGCTCGGGATAGTCGGTGCGGTAGTGCGCGCCGCGGCTCTCTTTGCGCATGAGGCCGCCGAGGAGAATCACCTCGGCGAGTTTGAGCATGTCGCCCACCGCCCGCGCGAAACTGAGGTTCTGGTTCGTCCACAGGCCGTGGTCGCTCAGGCTGATGCGGCTGTAGCGGTCCTGGAGTTCGTGCAGCACCGACATGGCCTGAGTCATGCGGGCCTCGGTCTTGACGACGGTGGAGGCGGCGGTCATCTCGAGGCCCATCTCGCGCGCGATCTCGTAAGGGTTCTCGCTGCCGCTCGCGTCGATGAGGTTCTGCATCTTGCGCGTCTCGGAATCGACGGCGTCGTCGAAAAGGTTCGCCTCCATGTCGGCCGCGGCGACGGGCAGGCCGCGCACGCGCTCGGCGATGCCCTTACCGGCAAAGAGGCCGTCGAAGGTGCATGAGAGCAGCGCGTTGGCGCCGAGGCGCGTCGCGCCGTGGTACTGGTAGTTCACTTCGCCCAGTGCGTAGAGGCCCTCGATGTTGGTCATCATCGTGTTGGGCGCGCCGTAGACCATGCCCTTGCCGTCGGCCTTGGCGGTGTAGGTCGCCCACAGGCCTCCCATCGTGTAATGCACGGCCGGGAAGATCTTCATGGGCAATTCGCACGGATCGTCGCCGGCGAATTTGCGGTAGATGTCGAGGATGCCGCCGAGTTTGGTTTCGAGGTATTCGCGCGGCTTGTGGGTGAGGTCGAGGTAGACCATGTTGCCCCCGCCCACGCCCAGGCCCATGTTCACGCACACGTCGAAGATCTCGCGCGTGGCGATGTCGCGCGGCACGAGGTTGCCGTACTTCGGATACTTCTCCTCGAGGAAGTACCAGCGTTCGCTCTCGGGGATCTGGCGCGGGTCGCGGCTGTCGCCGGCCTTTCGCGGCACCCAGACGCGGCCGCCCTCGCCGCGGGCGGATTCGGACATGAGGCGGCACTTGTCAGCGCCGGGGATGGCGGTGGGGTGAACCTGGATGAACTCGCCGTTGGCGTACCACGCGCCGGCCTGGTAGCAGCGGCTCGCCGCCCCGCCGGTGCAGACGATCGAGTTGGTGGACTGGCCGAAGATCAGCCCGTTGCCGCCGGTGCACATCACGACCGCGTCGCCGCGGAAGGCGCGGATCTGCATCGTGCGCATATCCTGCGCCACGCAGCCGACGCACACGCCGTTGTCGTCAAGAACCGGCCAGAGAAACTCCCAGAACTCGTACTTGGTGACCTTGCCCTCGGCCTCGGCGCGGCGGGTCTGTTCGTCGAGGGCATAGAGCAGTTGCTGGCCCGTCGTGGCGCCGGCGAAGAAGGTGCGCTTGAAGAGCGAGCCGCCGAAGAGCCGCAGGTCGCGGTTGCCTTCCGGAGTGCGGTTGAAGGGGACGCCCATGCGGTCGAAGAGGTCGATGATGCGCGGCGCCCAGTGAGTCATCTCGTAGACGGGGGGCTGGTGGGCGAGGTAGTCCCCGCCGTAGAGCGTTTCGCTCATGTGCTCCCACTCGCTGAATCCCTGCTGGCGCGCGACTTCGTTGCAGGCGTTGATGCCGCCCTGCGCGCAGACGGAGTGCGAGCGTTTGACGGGGACCATCGAGATGAGATCGACGGCGATGTCTTCTTCGGCGAGTTTGATCGCGGCCGCAAGCCCGGCGAGTCCGCCGCCTACCACAATGACGCGTTTCCTGGGAATCATGCTCTCTCAGTCCTTGCGTGAATCGGTCGCGCGGGTGGGATCAGTGCCCGGGTCCGGCCGGCGGGGTCGATGAAGTTTCAAGTGCGGCCGGCGCCGCGTGCCCGGCCCGCATGGCGGTCTCGATGGCGCGGGCCTTGTCGATGTCCAGCGCCGAGAAACCGACGACGGCCGCGACGCCGGCGCCGGCGAGCGCGAGTCCGAGTGCGGCGCAGATGTAACCCCATCGCTTCTGCGCCTCGACGCTGATGGTCAGGCCCCAGGTGATCGCGGCGGTCCACAATCCGTTGGCAAAGTGAAAGACGAGCGCACTGACGCAGACGATGTAGAACGCGGCCATGGCGAGACCCAGGCCGCCTTGCTGAAAGTGTGCCGCGGTCGATGATGCCGCATGCTCACCCTCGAATGCGGGCATCAGGCCGCCGTAGGTCCATCCGAAGCGCAGCGAGGTGATGTGCATGAAGATGAAGAGGATGCCGATGTAGCCGCTCAGTCGCTGGAGTGAGTAGCGCCAGTTGTCCTGGTAGTTGTAGGCCTTGACGTTGCCCTTTCCGGTGCGGGCGTAGTAGATGCCCAGGAGCGCGTGAAAGGCGATGGGCAGGAAGAGCACGCCCCACTCCATGAGTTGGAGCGCGGGGAGGTTGTGGATGAAGTTGACTTCGTGCTGGAAGGTCTCGACGCCGGCGTCGCCGTGCCTGGCCTTGCCCAGCATGCGCCCCCACATGATCGAGGAGTTGGTCGTAAGATGGAAGAGGAGGAACACGCCGATGGGCGCGATGCCGCTGAGCGAATGCAGGCGGCGAAGCAGGAAGTAGTGCCGATCCATGAATCCGGCGGATGGTTCAGACACGGCAAAGCGCCTTTCCAGCGTGGATGGAGACCAGGATGTGCCCTCACGGCGGGCGCACCCGACGGGAGGGCGGCATTATATGGCCGGGGCGCACGGCGCAGGGCAGGGTCATTTCCCTATCGCGCGTCCCTCACGGGCGGACGCCGCCCGCGCGCGGACCGCGACCGGCGCCCGAGAGGGCCTGTGCCACGCGCACGTACTGCATCCGCAGTTCGTAGAGCACCGAAGCCAGCTGCTTGCTCTCGTCTTCGCTGAGATTGCCCTTGGTTTTGGTTTCAAGGACGCCGAGGAGGTCGATCTGGTGCCGGGCGGCTTCGAGATCAACCATGGGGCGGTTGGTTGCGGGATCGACGTAGCCGCCCATGTAGAGCAGGGCCTGGGTGGCCATCATTCCCATGAGCGTGTCCCAGTTGGCGGGGGGGAGCTGGCCATGCGCGGCCGCGGCACCGGGAACGCCACCCGCCTTTGATTGCGACTTCTCCTGCTCGATGGAGGCGAGGCGCTCCTTCTCCGCCTGAGCCTGGCTCTTCCAGTCGCTGTCTATCTGAATCTTCGGCTGCTCGCCCTGGTCTGCCATGTCCGCCCGCTCCTTGCTTCTTCGTGCGGTTGAATGTCGGTCGGTCAGGGGCAGTATAGGCGAACGCGCTGCCGCGTCGGGCAGCCGCGACGCGCAAAGGGTGTCGTCCAAAGTCATCGGAACTGTGCCGAGCCGCAGCCGTGCCGGATCTGACCGTGACGCCCACCTCATTCGCTGCGACAGGGGACATCGACTGCAGGTGGTACAGTCTGGCGGCAGCAACGGCTGCCACCGATAGAACGCTGCCATTTCGACGTCCAGGACGAGGCCGGCCGCCTCCCGCCGATGCAGTTTCCGACGAGGAACCTCGGCTGGGCACGTTCACCTGGCAACCTTGAGTACGGCCGAGGGGTCGGTTATCGCGCCGCATCTGCGACCGCGGTTGCCTGCGCGCGGAGAGCGGCGGGTACACGCTTCGCGTACATTGCCTCGACGCGTTCCAGATCGCGGCGGAAGTCGCGCCTCCGATTTCCTCGCCAGCCGATCCGAGCCGTTCAACATCACGATCGAGCACGGGCGCCGAGTGGCTCTTGCTGAGGTCAGGCGGGCCACGTCTTTCAGACCGCGCGTGCGGCGCGATGTTCGTGCCTCAACTGCCCGCACGCGGCGGCGATGTCGCGGCCGCGGCTGGCGCGGATGTGCGCATTGACGCCGCGCTGGCGCAGCACTTCCTGGAACCTGCGCACCGCGGCATCGCCCGGCCGCGCATAGGGCAGGCCCGCAACTTCGTTGTAGCGGATGAGATTGACGTTCGCCCGCAGCGTCTTCGCCACGGACGCGAGCTGGTCCGCATGCTCCGCGTGGTCGTTCACGCCGCCGAGGAGAATGTACTCGAGCGTCACTTCGCGCCCGGTCTGCTGGAAGTAGTATCGCCCGGCGTCCATGAGGTCGGCGATGGTCGTGTATTCGGCCCAGGGGATCAGTTCGCGGCGCAGGGCGTCGTTGGGCGCATGCAGGCTGATCGCCAGCGTCACGGGCAGGTCTTCATCGGCGAGGCGCTCGATGGCGCGCGGCAGGCCGACGGTCGAGATGGTGATGCGCCGCGCGCCGATGTGCAGCCCCCACGGGGCCATGAGCGTGCGCACCGCGCGCATGACGGCCGCGTAGTTCGCCAGCGGCTCGCCCATGCCCATGAAGACGACGTTGCTGATGCGCTCGCCGATCGCGTGCAGGTCGCGGTTGAGCCGCCAGACCTGCTCGACGATGCGGCCGGCGGCGAGGTTGCCGTCAAGGCCGCCGAGGCCCGAGGCGCAGAAGGTGCAGCCGACCGGGCAGCCCACCTGCGAAGAGATGCACGCGGTGCGCCGCTCGTCGGCGGGGATCATGACGCACTCGGTTTCCTGCGCGCTGGTATCGACGGGCACGCCGGACGCAAGGGGCAGCGACACCGGCGTGTCGCTGCGCGAAGCCGCCGACGGCTGATTCCAGCGGAGGAGCAGTTTGCGCGTGCCGTCGCTGCCGGTGAGGTCGGCGACTGTTTCGCCGGCGAGGAAATCCACGTGTTCGGCGAGGACCGCCCGGTCGCGCGCGGAGAGATTGGTCATCGCCGCGGGATCGGCGACGGCGTGGCGATAGACCCAATCAAGAACCTGGTCGGCCCGGAACGCCGGCCAGCCCCACTGCGCGACCAGAACGCGCAGCGACTGCGGATCGAGATCGAAGATGTGCGGCCGGGCGCTCATGCAACTCACGCCCCCGCGCGGGCCGGCGCGGAGATGGTGATGCGCACAGGCTCGACCGCCCCGCCTCGCTCGTGCAGCCAGTCCACGATGCCGCTGCTGTGATCCAGCGTGATGGTGCGGCCCGTGGGATCGACGCCGCGCCGTCGCATCAGGTCCTTGAGGCTCTGCGGCAGGCCGAACTCCACCTGCTCGTCGTACACGTCGTACTGCTGCACGACCGCGTCGTAGCGCTCGATGAGTTCGGCGAGGATTTCGCGCACGAGGTCTTCCGGAGCGGAAGCGCCGGAAGTGATGAGCACGTTCTCGACCCCCTCGAACCACTCCGTCTTCAGTTCCGACATGTCGTCGAGGAGGTGTGCGCGCGTGCCCGCCGCCTCGGCGATCTCCGTGAGGCGCACCGAGTTGGAACTGTTGCGGCTTCCCACGACGAGCACGAGATCGCATTCGGGGGCGATGCAGCGAACCGCTGTCTGCCGGCTGGTCGTCGCGTAGCAGATGTCATCGCTGGGGGGGGCCTTGATCTTCGGAAACGCCGCCTTCAGTGCGCGGATGATGACTTCCGCGTCGTCGAGGCTCAGGGTCGTCTGCGTCAGGTAGACGAGGCGGTTCGGATTTCGGATGTTGAGACTCGGAATGTCGGCGGGCGACTCGACGACCTGGATCGCGTCGGGCGCTTCGCCGACCGTGCCCACCACTTCGTCGTGCCCGCTGTGGCCGATGAGCAGGATCTGGTAACCGTCGCGCGCATAGCGGATGGCCTCCATGTGAACCTTGGTGACGAGCGGGCACGTGGCGTCGATGGCGGTGAGGCGCCGCTCCCGGGCGGACTGTCGGACCTCGGGACTTATACCGTGGGCCGAGAAGACGACGATGGAATCGGGCGGGACCTCGTCGATGTGGTCGATGAATGTTACGCCGCGCTCCTCGAACCGCTTGACGACGTGCTTGTTGTGGACGATCTCGTGGTAGACGTAGATCGGCTCGTCGGGGCAGAGGGCGAGGATCTGGTCCACGACATCGACGGCCATGTAGACGCCGGCACAGAACCCGCGGGGATTGGCGAGAATGACCTTCATCAGGCGGATGATATGAGGCTGGCGTCTGGCAGGCGGAGCAAGCACGCAATTCGCGGCAACCTGAGCAACGCCGCTAAACTCCCAGCGATGCGGTCTGAGAATCTATCACCGGTTCCGGCGTCCTCGATCGCCGACTCCTTCCGCGCCTGCCTGGACCTGGCTCTGAGCCATTACGAGAACTTCTCCGTCATCAGCCGCCTGTTGCCGCGCGAGCACGAGGCGGACTTCGCCGCCGTCTACGCCTTCTGCCGCACTGCCGATGACGCCGCCGACGAGCGCGGCGACCCCGCCATCTCGCTGGCCGAACTCGCCGGGATGCACCGTCAGGTCGATCGCTGCGCCGCGGGCGAGCCGGTCGATGGCCCGTACTTCCCCGCCCTAGCGGTCGTCATGCGCCGGCACCGTGTCCCCGCCGAACTCTTCCACCGCCTCCTCGCCGCCTTCGAGCGCGACCAGCGCCAGAGCCGCTACGAAACATGGGAAGACCTGTTGACCTATTGCACGGGCAGCGCCGACCCCGTCGGGCGGATCGTCCTGCTCATTACCGGGCATGGGGATCACCCCGAACTCCAGGAGATGTTTCGCTTGAGCGACGCGACCTGCACGGCCCTCCAACTGGCGAACTTCTGGCAGGACGTGGCGCGTGACCTGCTCGAACGCGACCGCATCTACATGCCGGGCGAAGTCATGCGGCAGCACGGCGTAACGGAACCGGAACTGCGGAAGATGGTTGAGACGAAGCGGACGAGCGAGTCGTTCCGGGAGTTGGAGGAGGACCTTCTGTCGCGGACGCGGCCGCTCTTTGTTCGGGGGCGGGACCTGTGGCCGAAGGTGAAAAAGGAGGTCCGTCCCGCCATCCAGTTGTTCACCGCGGGCGGCGAGGCGATTCTCCGCGCCATCGAGGGTCAGCGCTATGATGTGCTTGTGCGCCGCCCGACCCTGACGCGGTGGGGCAAGGCGGCCCTGGCGGCGCGAGCGTGGATCGGGCTTCGGCTCGGCGTGGACCTTTTCTGACAGAAACGGGTGATGATGAGCCGAACCGCCGCCTCAGCGATGAGCGCCTCGACCCTTGCCGCCGGAAACAGCGCGCTCAACGCGGCCGATTCGCCTGACCTCCGCGACGCCTACGAGCAATGCCGTCGCATCACGCGCGCCAATGCCCGCAACTTCTACTTCGGCCTGCGCCTCACGCCCGAGCCGAAGCGATCCTCCCTTTACGCGATCTACTCGTGGATGAGGCTGGCCGACGACCTCGTGGATGACAGCCGCGGAGGCGAGGCGACCCTGGCGGACTTTCGCGAGCGCACCAGCCGCGTCTTTCGAGGCGCCTGGCGACCGCACCGCGACGGCCGCCACGCGGCCGAGATCGACGACCACCGGGACATGTGGCTCGCATTCGCCGACACCGTTCAGCGCTTCCGCCTGCGCGAGACCGAGTTCCGCGAGATGATCGACGGTCAACTGAGCGACCTGCACGGCGCGCGGTACCAGACAGTGGACGACCTGATCAACTACTGTCGCCACGTCGCCTCGACGGTCGGCCTGGTGTGCATCGCCGTCTGGGGCTATGACGGAAGCGAGCGGGCCAAGCGCCTCGCCGAATGGCGAGGCATCGCCTTTCAACTCACCAACATCCTGCGCGACTACGCCGAAGACTACGACGCCGGGCGCGTCTACCTGCCCGCGGACGACTTCGCCCGCTTCGGGCTGACGCCTTCGGAGTTGCGGCACTGGTCAAAGCCCGAGGCGTGCTTCGAGTTCATGCGTTTCCAGATCAAGCGCGCCGGCGAGTATTACGATCGCTCGGCGCCGCTCGATGCGCTGGTTCACGAGGATGGTCGTGCGGCCCTGGCGGCGATGACGCGCATCTACCGCCGCCTGCTCGATCTCATCGCCGTCGCTCCGAGGCGCGCGGCGGCGGGCACCGCGCGCATCCGCGTCGCCACCTCGCGCAAGATCATGATCGGCCTGCGGGCCGCGTGGGCCAGGCGGCGGAACGGGTCGTGAGCGCGTCCGGGCGCGTCGCGGTCCTCGGCGGGGGCGTGGCTGGACTCGCGGCCGCCGTCGCCCTCCACCAGGCCGGCCGCCAGGTGATTCTCATCGAGGCCCGCAACCGCCTCGGCGGACGGGCCACCAGTTTCACCGATCCCGCCACAGGCGAACGCATCGACAACTGCCAGCACGTCGTGCTCGGCTGCTGCACGAATCTGCTCGACTTCTACCGGCGTCTTGGCGTGGTGGAGAAGATCGGGTGGCACGACCGCATGTATTTCGCCTCGGAGGGCGGACGCTTCGACGTGCTCAAACCGTCGATCCTGCCCGCGCCCCTGCACCTCGCCCCCTCTCTCATGCGCTTTCACGCTTATTCGAGCGGGGAGAAGTGGGCCCTGGTGCGCTGCATGAGGGCCATCGCTTCCGTCGATCGACGCCCCCTGATCAACATCACCTTCCGCGAGTGGCTCGCGCAGCACGCCCAGCCCGAGCGCCTCATCCGACGCTTCTGGGATGTCGTGATCGTCAGCGCCTGCAACCTGCCGTGCGACTGCGTTGCGGCCGAGCCGGCGCTCCAGGTCTTTCAGCAGGGATTCCTGGCGCATCGGGACGCCTGGCGCCTCGGCGTCCCGCGCTGCCCACTCGTCGAACTCTACGATTCCGCTGTTCGCTTCATCGACGACCTGCGCCTGGGAACGCGCGTCGTGCGCATCGAGGGCGAGTCATGCATCGAGCGGGCCGTGCTTGACGACGGCTCGACAATCGAGGCCGATGCGTATGTCCTCGCCATGCCCTTCGAGCACATTTGCGGCGTGGTGAACGAAGCGATGATGCGGCGCGATGTCCGGCTGGCGCAGCCGGCCGCTCTCGCGCACAGCCCTATCCTCGGCGTGCACCTGCGCTTTGATCGACCGTTGAGCGATCTGCCCCACGCGGTGCTGCTCGATGCAGACGTGCAGTGGGTCTTCTTCAAGGACCGCGGGCGGACGGCGCATGCCGTCATCAGCGCGGCCGACGCATGGATGGCGCTGAGCGCCGAAGAGATCATCGCACGCGTCCGCGCAGACCTCGCGGCCCGCTTTCCGGAGGCGGCGGAGTTGAGCGGCAACGCGCTGAGAGCTCGGCACGTTGTGAAGGAGAAGCGGGCGACCTTCGCGGCCATCCCCGGCGCCGAGGCGCACCGGCCGCCGACCTGCGGCCCGATCGAGAACCTGTTCCTGGCGGGCGATTACTGCGCCACCGGCTGGCCGGCCACGATGGAGGGCGCCGCGCGCAGCGGCTACGCCGCAGCCGGCGCCATCCTCGGCCGCAACCTGCTCGTTCCCGACCTCGGACCGGCGCCGCTCTATCGCGCGGCGCGATGGTTTGCTCCTCAGGCATAGCAAGACAGGAGCCGACGCGAAGCAGCGCTTCAAGAGTATGCGGTCGTGTCCGACATCGGGCTTCGAATCGCCCGGTTCGCGGCCGTCGCCGTGGTCGGGCCTGACGGGAGTATCATGCGTCGATGGTGCAGATCCCGCCCGCCGCCGCTCACTCGCCTGCCGGCACGGCACAGACCGTCGCGATCGCGTGCGTCGTCTGCGGCTACGACCTGCGAGGCTCGGCGCGCGATGGCCGCTGCCCGGAATGCGGCACGCCCGTTGAGCGATCGCTTCACGGCGACTGGCTGCGCTTCGCCGATCGGCACTGGGTCCGGGCGGTGCACCGCGGTCTGAGTTGGACGTGGCGCGGCGTTGCGGCGGCGCTCATCAGCATCATCGCCATGCTTGTCTTCGTCATCGGGCTCGCAGTGCTCGGTTCACTCTCGCTCACGCCTCTGCCGACCTGGTTCGAAGGGGCGTTTATCGTGATGGTGTCGATCCTCTGGCTGGCCGGCGCGGCGAGTCTCGCGCTCGGACTGTGGCTGCTGAGCACTCCCGAGCCGCGCACCGCCGACACCGAGCCGCTGCGCCCCGTGATGCTGCGCACGCTCAGCATCGCCATCCTGCCCGTGATCGTCCTCTGGCTCGGGCTGGAATCCTTCGGAGTATCGCTCAATCTGCCGCCGTGGACGCAGCCGATCATCACGACGTTCAGCGTGCTCATCATCGGATCGCAGACCTGGCTGCTGGTGATGCACCTGTCTTCGCTCGAGCGGCGGTGCTTCGGCATGGACGCGTCGCGCGACAAACTGCTCGGCAAGTACCGCCGCCAGGTTCTGGGCGTTTCGATCTCGGTGATCGTGCTGACTGTCGGGACGTACTTCCTGCTGGGCCGCTCGATCGGCGCCGGGATCGTCATCATCGCCTGGATCGCGGTTCTGGGCCTGACGCGCGAAACCCACCGCCGCGTGCGCTTCGAGATGGCGATTCTGCCGACGGACAACGTAACGGCGTCGGGCGATCCGGGTTGATCGGCCTGCCGGACGCGCTGACGGTCTCTGGACGATTGGGTCGTCGCGCCCTCTTTTCGGGCATTTCACCCGTCTCGCGTGGCGGCATCGCCTTCCATATACTGCCCCACTCGTACTCGTTTCGTTCACTGCCACATCAAATCCGCCGGAGAATTCCATGCCTTCCGCCATCACCATGACCCCCAAGGGTCTCAATGTTCCCGACCAGCCCATCATCCCCTTCATCGAAGGCGACGGCACCGGGCCGGACATCTGGCGCGCCAGCGTCCGCGTCTTTGACGCCGCTGTCGCCAAGGCTTACGGCGGGAAGCGCAGGATCACATGGCAGGAAGTCCTTGCCGGTGAAAAGTCCTTCAACAAGACAGGCGACTGGCTGCCTCAGGCCACCCTCGACGCCTTCAAGCAGTATCTCGTCGGCATCAAGGGGCCGCTCACCACCCCCATCGGCGGCGGCATCCGCTCGCTCAACGTAGCCCTGCGGCAGATTCTCGATCTCTACGTCTGCCTGCGTCCGGTGCGGTGGTTCACGGGCGTGCCCTCGCCGGTGAAAAGGCCGCAGGATGTGGACATGGTCATCTTCCGCGAGAACACGGAAGACATCTACGCGGGCATCGAGTATGCCGGTGGTTCGCCGGAGGCGAAGAAGATTCTCGACTTCCTCGCGCAGAACTTTCCGAAGGAGTTCGGCAAGATCCGCTTCGGCAGCGCCGAGAAGGCCGTGGCGTGGCAGAAGGTGCTCGAAGGCATCGGCGCGCCCAAGCGCGACCTCACCGCCGGGCCGTGCGGCGGGGTGATGGTCGGCATCGGCCTCAAGCCCGTCTCCTACCTCGGCACTGAGCGGCTCGTTCACAGCGCCATCGGCTACGCGCTCAAAAACAAGCGCCGCAGCGTGACACTCGTGCACAAGGGCAACATCATGAAGTTCACCGAGGGGGCCTTCCGCGAGTGGGGTTATCGCGTCGCGCGCGAGTTCTACCGCGCCCAGACCGTCACCGAGCGCGAATCGTGGATCTTCGGCAACAAGGAGTCCGACCCCAATCTCAGCAACGAAGCCAATGCGAAGATGATCGAGCCGGGCTACGACATGATGACCGCCGAGCAGAAGGGAAAAGTCGTCGCCGAGGTTGAGGCCGCTCTCAAACTCTGGCCGAGCCACGGAGACGGCAAGTGGAAGAAGATGCTGCTCATCCGCGACGCCATCGCCGACATCACCCTCCAGCAGATTCTCACGCGCGCCAAGGACTTCGACGTGATCGCGACGATGAATCTCAACGGCGATTACCTCAGCGACGCCCTCGCCGCTCAGGTCGGCGGCATCGGCATCGCCCCCGGCGCCAACATCAACTACATCACGGGCCACGCCATCTTCGAAGCCACGCACGGCACCGCGCCCAAGTACGCCAACCTCGACCAGGTAAACCCCGGCTCGGTCATCCTCAGCGGCGAGATGATGCTCCGCTACATGGGCTGGACTGAAGCGGCGGACCTCATCATCAAGGGAATCGAAGGCGCCATCGCCGCCAAGACCGTCACTTACGACTTCCACCGCATGATGGAAGGAGCGACGAAACTCAAGTGCTCCGAGTTCGGCGAAGCGATTGTGAAGCACATGGCGTGACGAGATGGATGCGGTGCGATGGCCGCTCCAAGCGAAGGGATAAACAGGGCCCATTCCCGTATTTGACTCCAAGCCGCCCGCATCCGGCTCTGGCTACTATTCACCGAGCGCAGGTTCCACACGTGCCGGGAAACGCCCGATGTGCACGGCCTCGCCACGGGTATCGCCCATGCATCGACGCCTTCTTTTCAGCCGGCTGCTGGTCGTCGCCATCGTTGCGGCGGCGCTCACCTCGCACCACATCTACTCCAAGGAAGCGGTCGCCGACCTTGTCATGGAGATCAGCGCCTACCTGCTGCTGGGCGTCTCGGCGATCGGCCGGGCCTGGGCTTCCGCCTTCGTCGCCGGGCGCAAGAATGAAGTACTCGTCATGGACGGGCCTTACTCGATCACGCGAAACCCGCTGTACTTCTTCAGTTTCGTCGGCTTCCTCGGCGCGGGGCTTGCGTTCGAGTCGCTGGCGATCGCGGCAGGGATGGTCGCGATCTTCTTCGTGACGCACTGGGGAGCGATTCTCGCGGAAGAGCGCCGGCTGCACGGGCTTTTCGCGCAGGACTACGAGGCCTACGCCGTGGCCGTGCCTCGCTTCCTGCCCCGGCCCTGGCTTCTGCACAACTCGCCGGCCGTCACCATGAACCCCAGCGTGTTCACGCGCATGGTCTTCGAATGCGCCCTGATCGGGTTGATCTATGCGGGGGCAGAACTAATCGAGTGGGGCCACCTGCACGGCCTGATCCCCGTGCTCTTCCGCATCCCGTGACGGTGATCGCCGGCACGCGCGCCCGACGCGCCGGGCCGGAGTCACGGGGACGGCTCATCCCGGCGGCAAGGTGCGAAGCAGCGGCAGCACATGCTCACCCGGCCCGCGCCAGAACCACGCTCATGATCCCGAGGATTCCCAGCAGGCAACTGATCAGGCCGTTCATCGTGAAGAAGGCCAGTTGAATGCGCGTTGTGGCGCCGCCGGCGGTCGCCGCGTGTTCGATGATGAGCAGGATCAACACGATCCCCACGCCCGCGGCGAAGAGCGAACCGAACCGCGCGTCAAGCGCAAGCACAGCCAGCAGGCAGGCAGCGCTGCTCGCGTGCAGGAGTCGGCTGATCCACAGCGCCCTTCCCACGCCCAGCCGGGCCGGCAGGCTGTGCAGCGACTGCGCTCGGTCGATTTCGACATCCTGCAATGCGTAGATGATGTCAAAGCCTCCGACCCAGCACAGGACATTCACGCTCAGCAGCCAAAGAGCGGGCTGAGTCAAGAGCGCATCCGGATCGACCGCGAGGGCCGCCGCGAGAGGCGAGATCGCCAGCGACGAGCCGAGGTAGAAGTGGCACAGCCACGTCCAGCGCTTGAGCCACCCGTACGAACCGATCCACGCGAGGACGGGCATCGACAGGGCCGCCGGCCACCAGTTGCCCAGAACCGCACCGAACACGGCACAGCCGATCGCGAAGACGCCCGCCGACGCGAGCAGCGCGATGATCGCATGGCGCAGCGCGACGCGCCCGCTCGGAAGCGCACGGCCATGCGTGCGCGGGTTGAGCGCGTCAATGTCGCGGTCGATGATTCGATTCGCCAGCATGGCGAAGGTGCGAGCGCTGACCATGCACAGAACGATCAGGGCCATCTGCGCGGCAAATCGACCCCACGACTCGCTCACCGGCCGCGCCATGAACGAGGCGAGAAGCGCGAAGGGCAGCGCGAAGAGGCTATGGCTGACCTTGATGTCCGCCGCCAGGGCCTTGACCGGGCTGATTACCTCCGCCGCCGAAGGTGAAGTTGGCGTCGCCGCCGTCAAACTCATGCGGCAATCGTAGGAACAGGCTCGGTGACGAGATGCGCCGGGCATCGCACACCTCGGTTTCGCCCACGCCGCCGTTGCTCCATACCCTTCCCGCATGAGCACCAGCACGACTCCCGTCACCGACTTCATCCGCACCCACTATCGCCACTTCAACGCCGCCGCTCTGGTCGATGCAGCCGAGGGGTACCGCAAGCACCTCGATGCCGGCGGGCGGATGTTCGTGACGCTCGCCGGCGCGATGAGCACGGCCGAACTCGGCGTCTCCCTCGCCGAGATGATCCGCCGCGACCAGGTCCATGGAATATGCTGCACCGGCGCCAACCTCGAGGAGGACATTTTCAACCTCGTCGCCCGCGAGCACTATGTCCGCATTCCCAACTGGCGCGAACTCACGCCCGCCGACGAGCAGAGACTGCTCAGCAGGCACCTCAACCGCGTGACGGACACCTGCATTCCGGAGGAGGAGGCGATCCGCCGCCTCGAGGGCGCGGTGCTTGAACACTGGATGAAGTCCGACGCGGCGGGCCGGCGGCTCTTTCCTCACGAGTTCTTCTACGAAGTGCTGCTCAGCGGCTCGCTCGAGAAGTTCTACCAGATCGATCCGAAGGACTCGTGGATGCTTGCCGCGGCGAAAAAGAAACTTCCCGTCTTCGTGCCCGGCTGGGAGGATTCAACGCTGGGCAACATCTTCGCCTCGCACGTCATCTCCGGCGAGATCCGGAACTCAACGACGATGCGCGGCGGGATCGACTACATGATCGAACTCGCCAACTGGTACACCGAACTCACGAAAAAGCACTCGCTTGGCTTCTTCCAGATCGGCGGCGGAATCGCCGGCGACTTCCCCATCTGTGTGGTCCCCATGCTGCACCAGGACCTCGGACGCACCAGCGTACCGCTCTGGGGCTACTTCTGCCAGATCAGCGATTCGACGACGAGTTACGGCTCGTACAGCGGCGCCGTACCCAACGAGAAGATCACCTGGGGAAAACTCGGAGAGAAGACACCGAAGTTCGTCATCGAGTCCGACGCGACAATCGTCGCGCCGCTCATCTTCGCGTACGTTCTGGGGTGGTGAGACGCCCGCGGCGGACCGCTTGCGCCCTCGCGATCTGAATGCGCCGAAATCCGTATTCCGCTGTGCTCACAACTCCGGCGCAAAACCCCGGCGCATCGTGTTCTCACAGATCGAACGCGGCTCGACGAAGTGGAGGAGATAGTCCGGCCCGCCGGCCTTGGTGCCCACGCCCGACATGCCGAAGCCGCCGAAGGGCTGGCGGCCCACCAGCGCCGCCGTGCAGCCGCGGTTGAGGTACAGGTTGCCCACGCGGAACTCGGCCCGGGCCTTCTCGATGTGGCTGGGCTTGCGGCTGAAGACGCCGCCCGTCAACTTGTAGTGGGATGAGTTGGCGATCTCCAGCGCCTCGTCGAACGACTTCGCCTTGATGACCGAGAGAACCGGGCCGAAGATCTCTTCGCGCGCGATCCGTGCCGTCGGCGGCACGTCGATGAAGATGTGCGGCGGAACATAGTGACGGCCGGGCGCGAGTTGATCGGCCGGCGGCAGGTCCATCGCCAGGGCGAGTTTCGCTTCGGCCTTCCCGATCTCGATGTACTTCAGGATCGACCGGTAGGCCGGCTCGTCGATCACCGGCCCGAGATCGACGCTCGGGTCGATGGGGTTGCCGATCTTCAGCGCCCGCGTCGCCTCGACGAGCCGCTGCACGAAGAGGTCGTAATTTGTGTCGACGACAATGGCCCGCGAGCAGGCGGAGCACTTCTGCCCCTGGTAGCCGAACGCGCTGGAGCGCACGCCGAGCACGGCTTCGTCGAGGTCTGCTGAGGCGTCGATGATGATCGCGTTCTTGCCGCCCATCTCGCAGACGACCTTCTTGACGTGCCCCTGGCCTTCGGACACCTGCCCGGCCGCGCTGACGATGTCGAGGCCGACTTCCATCGAGCCGGTGAAGGCGATGAGAGCCACGCGCTTGTCTCGCACGAGTTTGGCGCCGACGGTGCGCCCCGGCCCGGCCATGAAGTGCAGAACCTCCTTGGGGCAGCCTGCCTGGAGCATGATGTCGAAGAAGACCCTGGCGATGCCCAGCGTCGGCCCGGCGGGCTTGATGAGCGTCGGATTGCCGGTGACGACGGCGGCAGTCGTCATGCCGGTGAGGATGGCGAGGGGGAAGTTCCAAGGGCTGATGACGACGGCCACGCCGCGCGGCTGGTATACGACCTGGTCGAGTTCGCCGACGAAGCGCCCCAGGCGCTGGTGCTCGAAAAGCGACACGGCCATGCGCGCGTAGTACTCGCAGAAGTCGATCGCTTCGCAGACGTCGCCGTCCGCCTCGCGCCAGGTCTTGCCCGCCTCGCGGATGATGATTCCGCAGAGTTCGTCGCGACGCTGCCGCATGATCGCGGCGGCGCGGCAGAGGACGTTGGCTCGCTCGCGGATCGGGGTGGTGCGCCAGCGCGGCAGTGCTGCGTGGGCCGCGGCGAGCGCCCGCTCGGCGTCCTGCTCCGTGCGGTCCGCCTTGACGACGGGGACGACGGCCGCATCGACCGCGCGCTTGAACGCCTCGCGCACCGACTTCCGTGAGAAGTCGCGCGGCGGATCGGTGAAGAAGGGCCGTCCGTCGCCGACGCCTTCGATCGCCGGCGTCAGCGCGTGCCGCTCCGGGAGCGAGTTGAATGCCTCGATGCCGGGGTCCGGGCCGGTTGACTTCGTGCGCGGGTTGGCGAGGAGTTGCTCCGTCGAGGCGTTGTCGGCGAATCCGGCCTTGAGCCAGGATTCGTTGCTCGTGTTCTCGAGGAGGCGGCGGACGAGGTACGCCATGCCCGGCAGCATCTCGCCCACGGGAACATACTCGCGCAGCCGCAGGCCGCTCTCGATCGCGGCGTGCTTGAGTTGATCCCCCATGCCGTGGAGCATCTGGAGTTCGAGGGCGCTGTCGGGCAGGCCGAGACTGCGGACGAGCGCCAGGCTGTGAGCGATGGATCGGACGTTGTGCGAGCCGAGGGCGAGTTTGACCCCGCCGTCGCCTTTGGCTCGCGGCATGTTCTCGATGAAGAGACCCGCCATCGTCTCGAAGCAGGCGTCGGTGTCGCTCTTGCGCGACCAGACGGGCACGGGCCACGCTTTCTGCTCGGCCGTGATGGTCTCGTAATCCCAGTAAGCGCCTTTCACCAGGCGCACCGTCACCTGCCGCCCCGTGCGCCTGGACCACTCGATGATTCGCCGCGCATCGTCGGGTCCGGAGCGCAGGTACGCCTGCATCGCCAGGCCCGCTTCAAACTCGAACTTCTCGCAACACGCCATGAAGAGGTCGAGCGTGAGGTCCTTGAGCGCGAACTGCTCCATGTCGAAGTTGATGAAGACGCCGCGCTTCCCTGCCGCGGCGAGGATCGGATCGAGGCGCTCGATCAACGCGCGGATGCTCCCTTCGGCGTTGATCGGGTCGGTCATCGAGTAGAGGCTGGAAATCTTGATGGAGACGTTGACGCGAGGAATCGGGCCGAGGTGGTCGGCTTCGAGTTTCGGGTTGGCCTTCCACGACGCGACTTCGCTCGTGAGGTTCTCGACGAGGTCGAGGTACTTGGCCTGGTAGGCGAGCGCTTCAGACTCGGAGACGCACGCCTCTCCGAGGAGGTCCACGGAGAAGGCAACTCCGCGGTCCCACAGTTTGCGCAGGCCGGGAAGGGCGCCGGCGGCGTCGGTTCCCGCAATGAACTTGTTTGCCATGCCCGTGATCTGCCTGGTCACGGTGGAAGTGAGCAGGCCCTTGGCCATGCCGCCCGCCTTGAGGCCCAGCGAGATGGCGGAGGGAACCGTCACGCCCGGCTGGGTGAGGTAGTCCACGAGGTGGTCATGCACCTGCTCGCTGGTGCGCAGCATGGGAAAGGCGTCAACGAAGCGGAAGAGTTGCACCTTGAAGTTCGGATCCTTCATGGACCATTCCATGAGGCTGTCGGACCAGAACTGGGCGCTGAGGACGCCGGCTTTCTGGCTTCGGGCGCGGTCGAGGAACTCGCGGCCGATCGTCTGGATCCGGGCTTCGAGGTTGCGGTCAAGGCCGGCGTGGGAGGCGGCGACGGGAGCGGCGCCCTCCCGCGAGGCGGGCACGGCGACGGGGGCGGACCGGGGCTTGCTGCGCGAGAAGATGGCCATGCGACCATCATAGCGGAAGTACGGGAATTAGCGCCAAAGCCCAGGCGCGGAAGTGCCTGGGCTTTGTGCAGAACCGGGTGTCAAGTGGAGTGGATGAGAATCGAACTCACAACCTCTACATTGCGAACGTAGCGCTCTCCCAATTGAGCTACCACCCCGGAATCAGCGCCGGCCGCGGGCGCGACCCGGCTGACGCATGAACTGTAATCGCGACCGGCCGCAGGGGCAACATTCGCGCCAGGCCCGGCGAACTTCATCGCCCCTCTCGCGGTAGTCATTCCATCGGCTCATCCCCCTGCGAAATGCAGTGGAATACCCGAGCCGCCGGGGGACAATCCAGCCATGATCCAGACGCATCTCACGCCGCGCCGGTTCGCTCTTCTCGGCGCATTTCTCATGGTGGTTGTTGCGACTGCGTCGGCCGTTCCGGGATGCCGGCGCAGCGGTTCGACCGCGCCTCGCAAGGGCGACGGAGTGGTCGTGACCATCTTCCCCCTCTATGACCTTGTGCGGCAAGTCGCCGGCCCGGAAATCAGGGTCTCGCTCCTGCTGCCGCCGGGAGTGAGCGAGCACGGCTACACGCCCTCGCCGGCGGACGTCAAAGCGCTCAATGATGCTGCGATCCTCATCGCCAACGGAGGGGGCATCGATGACTGGATCGCCTCCGCCTACAAGGATCGCGCCAGGAGCGGCCAGAAGCTGGTCCATTTCATGTCGCTCCTTGGCCACGACCTCGGCGCCTTCGACTCGGCCTCTGGTCACGACCACGATCATGACCATGATCACATGGATCACGGAGAAGGTGAGGCCGACCGTCATGACCACAGCGGGCCGAACCCGCACGTCTGGCTCGTGCCCGCCCACGCCTCGAAACTCGTGAAGAAGGTCGCGGCCGAACTCGCCGCTCTCTACCCCGAGCACGCGGCGGCATTGAACGAACGAGAGACGGAGGTGCAGGAGAGCCTGGCCGCGCTCGACGTGGCGTATGAGGAATCGCTCGAAGGCATCGTCGACCGGCGCCTCATCACCTATCACGACGCGTTCGGCCCGCTGGCGGAGCGTTACGGCCTGGTCGTGGTGGCGACCGTGCTGGACATGGAGACGCACGACGTCACGCCGGCGCGCCTGGCCGCGGTGCGCCGGCACGTCGAGGAAGAAGGCGTGCGCGCGGTCTTCATCGAGCCGCAGTTCACGGCCGCCGCGGCCGAGGGCCTCGCCCGCCGCGCCACGTTGCGCCTCCTCGATCCTCTCGGCGATCCCGGCCGCCAGGGCTACGAGACATATGATGCCCTGATGCGCTCCAACCTCGACAACCTCGTGAAGGGCCTGCGCGAGAACGTCCGCGCGGTGGGAAGCGGTGGCTGAGCAACATTGCTGTCATCAGGATCACTCCGCGGAACTCGCGTCGCATCACGACGGCGATGCGGTCTGCGTCGATCACGTCTCCTTCTCCTACGTCCCCGGCGTGCGCATCCTTGAAACCGTGACGATGCACATTCCACGCGGGACGCGGCTGGGCATCGTCGGCCCCAACGGCGGCGGCAAGTCCACGCTCCTGAAACTCATCCTCGGCCTGCTGCGGCCGGGCGCGGGACGCATCAGCGTGTTCGGACGCTCGCCCAGTCAGGCCTGCCACGCGGGGATGATCGGCTACGTGCCTCAGCGGCACGACGTCGAGATTACATTCCCCTTCAATGTGGCGCAAGTGGTCAGGCAGGGAATCGTCGGCCGCACAGGCATGTTCCGCCGCGCCTCCGACGACGACCGCCGCGCCGTCGTGCAGGCGATGGAAAGAGTCGGCATCGCCGACCTCGCGGCACAGCCCGTGGGCGACCTCTCCGGCGGACAGCAGCAGCGGGTCTTCCTCGCCCGCGCCCTCGCCGCGCGGCCGCAACTGCTCGTCCTCGACGAGCCTCTCGTTGGCATCGACGAGGTCGGCCAGGCGAGGTTCGCTCAACTGATGGAGGAGGTCCACCGCGCGTACGGCCTGACGGTGCTGATCGTCAGCCACGACCTGCGCGCGATCGTGGCGGGGTGCGATCGCGTCGCGTGCCTCAATCGCCGCCTGCACTTCCACGACGCGCCGGCGGGACTGACGCGCAACGTGCTGGCGGAGGTCTTCGACCACAGCCTGGCGGGCGCCGGGTTGGGACTGGGAGACCTCGGGCCATGACCATCTGGGACGTGCTCGAGCCGCGCTTCCTTGCGCCCCTTCTCGCCGGCATCGCCCTTACCGCAGCGTGCGCCCTGCTCAGCGTGGTGATCGTTCTCAAGCGGCTCGCGTTCATCGGGCAGGGCATCACGCACGCGGGCTTCGGCGGCGTCGGGCTGGCAGCCTTCCTCGCCCTGAGCGGCTGGTGGCGCGATCTGACCATCTTCCTCTTCTGCATCGGCACCGCCGTCGTCATTGCCTTGCTCAGCCGCCGGGGCAGGGTGATGATCGACACGGCGATCGGCATCCTCCTCGTCGCTGCAATGGGCGTGGGCTTCCTTCTCGACCAGTTGCGCATTCACTTGCGCGGAGAAGGGTGGTACGGCACACTCACGGGCGGGCGGCACGCCCCGCCGACGCAATGGGATGCCGTCCTCTTCGGCAACATCCTCTACCTGCGGCCGGAAGACGTGTGGCTGGCCGTGGGATGCGCCGCCGCCGTCGCGGGCCTGCTCGCCCTGCTGCACAGGGAGATCGCCTTCTACGCCTTCGATGAAACGGTCAGCCGCGTCTTCGGCGTACGCACCACGCTGCTGCACTACCTGCTCCTGGTGATGATCGCGGCGATCATCGTCCTGTGCATGAAACTGCTCGGGCTGATCCTGGTCAACGCACTGCTGATCGTGCCGGGGGCGGCGGCGGTCCTCCTGAGCCGGAGGCTCTCGGGCGTACTCATCGCGGCCGCGGTCGTCGGTGAGATCGGGATGGTGGGAGGATATCTCGCCGCTTTCGGGATCATGGGCGGCCGCCTGCCGATCGGACCGATGATCGTCCTCATCCTCGCCCTGCTTTTCGCCGCCGCACTCGCCTTTAACCGCCTGCGCTCGGCGCGGGCGTGAAGGTCGAACTCTCTGTTGAGCCGCTTGACATGGACTGGAACAGCGGACCGTTCACGCGGCGATCAGGAGACCGCCCTGGTGCAGGTAGCGCCGCAGACGCGACGCATCAACCTCGCGGGCGAACTCCCGGAACGCTATTGCGATCCGCGCCGGTCCCGGCGTGCCATCCTCGTCGACCCAGATGACTCGGCCGAGGACCACGATCGATCTCCCCGGCCCGGTCTCGAAACCGGCCGGCAGATGCAGGCACAAAGCCACCTCCGAGCCGACGGGAATCGCCTCATCGAGTTCAATCTGCGCTCCACCCTCCGAGAGGTCGTAGGCGTGCCCCTCACAGGACGCAGCGGAGGACTCCAGCGGGCGCACGGCGACGGCGTGGTACATGGGAGGCGTCCGGAAGCGTGCGTGGCGGCGGCGCTCCGGGCCGGCGAAGGCAAGGGTCGATGCGCACATGTCTGATCCTCCACAGGCTGGTCGGGCCGCGAGGACCACCCGCGGCGCCTGCCAGTGCAGATCGGCCGGAGTGTTATTGGGCTTGAGGGAGTTTTGCTTCAATCGTCGCAAATGGGACCACGGCCGACAGAGGTGCGGCAATGGATTGGACCGCACCCGAGCCGGCCTCAGCGCATCATGCTCACGACGAGCATGATGATGTTGCCCAGCAGGCTCACCCCCAGCAGGATCATCAGGAGCAGGACGGCGGGGTGATTCATGGCGGGCGAGGGGTCGGGCGCGGCGGCGGCCGAGACCATCACCCCGGAATCGTCGGAAAGGCCGGGCTGGATCGCGGCGCCGCCCGTAAGGCCGGTCAGGTCCATCTCCTTGTGGGCGAAGCGCGGCTTCTGGCCGGCCCGCACGTGCCGCAGGTCTTCAATGAGGTCGCGGCAGTTCTGGTAGCGCTCGCGGCGGCTCTTGGCCATCATCATCTCAATGACTTCGGCCACGCCCGCCGAAAGTTTTGGATTGACGTGGTCAGGTGGCGTGAGGTCGGCCTTGAGATGCTTGTGCATTACCGCGGTGGGGTTCTCGCCGTCGAAGGGCACCTGCCCCGTCACCATGTGGTAGAACATCGCGCCCAGGGAGTAGATGTCGGCCTGCGGGCCGACGTTCACTTCGCCGCGGATCTGCTCGGGGCTGATGTAGTAGGGCGTGCCGAAGGCCCGGCCTTCTTCTTCCTTGGCGGCCTCGATGTCGGACACGGCGCGGGCCAGACCCATGTCGGCAAGTTTCGCCACGCCCTCCTTCGTGAACATGATGTTCTTGGGCTTGACGTCGCGGTGGACGAAGCCCTTCTCATGCGCGTGCTGGAGGGCATCGGCGATCTGAAGGATGATGTCGATCGCCTCGCGCTCTTCGAGTCGGCCCTTCTTCAGTAGAACGTCGTAGACCGTCCCGCCGTCCACGTCCTCCATGACGAAATAGTGAAACTCGCCCGCCTTGCCGACGTCGTAGGCCTGGACGATGTTGGGGTGGTTGAGTTTGGCGGCCGCGCGCCCTTCCTTGTAGAAGCGATCGATGAAGTTGACGTTGGTGTTGTACTTCTTGGGAAGAACCTTGATCGCCACCATGCGATCAAGGCTGATCTGCCGTGCGAGGTAGACGCTGGCCATGGCGCCCGCCCCGAGTTTCTTCCTGATCGAGTAGCCGGGAATCTGCTGGGTGGACTTCTGGGCCTCGACCTCGCGTCGGAGACGGTCCAGTTGCCGGGCCGTGATCACATTGTTCTGGAGGAGGAGCTCAGCGAGAGAACTCTCGCGGGCATCGGCCGCAGTCTGCCGCTGCATCTCGAAGCAGTGGGCGACCTCCTGGGACGTCGCCAGGCCCTGCTCGACGACGATCCGCCCCAACAGCGTATCGACATTCGTTGAGGCGCTGGGGTCCTTATCGGTCATGGCGGGCTGTGTCTGGCTCTGGCTCATCAATCTGGCGCTTCACCTCGTCCCCTGCGGGAGGCTGCAGTCGCGGGCCTTGCATGAACCGCGATCACGCAATCATCGGCCATACGGGCGCGCCGGTCCAAGCAACCACAGAGGGTCTATACGCGGCCCGACGGGCGGGCGGTTCCAGCATACTGCCCCGATCTAGAGGCGGGCGGCTCTCTCGTTGAGCACATAACTCCTGGCGGCCTCATTCTTTTCCATCATTGTACGGATCATGTGTGCCCCGTCAGCCCCCGAACGCCTTCGCCGGGCCGGGGCGGCAAGAGTCCGCCCGCATTCGACGAGCCAGTCGATCAGCCCGTGAAAATCTTCGACGCTGATGATCTCCGGGGCGATCCGGGCCTTGACGCCCCCGCGGCCCTCGATCACTTCCGCCAGGTTCGCCATGTTGTGGTAGTTGCCCAGCGGCAGGCAGAGGCAGATCGCCTCGTACCCGAAGGCCTGGAAAGTCGTCGCCTCGCACGCCCCGCCGGGCATGAGTTTGCGCTGCCACTTGAACCCGCCGCGCCTCTTTTCCAGGGACGTCGCGATTCGCCCGACCTCGTACGCCAGACCATGATGAAAAATACTGATCCGGTCGCCGACCCGGAGAATCGGCCCGCCCCCGATGGGCGATTCGGCGAAACTCCGCGAGTTCTCGAGGGCGATGATTTTCGCGTTCTTCGGGATCAGACCACTGCGGCAGGTCGCAATGGCGCCGAGGAAGCCGATCTCCTCGGCCCTGGTGAGCAGCACACGCACATCTCCGACGCCGGGCTTCGATCGAAGTTCATCCATCGCTCCCAGCGCTGCCGCGACTCCGGCCAGGTCATCGCACGCCGGCGCTCCAAGCAGGCCCTTGCGCACGCGTGCGGCCGGCAGGTTCCATGTGGCAATGTCGCCAACCTTGAGCGCCTTCGTCGGTCTGCTCAGGCGGATAACGACTTCATCAAAGAGTTTGCCCTTGCCGTGTTCGATGATGGTGCCCAGGTGGGATTCGTCGCCGGCGCCGAAGGCGCGCACACGCGTCTTGAGGAAGTATGGCGGTCGCACGCCTCCGCGAAACTCGGCTTCAACGTGCCGGTTGTCGCGAACTGTGGTGATGACGAAGGCCGGGTGATCGAGATGGGCGGTGATGAGCACAGGCCGACCGCCGCGCTTCGCCCCCTTGCGGCTGATGAGCATGTTGCCGCAGCGGTCGCGGCGGAGGGCCAGGTTGCGCCGCTGAGCGAGCCAATTCTCGATCCACCGGACCACGCGATGCTCGCGCCCCGCCGCGGTGGGCAGGCTGGTGAGTTCCACCGCCCATCGAAGATGTTGTCGCCGAGCCGCGGCCGTCGTCATGGGCGGGAAGTGTAGGGGGTGACGCTGGGGTTCGCAGCGACGCGCACGATTGCCGCAGCAGAGCGCGATCCACGGCGCACCCCACGATTCGCTCGAAGACTCGGTCATCGTGGGCGATTGTCGATCCTCTTGACCGTCCGGCTTCTGTACGGTATCCTGCCCGCATGGCAACCGCACCCTGGACATCCCGTCGCGCCTCGGGCTGCCGTAGCGGCGCGATCGAAACCGCCAGATGCGACACGAAACCGCCAGCGCACCCGGCGCAGCAGATCGTCCCGGGGTGTTTCCGGGGCTTTTTCGACGGCTGGTTGTCGGGCAGTCAACGCACGTTC
>CAADHA010000166.1 GCA_900696685.1 uncultured Planctomycetota bacterium
ACAAAATGCTGAAAGGTAAGCCCCCCCCTGGCGTTGGGCGCCGACGGCGCGCCGACGGGCGCTCGCCGATGGACCGCCTGCCGCCCTGGACGCTACGGGCGCCGCGATTCGTTCTGCGGCGTTCCGGGCGAGACGGAGAGACGGGTATGCTTGTCATGCGGCAAGGCAAGGGGTATACTCGTTTATGAGCATCATCACCGACCTTCAGAAACTGGTTCGCGCGAGCGGCATGAGCCGCGGCGCGGTCGCGCTCGAGTCGGGTGTTTCGATCGCGGTTGTCTCGCGCCTGTTGTCGGGCGCGCGACGAGACCTGACAACTTCGACGGCCGAGCGGATCGCGGCGGGCATCGGGTATGAAATCGTGTTCCGGCCGACGGGCCGGGGAAAGCGGGCGAGGCATGACAAGGGCAAGGCGGCGGGCGAAGCGCGGTAACGGCTGCGGGTCATTGATTCAGGCGGACTCGGGGCTCTGGATCGCTTACTACTCCCGCTGGATCGTCAGGGATCGGAAGTGGAAACGAAAGAAGCGATCGACGCGCACGAGCGATCGAGCCGCGGCTGAGCGCATTCTGAGCAAGTGGATCGGCGATGAGCGGCTTCGCGCCGAGGGTGTGGTCGATGCCGGACTGGAACGGCTCGCGGCCGAGGGCAAGCGTTCGATCGCGGAGCATATCACGGCCTTCGAGACGTACCTGACCGCGAAGGGATCGACGGCTCGCCATGCCGGGCACACCATCGGCGCGATCAGGCGGACACTGGAAGCGGCTCGCATTAAGACGCTGGCGGGCCTCGCGCCGTCGGCGATACTGGAAGCGGTTGCGGCGATGCGCGTCGGCGAGGGCAAGGATGCCCCGGCGGCATCGGCCCGGACGAAGAATCACGCGCTTGGGGCGGTGCGGGCGCTGTGCCGCTGGGCGGTGAAAGACGGGCGGCTTACGGTCAATCCCCTGGCGGGCGTCAAGACGTTCAACGTCGAGGCGGATCGCAAGCGGACGCGCCGGGCGTTCGACGATGATGAACTGCGGCGGATCATCGACGCGGCCGAGAGCGGGCCGGTGATTCGCGGCATGAGCGGCCGGGATCGCGCCATGCTTTACCGGCTCGCGGCGCACTCGGGACTTCGCGCCGGTGAACTGGCGAGCCTCACGCCGGCATCATTCCAACTCGACGGCGAGCATCCGGCGGTGATCGTCGCGGCGGCGCACTCGAAGCACAGGCGCGAGGATCGGCAACCGTTGAGGGGCGACCTGGCCGACGTGCTGGCGAAGTGGCTGGCGGGCAAGGCGAAGGGGGCGCGGGTATTCGGGGATCGACTGGACCGCACTGCGGCGATGCTACGGGCCGATATGCGGCGAGCGTGGCGGCGGTGGATTCGAGAGGCGGCGGACCGCGCCGAACGGCGGGAGCGGGCGTCTACGGCGTTCCTGCGCCCCGAGGATGCGAGCGGCAAGGTGGCCGACTTCCATAGCCTTCGGGCATCGTTCATCACGAGCATCGTCCGGGGCGGCGCATCGGTCAAAGCGGCGCAGCAACTCGCCAGGCACTCCGACCCGAAACTCACGATGAACGTCTACACCCGGCTCGGCATTCACGACCTGACGGCGGCACTCGACGGCCTGCCCAATCTCGACGGCCTGCCGACGCGCGAGGTTGCGCAACTGCGGCGGACGGGAACCGATGACCGGGACACGTCAGGGGTACACAACGCTGGTAGCAACCGGCGCGCAAAACCGTGCAAAGCGGTGCGCAATGGTGCGCTGAAACTCGCCGACGATGCGAGCGGCGACGAAGGCGAAAAGGCTGGAAATCTACGGGGAAATCGCACAGTTTCGCGCAGTGGTGCGCAGCAATGCGTCAATGCCCCCCGAAGGACTCGAACCTTCGACCCGCTGATTAAGAGTCAGCTGCTCTACCAACTGAGCTAGGGAGGCGGCGGCCGCCACGGGGCGGGCCGGTGAATTGAAGAGTATCAAATCTACAGCGCGGGTCAAGGCCTGTGGATGCGCCAGGGCAGACCTGCTTGACTGAATCCCCTTTCCGTACTAAGTTTGCAGACGTGTTTTCTGCGTCCGGGGGCTGCGACGGGGCGCCCGGCGCCGGCCGTGTCCGGGCCGGATCCGGTCCGATCCCTGGTCCATCCCGATTTGCAACGCGAGGCCACTGGTCATGCATCCCACACACAGAACGTCTCCGGGCCGCACCCGTCGGCGCCGCTCGCATCACGCGCTGCGCGGCGCTCACACGACACTGTGCCCGAACTGCGGCGAGAACAAACTGCCCCATTGCGCCTGCGCCAAGTGCGGGTATGTCCGCCCCGGTCTCCAGATGAAGATCGAGACCCCCGAGGAAGAGTAACACATGCGGATCGCCATCGACGTGATGGGAGGCGATCATGCGCCGGGCGCGATCCTCAACGGATCGTTGGATGCTCTTCGATCCCTCGCGTCGGACGATGAACTCCTGCTGGTCGGCCGGGAGGAAGTCATCCGCCCGGCGATCGAGAGCCGCGGCATTCGCGACGGGCGGCTCAAAGTCGTCCATGCGCCGGACGTGATCGAGATGGACGAGCAGCCGGTGGAGGCGGTCCGCTCCAAGCCGCAGAGTTCGATCGTCGTGATGTCCGAATTGGCCCATCGCCGCGCCGAAAACGGCGCCGACGTGATCATCTCGGCGGGCAACACGGGCGCATGCGTCTGTGCTGCCCAGATGTCGCTGCGGAGGCTGGCCGGCGTGCACCGGCCGGGAATCGCGGTGGCTCTGCCGACCTTCGGCGGCCCGGTCGTCCTGTGCGACGTTGGCGCGAACCCTGACCCGCGTCCTTCGCACCTGGCACAATACGGCATCATGGGCGAGGTCTACGCCCGTGCGATGCTGGGGATCCGCGAGCCGCGCGTCGCCGTGATGAACATCGGCGGCGAAGAGGGCAAGGGCACGGGCCTGATCAAAGCCACGCGCGACATCCTCAAGTCCATTCCCAACCTTCACTACGCCGGCTTCGTCGAGGGCCGCTCCCTCTTTGATCACGTCGCGGACGTCGTGGTCATGGACGGCTTTGTGGGCAATGTCGTGATCAAACTCGCGGAAGGTCTGGCGTCCGGTCTTTTCCGCACGATCTCGCGCGAGATTGCGGCCGTCGATCCCGCGCTCGCGGAGCGCTTCGGTCCGGTGCAGAAGCGTATTTACGCTGCGCACGATTACCATGAGCAGGGCGGCGCGCCGCTGCTGGGCGTCAACGGCATCTGCATCATCTGCCAC
The DNA here is from genome assembly GCA_900696685.1 of uncultured Planctomycetota bacterium. GTDB lineage: Bacteria > Planctomycetota > Phycisphaerae > Phycisphaerales > UBA5793 > UBA5793. The sequence goes on from CAADHA010000166.1 coordinate 3,256, forward strand.
GGCTCGTCCGAGGCGCGCACGATCTCGAACGCCATCCTCAGAAGCCGCAGCATGGTCAACAAGGGGCTGAACCAGGCGATCGTGAGTCGGCTGGCCGAGGTGAGCGGCAAGGTGGGTGGGCCGTGACCGCCTCGCCCTGCGGTTGCCGGATCGTGAGCACGGGCATGGCCGTGCCGCCCACCGTTCTCACCAATGCCGACCTCGAGCAGATGATGGACACGAGCGACGAGTGGATCATCCAGCGCACGGGGGTGCGGACTCGCTACCGCAGCAAGCCGGAACTTGGCGAAGACGTTGCGGCGTTGTCGGTAACGGCCGTCCGCGCGGCGCTGGAGGAGGCGAAGATCGCGCCCGCGGCGCTCGACCTCGTCATTCTCGCCACCTGCACGCCGGACATGACCTGCCCGGCGACGGCCAGCCGCGTCGCGGGGCGCATCGGCGCCGTCCCCGGCGGATCGTTCGACATTCTCGCGGCGTGCAGCGGTTTCGTCTATGGCCTGAACATTGCGGACTCGCTGATCCGCCAGGGCGGGTACCGCACCATCGCGATGATCGGCGCCGACTCGCTCACGCGCGTCGCCGACTACACAAACCGCAAGGTGAGCGTCCTCTCGGGCGACGGGGCGGGCGTGGCCATTGTCCAGCGAGTCGATGATCCGTCGCGCGGCTGCCTGTTCCAGTCGATGTACTCTGACGGGCGCCTCTGGGACTATCTCTACATCCCGCAGCGCGACACCGACGCCCCCTCCGACGTGGACTGGAACGAGACAAAGCTCAACTACCTCCAGATGAAGGGTCGCGAGGTCTTCAAGTTCGCCGTCACCAAGTTCCCCGAGGCGCTCGAAGAGGCGCTGGGCAAGGCGGGCGTGCGCAAGGAAGACGTGGCCATGATCATCGCACACCAGTCAAACGCCCGCATCATCGAAGCCACGCGCAAGCGCCTCGACATGCCCGAGGATCGCTTCTATGTCAACATTGACCGCTACGGCAACACGAGCGCTGCAAGCGTGCCGATCTGCCTTCACGAGTTGCGCCAGGCCGGCCGCGTCGGCGAGGGCGACATCGTGGTCTTCGTGGCGATGGGCGGCGGAATGACGTGGGGAACGAGCGTCTGGAGGCTCTGATGCAGTGCCCGGCGCGGCCGCGGCGCCCGTCTTGAATCTCCGGCGCGCGAGGGAATCGAACGGCAGAAATGTCCGAACCATCGATCATCCTCTGTCCGGGTCAGGGCGCCCAGGTCGTCGGCATGGCGCGTGCGTGGTGCGACAGGAGCGACCAAGCCCGCCTCGTCTTCACCGAGGTAGACGCGATTCTCGGGGGGAGCCTCGGCGCACCCCTCGCGCAACTGTGCTTCGACGGGCCGGTCGAGAGGCTCAACCAGACGGATGTGAGCCAGCCCGCGATCTACGTCACTTCCATCGCTTGTTACCGTGCGCTCGGAGACGCATTCTTCGGGTCGACGGCTGCGGCGGCCGGGCTGAGTCTCGGTGAATACACCGCCCTGCATCTCGCGGGCGTCTTCTCCTTCGCTGACGGCCTGCGTCTCGTGGCCCTGCGTGGGCGCCTGATGCAGGACGCCGCTGAGAAAAGCAACGGCTCGATGGTCGCGCTCATCGGCGCTGATGAAGCCCAGGCACATGAAGTCTGCGAGCGGGCCGGGCGAGGACGTGTTCTTGTGCCCGCCAACTTCAACGCGCCGGGGCAGATCGTCCTCTCCGGCGAGGAAACGGCATGCGCGGACGCGGTGAAGGTCGCGGGCGATCTCGGACTGCGGGCCACGCCCCTGGCCGTCGCGGGTGCGTTTCACAGCGAACTCATGCGACCGGCGGCAGAGCGGATGGGCGAGGCCCTGGAGCGGGTCAGTCTCTCTCCTCCGCGCTTTCCCGTCGTTTCCAACGTGACGGCGAAGCCACACGAGGCTGACCCGGCATCCATCCGCCGCCTGCTGGTGCAGCAGATCACCTCCCCGGTCCGATGGAGTCAATCGTGCGAATGGCTTGGGGGGCATGTCCGAGGTCGCTATCATGAATTGGCCCCCGGCAGGGTGCTGGCGGGCCTGATGAGGCGGATCAACCGCGAGACGAAGGTGGTGAACCATGACCAGCCTGGCGCGTAGGCTGTTCGGAGTGACGATTGCGTTAGGATTGGGCGCGGCTCTTTCAATTTTGGCCGCGGGATGCAAGGAGGAGGAGCCTCCGCCGCCGCCGCCGCCTCCGCCGCCCCCGGCTCCGACAACGGTCGATCCAAGCGCGGTCGCCGAGTTCCTCACTCTCGACCCGAGAGTGAACCTTCACAACGCGCCGGCGATGGACTGCAGCGAGGAGGAGGTTCGCGCGATTCTCGAGTTCCTCAGCGCCTTTGCGTCCGGCAACGCCGATGCCCTACGCCCGAAGATGGACTCAGCCTCACGCCGCACGCTCGACAAGTTGATCGAGACCGGTCAGTGGCAGGAGGAAACGGCGAAGATCATCGAGGTGGACCTGATCGATCGCAAATCATTGCCGATGGGCAACGTCGTGACGTTCAACGTCGTCCTGCCCAGGGCCGGCCGCGTGCAACAGGACTGGGTTGTCACGCAGCGCGGAGACATGTTCACGTTCGGCGCCTTCGCGATCCCGCCCGTGAGCAAGCAGCAGCAGCAGATGGAGGAAGCGATCAAGGCGGCTGCGGAGGCGATGCAGCAGGGCGAAGGCCAGGCGCCCCAGGATCCGAATTACGATCCGCGCCGGCGCATTCCCCAGCCCAGTGATCCCACGGCACCGCCGGGCAAAGGACCCGTCCAGCCGTGATGCCACTTCCGACCGTGTGCCCGTGGGACTGAGATGGTCATGAGCGACGTGAAGCGAGTGGCGTTGGTCACCGGCGCCAGCCGGGGGATCGGCCGCGCCGTGGCCGACCGCCTGGCGCGCGAAGGGCGGCACGTCGTGCTCGTCAGCCGTGCTCGCGCGCCGCTCGACGACGCAGTCGCCGCGATCAGGAGCCGGGGCAACAGCGCTTCGGCGATCTCGTGCGACGTCGGCGATCCTGCGGCGCTCACCGAGGCGATCGGCGAGACGGTGCGGTCGCTGGGCCGGCTTGACATTCTTGTCAACAACGCGGGCATCACGCGGGACGGCTTGATGCTTCGCATGAGCGATGAGGATTTTGACGAAGTGATCCGAGTGAATCTCAAGTCGGCCTTCGTGGCGTGTCGCGCCGCGGCGCGGCCGATGATGGGCAACCGCTGGGGGCGAATCGTCAATGTCAGTTCGATCTCGGGGCGCATCGGCCGCGCCGCGCAGGTCAACTACTGCGCCGCCAAGGCCGGGCTGATCGGCATGACCAAGGCGATCGCCAAGGAGTTCGCCACCAAGGGCATCACCGCGAACGTCGTGGCACCCGGGTTCATCGAGACGGACATGACCGCCGACCTGCCCGAGGCGATCAAGGAGGAAGCGAAGAACATCACGCCCATGCGCCGCTTCGGTCAGGCGGATGAAATCGCCGCGGCCGTCGCGTATTTCACCTCGGAGGACGCGGGATTCGTTACAGGCGAGGTTCTCGCCGTCGCGGGCGGCATGGGCATGTAAGCGACTCGACGAAGGATCGGCCGCGGAAGGGCGGGACGCCTACCCGAACCTCGCGGGCTTGTAGCCGGTCCTTCGCAAGGCTATATTTCTGCCCCTCGCGGCGGACGCGATGCGGAGCCGGTTGAGCGGGATGACACGCACAAAAACCCTGAGGAGATTCGATCGTGCAAGAATCCGAAATCGAAGCCAAAGTGATCAGCATCGTCGCCGAGCAGATGGGCGTTGACAAGGCGCAGATCACGCGAAACACCAGTTTCGTCAACGATCTCAACGCCGACAGCCTCGACACCGTCGAACTGGTCATGGAACTTGAGGACGAGTTCGAGACTTCGATCCCTGACGAAGAAGCCGAGAAGATTCAGACCGTCGGGCAGGCGGTCGAGTTTATCCTCAAGGCGACATCGGGCGGGGACTGACCCTGACTCCGGGCTTCCCGCAGCGCGCGTCCGGCGCCGGCGGCGCGCCGGGTGCGCCCGACCAGACCCGCACGCCCGCTGACTGCTTGCACGCCGACTCTGACCCTTCATGACCAACCAATCTCCACGCCGAATCGTCGTCACGGGCCTCGGGGCGATCTGCAACGTCGGACTCAACAGCCGCGACGTCTGGCACGCCATGCGCGACGGCCGACCTCGAATGAGCCGCATTGATCGCTTCACCAGCGAGCGCTGGACCGTGAAATTCGGCGGAGAGGTCATCGACTGGGATCCCGCCGACCGCCTCGAGCGCGGCGAGATGAAGCGCCTCGACCGTTTCACGATGCTCGGCCTCTATGCCGCCATCGAAGCGGTGCATGACTGCGGCCTGGACTTCTCGAAGGAAGACCCCTTCCGCTGCGGCGTCGTCATCGGCTCCGGCGTCGGCGGAGTCAACACAATCGAAGAATACATCGAGAAGATGCACATCAAGGGGCCTGACCGCGTCACTCCATTTCTCGTCCCGCGCCTGATGGTCAACGCCTGTTCGGGGAACGTCTCGATCCGATTCGGACTCAAGGGCCCCAACAGCGCGCCGGCGACGGCCTGTGCCTCCGCCGCCAATGCCATAGGCGACGCCTTTCAACTGATCCAGGACGGCGATGCCGATGTCATGGTCACCGGCGGCGCCGAGGCCGCCATGACTCCACTCTGCATGGCCGGATTCATGGTGATGAAGGCTCTCTCGACCCGCAACGACAGCCCCAACAGTGCCTCGCGGCCCTTCGACCGCGACCGCGACGGATTCGTTCTCGCGGAGGGGGCCGGCATTCTCGTCCTCGAAGAACTCGAGCACGCTCTCGCCCGCGGCGCGCACATCTACTGCGAACTGCTCGGCTTCGGATCTTCGGGCGACGCGGGCCACATCACGGCGCCGGATCCCGAGGGGCGCGGCGCCGCGCGGTGCATGGCCCTTGCCCTCAAGGACGCCGGACTCAAGCCCGAGGACATCGACTATATCAACGCGCACGGCACCTCCACGCCCCTGGGCGACGCCGCCGAAGTCATGGCCATCCGCAATGTCTTCGGCGAGCACGCGAAGAGGCTGGCCATCAGTTCCACCAAGGGCGTCACCGGCCACACGCTCGGCGCTTCGGGCGGAATCGAGAGCATGGCCGTCGTCCGCGCCATCGAGGAGCAGGTCATCCCGCCGACCGCCAACCTCCAACATCCCGACTTCGATCTCGACTTCGTGCCCAACAAGCCCCGCAAGGCGACCATCCGCTACGCCCTGAACAACAGTTTCGGCTTCGGCGGACACAACGTCACCCTCGTCTTCGGGCGCTACCCCAACTGACCAGACTGCGACATCGAGGCATGCTTCGCCGGGCGCTCATGAGCGTGCGAGCATCTGACCGCTTTGATCAGACGGGGACGCCGGGCTCTTCAACGTCGCGCGTGGTCCGGCTCTCGCGGATGGGTTGCAGAATCACCTTCACTTCGCGGTAGGCTTTGCCCCGCCGCACGCGAAGCGTAACCTCTTCGCCCGCGCGGCGGCGGAGGATGTCGGCGACGAGTTCCTCGACGGCGTACGTCGGCCGGCCGTCGATCTCCGTGAGAACGTCGCCGGCGCGAAGTCCGGTCTGCTTTGCGGCGCCTGCCAGGTTGACGCCGACGATCTGCACGCCGTCGTTGGCAGCCTGGTCGGCAACCCACAGGCCGAGGGAGGGCTGATCGCGCCGCACTTTCTCCGCCACCCTGTCCTTGGTCCCCAGCCAGGCGCGGTATTCGCGCTCCACTTCATCGAGGCTGCGCCCGAAGAGCCGTTCGAGCGCCAACGCCCCGCTCCGGTCCTCTCGATAGGTACTCAGGTAGAGGCGGTACCACTCCTCGAGGCGCCCCTGTTCTGCGAGGAACTGGAGGATCGCCCGCGCCTCGGCATACTTGGCCCGTGCCCGGACGCGGTTGAACCGGTCGTCCTCCTGCGCGAAGAACGCTCGCCATTTCGAGAGCGACGCGGCGCGGCGGAGGTTGAGCACGATGTTCAACCGCGTGTTGTCCAGCACGCGATAGCGCCCCTCCGGGCCGACGTCATACATCTCGAACATCGAGGCCAGCCCCTCCTGGATCCACATGGGGTGGGACTGGCCGAGGCGGTCCATCTGGCCGTGGTGAAGGGCGTGGGTGATCTCGTGGCGCAGCGAAGGCCCGAGGTCGCGCAGGACCAGCCGTCGCGTGTCGTGATCGTAATACCCGCCCACGTAGACCGAACCGATCAGTTCATCCGCCTTCTCCGGCGTGGGCACGAGCACCAGGACGTAGGAGTTCGGCGGGCCGTCGAAAAGCATCTCAATCTGGAGCCGCACCTGCTCCTGGATGGATTTGCGCATGCGCTCAAACGTCTCGCGATCGAGGTTGGTGGCGAGCACCAGCCTCAGGGATTCGTCGCGCTCGATGATGGCGCCGCTGCCGAGCGTTTCACGCGACCAACGCTCCATGTGTTCAGCCGCCTCGGCGTAGCGCCTCTCGATCGAACTGATCAGTTCCTCGTAGCGAGGATCGCTTCGCAGGGCCGCGAGGTCCGGGTCACGCTTGAGATGCTCGAAGTTCACGAATCCGAATTGGACGGCGAGGTTGAGAAGTTTGAACGCCTCGTCCGGGAAGCCGAGCCGGGTCACGGCGCAGGCGCTGTTGTACAGCGCGGCCGTGTCGCGCGGGCGGCTCTTGAGAATCCGTACCCAGGCGGAGAGCGCCTCCTCCGTCCGGCCGGCGGCGTAGTGCGCCGCCGCCTCCTCGTGAAGTGCCGCGACCGAGTCGTCATCCAGCCGGAGCGGCGCCTCGCGCGCAGGCGCGGGCTGCGATGACTGTTCCGGCGGCGATGTCCAGCCCACCAGGATCGCACCCGCCGCGCACGAGAGCATCACTCGAATCTGCGTCGCCCATTGCCCGCCCATGAGGCCTCCGCATCGCACGGCAAGATTCTACCCCGGCTGGTGATGACCTCGTTGCTTCGCGAGCATCTCCAGAGCCTCCGGGAGCGCTTCGAGTTCGAGGGCGAAGACTCGGGCCGCCAGCGTCTCCGGCGTGTCGCCCGCTTCGACGGGGCAGGACTTCTGCAGAATGATCGGGCCGTGATCGTACTCGTTGTCTGCGAAATGGACCGTACATCCGGACTTCGCCGCCCCGCTCGCCAGGACCGCTTCGTGCACGCGCCGGCCGTACATCCCCTTGCCGCCGAAGCCCGGCAGCAGGGCAGGATGAATGTTGATGATGCGCCCGGCAAACTCCGGAGGGACGGGCAGAAACTTGAGGAACCCCGCCATGACCACGACTTCCGCACCGGCGCGCCTCACCACGTCAAATATGGCCCGGCCAAAGGACTCGTCATCCCTGAAGGCCGACCGGTCGACGATTACAAACGGCAGGTTGAATCGCCTTGCCCGTCCGATTCCTGCCGCGCGCGGGTTGGACGAGACGACCAGCACGATCTCGCAGTTGAGTCGCCCCTGCGCGCTCCGCTGCGCCAGGTTCTCGAGGGAACGCCCGGAGCCGCTGATCAGGACGGCAATTGGAAGGGGCCGGGCGGGCGTCCTGGTCTCAGTTCTGGCGTGCGTCATCCGGGTTCAGCGCTCTGTGTGGGAGTAATCACGGCGGGCAGGTTCGTCGATGATAGGAGGCGCGGGCGGGTGGCCTTGACCGCGCCGGCGGACTGATTCCCCTGGCCGGGCCTATCATCTCACTGTGGTCCGGACGCCCGGGGGCCTGGGGGCGACTGCACATTGTGTATGTCGATCCCGGAGAGAAGGGCATGACGGCTCAAGCGCGGCTGCGGCCTGCGTTCACGCTCATTGAACTGCTGGTCGTCCTCTCCATCATCACTTTCCTGCTGGGGCTGCTGCTCCCGGCACTGTCGCGCGCCCGCGAAGCGGCGCGGGTTTCAGGCTGCCTGAGCAACCTTCGCCAGATCGGCGCCGGCGTGGCGATGTACCTCTCCGACCACGACGACGGCCTTCCTGCCGGCCGGCCCTTCGGCCTGTCCTATCGAGGCTTCACCTTCGGAGGGAAGTGGGTGGATGCCCGAAGCCTCCTTCGCGATGGCCCGTTCACAGCCCCCAAGCCCTACGAGCGGCCGCTTAATCGTTATGTGCACCATGGAACGGCCCTGGGCCGTCCCGGAGACCCCGATCCTTCCATCGAAGCCATCAGCCTCCCCGCCTTTGCCTGCCCCTCTGACCGACACTTCAACTATCAGGAAGCCTTCTACGCGACCGAGGCACGATTCGGTCTGAGCAACTACGACGCGGCCGGCACGAGTTACTCCTTCAACGTCTTCTGGACGCTTGACTATTCGAACGACAACCCTCGCCGCCGCATCCAGTCGCTCATTCTCACAGACGCCAGCCGATACGTTTCCGTCCTCGACGACTCGGCGGAGTGGGCCTTGTGGTTTCATCGCACCAACTCGATCCCCCACCACGGCAAAGTGGACCGCCACTCAATGCTCTTCTACGACGGACACGCGGCGCAGATCGATATCGACCCGCTCAAGCGGATCATGTGGCATTACCGCGTTGTAGAAAGCAACCAGACGCCCTGACCGGACGGACAAGCGCACCGATGGCGCATCTATTCCGGCGCTAGGCCAGGTCGGGGAACATTTCGCGCACGACCTTGACCAGGGCCTTCACGTGGCTGATGGACTCCTTCATCAGGTCGCGTTCGCCGGCGTTCAGGTCGATCTCGATGATGCGTTCGACGCCGCCCGCGCCGAGGACGCAGGGTACTCCGACGAAGTACCCGCCTACGCCGTACTCCTTGTCGCAGTATCCTGCGCAAGGCAGGATGCGCTTCTTGTCCCTGACCATCGCCTCGACCATCTGGACGACGCCGCTGGCGGGCGCGTAGTAGGCGCTGGTGCCCATGAGTTTGACGATCTCGCCGCCGCCAACCTTCGCCCGCTCAACGATCTCGTTCAGTTTCGCCTCGGACATGAACTGGGTGATGGGGATGCCGGCGATGTTCGTGTAGCGCGGCAGGGGAACCATGTCGTCGCCGTGCCCGCCGAGAAGCAGGGCGTTGATATCCTCGACGCTGAAACCCGTCTCCATCGCAAGGAAGGCGCGGAACCGGGCGACGTCGAGGCAGCCCGCCTGGCCGACGATCCGGCTCGTCGGGAAGCCCGTCGTCTTCCATGCCGTGTACACCATCGCGTCCAGCGGATTCGACACGACGATCACGATCGAGTCCGGCGCGTACTCGCGGATGTTCTCGCTGACGCTCTTGACGATCTTGACGTTGGTCTGGATGAGGTCATCGCGGCTCATGCCGGGCTTGCGCGGGATGCCGGCAGTGACGACGACGACGTCGGAGCCGGCGATGTCCTTGTAGTCGGCCGTGCCGGTGATGGTGCAGTCGAAGCGCTCGATGGGGGCGCACTGTGCGAGGTCGAGCATCTTGCCCTTGACGAGGTTCTCGACCTGCGGGATGTCGAGAACGACAATGTCGCCGAGTTCCTTGCTCGCGGCCCAGAGGGCGCACGAGGCGCCGACGTTTCCGCCGCCGATGATCGCGATCTTGGCCCGCTTCATGGTCATCGCCTCCCATTCTGCCGATCGACTCTGGTGTGCCGTTGATTCACGTGGATTGAGGCCCTGCTTGGCGCGCCCGGCCGGCCCTCGCGCCATGATAGCACACGCCCACCCCCGGACTGACGGCGGCGGGAAGCGTTTCGGGCGGATTCCCGATCCGAACCGTCGTCGCGGGCGCGGGGACATTTTCCGCCTGCTTTCCTATGCTCCTTCTCACTGTGCAATGGAGCGACACATGGCCGGCGAGAAGGTGGTCCTGGCGTTTTCGGGCGGGCTTGACACGAGTTTCTGCGTCCCTTACCTCAAGGAAAGGGGCTACGAAGTCACCACTCTCTTCGTCGACACGGGCGGCGTGAGCAACGAGGAGAGGGCCTATATCGAGAAGCGCTCGCGCGACGTCGGCGCTGCCGATCACATCACCGTCAATGCCGCGCAGGACCTGTGGGAGGAGTTCGTCGTTCCCCTCGTGCAGTTCGGCGGCGCCTACCAGGACCAGTATCCCATGCTCTGCTCCGACCGCTACGTGATCGTGCGCAAGAGCCTCGAGCACTGCCGCAGGATCGGCACGAAGAACTTCGCGCACGGCTGCACGGGCATGGGCAATGACCAGGTCCGCTTCGACCAGACCGTGCGCTCGCTTGGCGACTTCAACATCCTCTCGCCCATCCGCGATATCCAGCACGAGCACCGGCAGGTGCGCGCCTACGAGCAGGCGTATCTCAAGGAACGCGGCATCGAGGTGCGCACGAGCACGAGCAAGTACTCCATCAACGAGAACATCCTCGGCGTAACCATCAGCGGCTCGGAGATCGACCGCTACGACGCGCCGGATGACGACACGTGGAAGATGTGCGCCCATCCGAGCCGCTGGCCGCGCGAGAGGTTGCGCGTGCGCATCGGTTTTGAGAAGGGCGTGCCGGTGAGCGTGGATGGGGAGAAACTCGCCGGGCCGAAGATACTCCAGAAGTTGAACCGGGTCTTCGGCGCGTACGGCGTCGGCAGGCACATCTATTCGAGCGACACGACCATCGGCCTCAAGGCCCGCATCGTCTTCGAGTGCCCCGGCATCGAGGCGCTCATGCACGCGCACCGCGGCCTCGAAGAGGCGATCCACACATCCTGGCAGGCGAATTTCAAGAGGCAGGCGGCGGACTGGTGGGTGCAGCTCGTCTACAAGGGCTTCTTCTACGAGCCCCTCAAGAGCGATCTCGAAGCCGCCCTCGCCAGCTCGCAGCGCTTCGTCACCGGCGAAGTCACGCTTGAGACCTTCGGCGGATCGCTTTGCGCCGTCAAGGTCGATTCGAAGCACGTGCTTGAACGACCCGGCGCCTCCTACGCCCAGAGCGCCGACTGGACGGTGACCGAGGCGGTCGGCTTCATCAAACTCTTCGGCCAGAGTTCGACCATTTCAGCGATGATCAACCCGATTCACAAGTTGTGAGAGGGGAGCGAGGGAAAAGGCGTTGGGTACGAGGCACCAGGCACTGGGCACTGGGCACTAGGCACTGGGCACTGGGCACTAGGCACTAGGCACTAGGCACTGGGCACTAGGCACTAGGCACTGGGCAATTGGCAATGGGCACGAGGCATTTGGGTAACAGGGAAGGCATCGTTCATTCGCGGCGACGCGGAGGCATTGCACAGCGGATCGCGCCGCGTGTCAGGGGGCGAAGGGACCAGGTTCGACGGGGATCACGGAAGTAGCAATTGTCCAGTGCGCTGCTCAGTTCGACGCTCGACCACCTGCGCGCTCTCGTGGGGATCGACACGACGAACCCGCCGCGCGACGCGGCACGCGCGCGGCGCATCCTCGAACTCGTTGCGGCCTCCCTGCGCGACTGCGGCTACACCTGCGACCCGATGGACTTCGGCGAAGGCTGCCGCGCCCTCTTCGCCATCCGCGGCAAGCGACCCCGACTCCTCTTCAACAACCACCTCGACACTGTGCCAGCCGCAGAGGGCTGGAGCACCGATCCGTGGACCCTCAGCGTCGCCGGCGATCGCGCCATCGGCCTGGGCGCGTGCGACGTGAAGGGCGCGGCCGCGTGCTGGCTCGCTGCCGCGCAGCAGACGGACGGCGACGCCGCCATGCTCTTCACCACCGATGAAGAGGCGGGGCAGAGCGTCTGCGTGCGGTCGTTCCTCAAGGAGCGCCGCGACGTGCTCGCGTCATTCGACGCCGTGATCGTGGCCGAGCCGACGGGGTGCCGGGCCGTCACGGCGCACCGCGGGCTGGCGACTTCCGTCGGCGTCTTTACCGGCACACCGGGCCACGGCTCCTCCGCGCGTGCGCTGCGCGACAGCGCCATCCACGAAGCGGTCCGCTGGGCCGCGGCGGCAATCGAGCACGCGCGCGGCTGCGAGGGCGAAGCCTTCGGCCCGCTGACTGGTGTGCGCTTCAACATCGGGACCTTCGAGGGCGGCATCAAGGCCAACATGATCGCCGCGGAGGCACGGGTGCGCTTCGGCATCCGCCCGCTGCCCGGACAGGCCACGGACGAGTTGATCCGCGACTTTCAGCGTCGCGCCCCGGACCCGCAGCGGGTGCGCTGGAGCACCGGCTTTTCCGGCCCCTCGCTGCCTGCGGCGCCGGCGGATGTCGCGGTCGCCGTCGAGAAGGCGCAGGGCGTTGCCACCCGCCTGGGCCTGACGCCGGGCGATCCGGTGGATTTCTGGTCGGAAGCGTCGCTGTTTTCGGAGGCTGGGCTGACGAGCCTGGTCTTCGGTCCCGGCGACATCGGCCAGGCCCACCGCCCGGACGAAGCCGTGCCCCTCGCCGACCTGGAGAGCGTTACCGCAACGTACGCGCGGCTTCTATCATCCTGATCGTCTCCGGGTGGAGACAGGGTCCTTTTTTGCCCGCCGACACTACTCATGCGACAGACCCGAGAGATCATCACGACGCTCCTTTCGAACATCGGTTCGCGCAAGGAGGTCGAGCAGTACCTCAAGCAGTTCAGCAGCGTCGATTCGAAGCGCTTCGCCGTGGTAAAGGTCGGCGGCGGAATCGTGAGCGACAACCTTGAAGCGCTCGCCTCGGCGCTCACGTTTCTGCATCACGTCGGGCTGTATCCGATCGTGATCCACGGCGCCGGGCCGCAACTCGACGTGGCGCTCAAGGAGGCGGGGATCGAGACCAGCCGCATCAACGGGCTGCGCATCACGACGCCGCAGGTTCTTGAGATCGCGCGCAAGGTCTTTCAGCGCGAGAATCTCAAACTGGTCGAAGCGCTTGAGGGTCTTGGCACGCGGGCGAGGCCGATCACGACCGGCGTATTCGAGGCCAGGCCGGTTGAAGATGCACGGCTGGGGCTGGTGGGCGAAATGGTGGACATTCACCTCGACGCGATCGATTCGAGCATTCGTGCCGGGCACCTGCCCATCCTCGCGTGCCTCGGCGAGACGGCGGGCGGACAGATCCTCAACATCAACGCCGACGTCGCCGCGGCCGATCTGGCCATCAAACTTCAGCCGCACAAGATCATCTTCCTCACTCCGACCGGCGGGCTGCTCGACCAGCACGGGCGCATCATCCCGGCGATCAACCTCGCGGAGGAGTACGAGCACCTCATCAGCCAGCCGTGGGTCAACGGCGGGATGCGGCTCAAGTTGCAGGAGATCAAGGAACTGCTCGACGAACTGCCGCACAGTTCATCCGTCTCGATCACGTCGCCCGAGCACCTGGCGCGCGAACTGTTCACGCACCGCGGCTCGGGCACGCTGGTGCAGCGCGGCGAGCGGGTGCGCTGCCTGGCGTCCTTCGACGACGCCGATCAGGACCGGCTGCGGGCGCTCCTCGAAAACTGCTTCCAGCGGAAACTCGACCCCGATTATTTCTCGAAGAAGAACTGCCATCGCCTCTACCTCTCCGACTCGTACCGCGCCACGGCGATCATCACGCTCGAGAGGGACATTCCCTATCTCGACAAGTTCGCCGTGACGAAAGAAGCGCAGGGCGTCGGCCTCGGCGCCGCGCTCTGGCTGCGCATGCGAGGCGACCTGCCGCGCATGTTCTGGCGCAGCCGCAGCGAGAATCCCATCAACCCGTGGTACTTTGAAAGGTCGCAGGGCAGTTACCGCACCGACGTGTGGACAGTGTTCTGGTACGGTCTTGAGGACTTCGCGCAGGTGAAGTGGTGCATCGAGAAGGCGCTGGCGATGCCCCCCACGCTCATTGCACACGGATCGGCGGAACCCTCGTGACCCGCCGCGGCCGCACCAGCATCGGCATCGTCGGCGCCCGCGGCTACGTCGGCGGCGAACTCATCCGACTCGCCGTCGGCCACCCGCACCTTGAGATTGCGTTCGTCAGTTCGCGCGCTCTCGAGGGAGAAGAGGTTGCAGGCCACGTCGAGGGCGCGCCGCCGGGATTGCGCTTCACGAACTTCGACGAGCAGGGAGTGGCCGAGTCCGGCGCCGAAGCGATCATCCTCGCGCTGCCCAACGGCAAGGCGCACACCTTTGTCGCCGCGATCGACGCCGGCGATCGACCTCAACGCCTCATCGTTGACGTCAGCGCCGACCACCGGTTCGATGACTCGTGGGCGTACGGCCTACCCGAACGGTTTCGCGACCGCATCCGCGGCGCGCGGCGCATCGCCAACCCCGGCTGCTATGCCACCGCGGCACAACTGGCCATCGCGCCGATGCTCGACGTCCTCGGCGGCGTGCCGGCGGCATTCGGAGTGTCAGGCTACAGCGGCGCGGGGACGACCCCATCCGACAAGAACGATCCCGATCTGCTCCACGACAACCTTCTGCCCTATTCACTCACCGGGCATCTGCACGAGCGCGAGGTCTCGCGCCACGTCGGCCGGCCGGTGCACTTTCTGCCGCACGTCGCGCCGTTCTTCCGCGGCATCACGGTAACGGTCAACCTGCCGCTGGGGCGACGGATCACGACCGAGGAGATGGTCCGGCGCTACGAGAGCGCCTGGGGGCGCGAGCCGCTGATCCGGCTGACGGGCGAGAAGCCGCCGCTGGTCCGCGATATCGCCGGGCGGCACCACGTGAGCATTGGCGGCTGGAGCGCCGCGGATGACGGCTCGCGCGCCGCCGTCGTCGCCACAATCGACAACCTCCTCAAGGGCGCGGCGACCCAGGCCGTCCAGAACGTCAACCTCGCCTGCGGCTACGATGAACTCGCGGGGATCGATCATGAGTGAGCGGCCGATCTGGGACAAGGGCGGCGGCGCCGCCGATGAGCGCCTCATGCGCTTCCTCGCCGGCGATGATGTCCGCCTCGACCAGCACCTGCTGCGCTCCGACATCCGCGCCTCCACGGCGCATGTGAACGGCCTGCGCCGCGCCGGCATTCTCGACGGCAAGGAGTCGGCGGCGCTCGCGGCTGCCCTGAATGAGTTGGAAGGGCTGGTTTCGGCGGGACAGTTCGTGCTTGACGATCGCTACGAGGACGGCCATTCCGCCATCGAAGCGTTCCTGACGCAGAAACTCGGCGACGTCGGCCGCAAGGTCCACGCCGGCCGCAGCCGCAACGACCAGGTCCTTGTCGCCACGCGCCTCTATTTGCGTGATCAACTTGATCGCCTGGTCTCCACGTCGCTCAGCATTGCCGAGGCTTTCCTTGTGCGGGCGGCGGCGGATGAGCGCACGCCCATGCCGGGCTACACGCATCTCCAGCGCGCCGTGCCTTCGACGGTGGGGCTGTGGTGCGCCGCGTTTACCGAGTCCTTCATCGACATCACGATCCTGGCGCGCTCCACGCGCGAGTGGATCAACACCTGCCCGCTGGGCACTGCCGCAGGCTTCGGCGTCAACCTCGATCTCGACCGCCAGGGTGTGAGCGATGAACTCGGTTTCGCCCAGGTGCAGATGAACGCGATGTACGCCCAGAACAGCCGGGGCCGCTTCGAGATGGCCGCTCTTCACGCGCTGCACCACGCGCTGCTCGAAGTGCGCCGCTTCGCGTGGGACCTGAGCCTCTTCGCCACCGAAGAGTTCGGCTTTGTGCGCCTGCCCGACCGCTTCACGACGGGCAGTTCGATCATGCCCAACAAGCGCAACCCGGACGTGGTCGAACTGTTGCGCGCTTCGTGCGCCGTGGTTGAAGGCGCGATGGCGGAACTTGCGGCGGTGCTCGGCCTGCCCAGCGGCTACCACCGCGACCTCCAGGCGACGAAGGAGCCGATGATCCGCGCCCTGTCGCGCGGCCTGAAGGCGCTCGACATCGTCCCCGACCTCGTCGCGTCGATGGAGTTTGACCGCGAGCGCATGCGCGCGGCAATTACGCCGGCGATGTTTGCCACCGACCGGGCGATCGAACTCGCCGCACAGGGCGTGCCGTTCCGCGAGGCCTACAGGAACGTGGCGCGCGAGATCGAGGCGATGAGGGACCTGCCGATCGACGAGAGCATCGCGAATCGGACCTCCCTCGGAGGCGCGGGCAACCTCGGCCTTGAACAGTTGCGCCGGCGACTCGCAGGACTGCGCTGACGGACGAACGCGAGCCTCTTCGCATGCGGCGCACTCCCCTGCGCAGGGCCTCCGGGCCGCGTCTCAACGGCACGCCCGTGCGTTGATGCCTCGGCGCCGTCAAGCAAACCGCAGCGAATACACGAGCGGAAAGTGATTCCCGAGGCACTTCCAGCGATCGCCGCGATCGTCGGAGTAATACACGTTGCCCGTCGTCGTGCCGAAGGCGAGGCAGTCGCCCGCCTTGTCGAGGCAATGGCGGAAGATGACGTCGTAGCACTGCTCCTGCGGCAGACCTTCGCGCAGGGCGTTCCACCTCCGCCCGCCGTCGGTCGTTCGGCTGATGCTCAGCGCGCCGTTCACCGCTACGCGGCACTCGTCCGACACGGCCGGCGCAACCCATGCGCACTTCGGATCGCGCTCGTCCACCGCGATCGCGAAGCCGAAGTTGGCCGGACCGCCGGTCTCGGTCACGTTGATCCACGAGCGGCCGTCGTCCTCACTCCTCCAGATGCCGCAATGGTTCTGCTGCCAGAGGTGCTTCGTGTCGCCGGGGCACATGACCACGAGGTGCGGGTCGTGGCCGACCTCGGGATTCGGCTCAGGGAGGAAACTCGACTTGAGCCCGTTGTTGCGAACCGTCCACGACTTCCCGCCGTCGGTCGTCTCAAACGTCCCGGCACAACTGATGGCGATGAGCACGCGCTTCGAGTTGTGCGGATCGACGATGACGGAGTGGATGCCGGCATGATCGCGCCCGCCGCCGAACCACTGCCCGGCCAGGCGCGAAGGGTGATCCCAGAGCGGGCGGTTGAGTTGCCACGTGTCGCCGCCGTCGTCGCTCACGAAGAGCCCGCCCGGCTCGGTGCCGATGTACAGGCGGTTCGGCTCATCGTCGCCGCCGGGCGCGATGCACCAGATGTAACGAAGCGTCGCGGGCTTGTCGGGCGCCGTCGGATCGTTGCTCATCATCGAGTTCCTGATGACCTCGCCCTCCGGGTACTTCGGCGGGGGCACTTCTGCCCACGTCCTGCCGCGGTCGCTCGAGCGCGAGAGTTTGGCGCCCCAGTGCCCGTGGTCCTGCCCCGCCCACAGGACGCCGGTGCGAGGATCGATCATTGCGTAGGAGATGGGAATCCCCAGGAACGAGACGCCGGAGAGTCTCCAGGCGCGACCGATGCGGTCGAAGACGAACAGTCCTTTGCGTGTGCCGAGCAGTAGTGTGTTGCCTCGCGTGGGCATGTGCCTCTCCAGATCGTGCTCAGGTCGTGTCGTTGGATCGCCCTGTTCTTACCCGCCCGAGAGCGCCTGCATGATGTGGACGTTCGCCGCATGGTCGAGCGAGTCGGTCAATCCCTGGCGGTCGTGAATGGGAGCGCCGTCGACAAAGATGTTCACATGCCGCCGCAGCGCGCCGGCGTCATCGCAGAGATACCCGGCGAGGCCGGGGTAGAGCGCATCGAGATCGCCAACGAGCGCCCGGACGTTTGCTGAATCCACGTCCACGAGCGCCGTCTCGCCCAGCGCGGGAAAGAAGCGATGCAGATGCCGGGTGAACGCGACGCGCACCATGAGGCGACTCCAAAGACAGCGGACTTGCGGGAAAGGATACCCTCCTGCGTCTGTGCCGTCGGGTCGGCCGCCGCTGCTCCCGCTCTGCGCCGGAGGCTCTTCAATGCCGCATCGCCGGTTCACGCGGGCAAATGCGGCCCAGAGGACGGAATTTTCTGCTCTTGACCCTCTTACCGATTCCGGAATTGGTTAAAATGTCAGCGTTTGCTCCGTTGAACTTGCCGCTGGCAGGTCACACGAGCAATCGGGCTCGTTGGACCGATCCCTCGGGGATCGTTGCGCCCCGTTCCGGGGAAGAAGGAGAAAGACCATGGAGCGTTTTCATTCCCGGCCTGCGTTGACAGTCGTGTGCACGTTCGCCGTCGCATCGGCGGCGATGGGACAAACCGACACGCTCTACGTGACCGACGGCGACTCGGCCCGCCTGGCCATTGTTCAGGGAGGCGTCCTGCAGGCGATCCGCACGACTCACATCCGGGGCTATCCGATCGCCGTACGGGGCACGATCTGGATCGGCGACTACAACGGCGCGCAGCCCAACGCGATCGAGTATGACCTCGCCGGATTCCCTACGGGCGGGTCGGTCCCCTATACGCCGGTGAACGCGGTCGATGGGGCCGTCAACGGCGACACCAACTACCAGGTGGGACGCGCGTTCAGCACCAATGCCGCCGTCTACAGCGCCAATGCCAACTGGTCGGGGCAGCAGCCGATGTTCAACGTCGCCGGCACTGACCTCGTCGGCATTACTTTTGATGGGGTCAGCGGCAACCTGTGGGTCTCCGATCGCAACAGCATCTACCAGTACGGCCTAGGCGGCAACCTCATCTCCCAGTTCGCCCACTCGAGCGGGCGTGGCTGCATCGCCTGGGAGCCGTCCACCGACACGATCTGGTACGTCCGCAACGGATCCAACCAGATCGACCAGTACTCGAAGACGGGATCGCTCCTCCAGAGCCTGACGGTCACGGGTCTGGCATCCAACAACTGGGGGGCGGAGTTCCCCATGGTCGCGGCCGGGGTGCGGCTGTCACGCGAGGGTGCCTGCCCGGGTCGAGTCACCGCGACTGTGCGCGGCGCGACGCCTGACGGCCAGGTCGGCCTGATCTACGCGCGCAACACCGGCAATTTCACCATCCCGCCCGCCCAGCCCTGCGCCGGAACGCAACTGGGCCTGGGCTCGCAGGCGATCCGCCTCGTCGCGACCACGCGGGCGGACGGCAACGGCGTTGCGGTCTTCAGCGGTAACGCCCCCGCGCCGTCCTGCGGCGGCCATCTCCAGGCCATTGACGTCCGGACCTGCTCAACGAGCAACGTCGAGCAACTCTGAACCGCAGACAGCGGCGGGATCGGCCAGGTTCAACGCGCCGGCCGTCCCAACTCACAAGAAAGCAGCCGCACCCCGTCTCAGGCGGGGTGCGGCTTGCGTTGGTCCGTCGAGCCTCGGTCAGGCAATCGGGCAGATGTGGACGGTCGCGGCAGACGGTCTCGAGCCGCATACTCACATCCCGACCTGGAGGCGGGCGAAGCGCAGAATCGTCACCCCCTTGGGCAGCACATCCTTGACCATCTGCTTGCCTTCCGGATCCTTCACGTACTTCTGGTTGAGAAGCGTGACTTCCTGGAGGAACTTGCGGATCTTGCCCTCGACCATTTTCTCGGCGATTTCCGCCGGCTTGCCGGACTCAATCGCCTCCTGCCTGGCAAACGCCCGCTGCTTCTCAATGACGGCAGGATCGACGTCCTTCTCCGTCACGCCCAGCGGCGTCGTGGCGAAACTCACGATGTGCATGCAGATGCCCTTGGCGACTTCGGCATCCACCACGCCGTCGAAAGTAATAACTGCGGCCTTCTGATTGTCGAAGTGCAGGTATGCGCCGACGCACGGGGCTTCAAGTTTCAGACCGCGCCGGTAGACGGTGTTCTCGCCCGTCGTGATGCGGATGTTGTCCACGATGGAGGTGATCCTGTCGTTGGCCTTCACTTCGCCTGCGGGTCCGGCGAGGGCGATCGCTGCGATTTCGTTGGCGGCCTTCTCGACCATCTCGTTGCGCGCGGTGAAGTCGGTCTCGACGTTGACCTCGACAATGGCGACGGCCTTGCGGTCGGGCGAAGCGGCGATGGCGAGTCGGCCCTGGGCCATGGCCCGGCCGGCGCGCTCGTCCATCTTGCCCTTGAGTTTGGCGCGGAGCCACTCGACGGCCTTCTCCATGTCGCCGCCGTTCTCGGCCAGGGCTTCCTTGCAGTCCATCATCCCGAGGCCGGTGCGCTGGCGCAGGGCCATCACGTCTTTTGCGCTGATCGTTGCTGACATGCCATCATCCCTTCTGTTGCCTGTCGGCCGGACGGGCCGCCGATCGATCCGATCAGCGTCGAACCGCCCGGATACTTCTGAGTGTGCTCAGCGCTCGCGGGAGCGTGCCAACGGAGCGAATGCCGCCGAGTTCTGCCAGGCTGCTCAATTCGACCCCTGATTGGGTCCGACGGGAGCGGCGGCTTCGACGGCCGGATCGGCGTGGACTTCGGGGCCCGCGGCGACGGGTTCGTCCTTCGTGAACATCGCCCGTCTGCTGCGGCGAGGCGGCGGGGCGGCGGTTCCTTCGGCCGGAGCACCGCGCGACTCATCGTCGGCCTGCTGCGCGACGACCCGCTGATTCTTGCCTTCCACGACCGCGGCGCACAACTCGCGGACGATCACGTCGATCGACCGCATCGAGTCGTCGTTGCCGGGAATGGGGATGTCGGCAAGGTCGGGATCGCCGTCGGTGTCGATGAGGCAGATCGTCGGAATGCCCAGTTTCTTCGCCTCCATGATCGCGTTGAGTTCGCGCTTCACGTCGATGACAACGACGGCGCCGGGCAACTTGGCCATGTTGCGGATGCCTTCGAGGTTCCGCAGGATTTTCTTGCGCTCGCGGCGCAACTGGCTCTCCATCTTCTTGGAGTAATTGACGATTTCACCGCTCTCCTCGATGCGTTCGAGTTCTTCGAGGCGCTTGAGGCGCGAGCGGATGGTGCGGAAGTTGGTGAGTGTGCCGCCCAGCCACCGCTCGATCACCCAGTGCATCTTCACGTCGCCGACGCGCTCGCGGAGGACGTCGCGTGCCTGGCGCTTCGTGCCGACAAAGCACACGTCCTTCCCGGAGGCGACCGTCTTGGCGATGAACTTCTTGGCCAGCAGAAGACCCTTGACAGTCTCCTTGATGTCGATGATGTGGATGTTGTTGCGCTTGCCGTAGATGTACGGCTGCATGCGCGGGTTCCAGTTGGAACTGCGCTGTCCGAAGTGGATGCCCGCTTCGATGAGGTCGCTCACGAGCGACTTGGGAGTGGTCTGGGCCATGAATCCGATGCTCCTTTCGAGCACAGCGACACCGGCGGACGACTGGTCAGCGCCTCGGCCCGCCACGCGCGGGCAACGAAACGAATCCCCCGCGCCAAGGGCGCTTCTGGGTGAACAAATGCGGTCTGATTCTTCAAGAGAATGAAGACCTGCGGACTGTCAGGATTCCGTCGCCGAACACTCGCGGCCCGCTGAAACGGGCCGGGAGCGCTCCACACCACGACGGAAACCCCCGATCGCTGACCTCGATCAAGAAAAGAGTTTAGTCTCCTCCCTCGAATGATTCAACGGCAGCAGTTTCCCGTGCGCAGAAGGGTGAAGTGAGGCCGCAGGCGGCCTCGCGTGAAGGTGCTGACCCCCCTGCCCCGTCGGTTCAGCGCCTGGCGCGGCGTGCGGCTCAGGCGGGGATCGGCCGCCGGTTGAGGATCGGCATCAGGTCGAAGTACGGACGGATGATCTCCGATTCCGACTGCTCGAACTGTCCATAAGTGCCGTCAAAGAACACCCGTCCCTCGTGAAGCATGATGATTCGCGGCTGAAGGCGATGCAGCAGATCCTTATCGTGCGTGATGATCACCGTTGTGCGCGGAATCCCCCGGCCGGTGGGACGCTGGTGTGTGTCGTGGATCAGCCGGTGAATCTGGGCCGCGTGGGTCGGATCCAGCCCCGTTGTCGGCTCGTCATAAAACATCAGTATCGGGTCCATTGACATGGCGCGGGCGACGGCCACGCGCTTGGCCATGCCTCCCGACAGTTCGTCGCGGTCCTTGACGAGCAGCGACTGCATGTCCTTGAACCCGACCGACTCAAGAGCGGCAACGGCAATGGGCTCGATATCGGCGTCGGCCATGCCCTTGACCTCGCGGAACCACAGGGCGATATTCTCGAACACCGTACCGGAGAACAGGGCGTTGCGCTGGAAAACCACGGCCCAGTGAGTGCGCAGGCGATCCATCTCCTCCTCTGTGAGGTTGGCGATGTCCACAAGGCCGTGATCGGCGCGCTCGTGGTCGGCGATGAGCACCCGCCCGCGATCGGGCTGCAACTGTCGAAGAATGTGCCTGAGAAGAACGGTCTTGCCGCAGCCTGAGCCGCCGACGATCGCCGTCAGGTCTCCGCGGTCGACTTCGAGGGATACGCCGCTGAGAACCGCGTGATTGTTGAAGGATTTGTGCAGGTCGTCGATGCGGATCTCCGTCACGTGCGCGTGGGGCATGGCGGAGGGATGATACGGCCGCGGCGCCCGCGCGGTCATGAACTCTCCAGCGCCTGCTGGTAGGTGCGGATGACGTTGGCGCGGGTGATGAGGCCCAGCGGCCGGCGGTCGTCTCGAGGCGACAGCAGACAGATTCCCGCCACGTCGTGGTCGGCGAACTTGTCCATGACCGTGTCGAGCGTCTCGTCCGGATCGATCGTCGGCAGGTCGGTGCGGAGGAGTTCCGCCACGAGCAGCAGAGGGATCGCCTCGCGATCGACGAGCGCGGTCCGCAGGTCTTCGCCGGTGACCATTCCCAGATACCGCCCGTGTTCATCGACGACGACGAAGTCCGGGGCCGTGCGGGGCATGTGGAGGGCGATGAGTTTGGACAGGGGATCGGAGGCGTAGATCGGTTCGGGCGGCAGAGGCGTGAGGGGCACGTTCCGGGCCAGCACGCGCCGCATCACGGTCTGGTCGCGTCCGCCGCCGACGAACACGCCCGCGCTGCGCAGCTTCATCGTGTAGATCGAGTCGCGCATCCAGAGGTGCGAGCCGATCGCCGCGATGATCGAAGCGAGCATGGCGGGCAGCAGCACGTGCGGCTCGCGCGTCAGTTCGTAGAGCAGCAGGATCGCGGTAAAGGGGGCGAAGGTTGTGCCCGCGATCACCGCCGCCATGCCGACGAGCGCATAGGAAGCGGGAGTCACGCCGACCGGAATGAGGTTGAGACGTTCGAGGATCAGTCCGAAGGCGGCGCCGGAAGTGGCGCCGATGTACAGCGAGGGAGCGAAGACGCCGCCTGAGCCGCCCGAGCCAAGCGTCATGCATGTACCCGCCGCCTTGAAGAGAGTGAGCAGGACCAGGACGGGAATGAGCAGCGGAAATCCCTGTGGCAAAGACGCCGGCGGCGCCGGGTCATGGCCGCGACCCGCTTGCGTCTTCGCCTCAGGTGCAGGAGCGCCCGCTCCCGCGCCGCCCGTGTCCGACGAGGGTGGTTCATGGGGGGGCGAATAGGTTCCCGGCTCGATGAGCCGCACGATCGTCTCGTAGCCGTTGCCGAAGAAGGGCGGCACGCGCTGGTCCGCGCCGTAGCCGCGCATCAGGAGAACCCAGACGATTCCCGCCGCCCCGAGCATCAGCGCCCCGAAGACAGGCAGCAGGATTCGACTCATGCGCACGCGATCAAACTGCTCTTCCGCCCAATGCAGGATGCGCGTGAAGCCGACGCTCACGAGCACGCACACCAGTCCGAGCAGGACGTAACTGGGCAACTCGACCGGAGTGAACTCGTATCCAGCCAGGCCGACGGCGAAGATGGCGTCGCGCTGGTGCAGGAGCACCTGCGTCATGGCTGTCGAAAAGACGCTGGCGATGACGATGGGCGCGAGCACCTTGAGGGAGAAGTCGCGCAGCATCACTTCAAGCACAAAAAAGACGCCCGCGATGGGCGCGTCAAAGACGGAGGCGATCCCGGCCGCCGCGCCGCATCCAACGAGCGTGCTGAGTTCGACGCGGTTGACCTTCGCCGCCTGTCCGAAGACAGAGCCGGATGTGGCGCCGATCTGGACAATGGGCCCCTCGACTCCGCCCGAGCCGCCCGAGCCGACAGTGGCGATTGAGGCGAAGATCTTGACCACGCCGACGCGCCATGGAATCCGCCCGCCGCGCCGGGCGATGGCGTCGATGACCTGCGGCACACCGTGGCCCCTTGCGTCGTTCGCGAAGAAGTGGACCATGACGCCGGTGATGAGCGCGCCAAGCATCGGAAGGACCGGCAGGAGGAAGATCGGCCACGCCCCCTGTACCTCTCGCGAGGCGTGTTCGGTCAGGTGCAGCGCCTTGGCGAAGGCCACCGCCCCCCCTGCCGTGGCCGTGCCGATCAAGGCGCCGTAGATGATGAGCACCCAGTCGCGGCCCAAGCCGAGGTCGAGTGCCCGGACCCGGCTCACCACACTGCTCAGGACTGGTTTCATCTGGATTGGGACGGCGGCCCGAAACGCAGGGCCTGGAGATGAAGCCGATTCCGGGCGCTCCCCCAGTCCGAATACGCGAGGCGGCTTACTCGCCTTGCGATTCAAGCCCCACGTCCGTAAAGCGGGTGATGAGATTCGAACTCACGACTTTCACGTTGGCAACGTGACGCTCTACCACTGAGCTACACCCGCGCAGCGAGCGGAGTATACCGCCTCATCGGGTTTTGACAAGCGCCCCTCGAGCGTCAGCGGGCGCCAGGCAGGCGCTCCACCTTTCCAAGATCGGTCAGTGCCGACTGGAGCCGACGCAGCAGCGCCGCCTCCGCCGGCGGATCACCAAACCGCCCAAGCCGCACGGCGGCGAAGACCGGTCCGGAGGCACTCTCCCGGTCGCCGACGATGACCAGGCGGCCCTCGGCGTCCGCGAGCGATCGAATCTCAAAGAGAGTCGCAAAGCGCCAGCGATCGACGCCGAGAATGGAGTAGCCGACAATGCCCTTCGTCGCCCCCGCCTGGGCGACGGATCCCTCCAGATCAACCCACCGACCCGAGATCGTGGCTCTCGTCCAATGCACGGGAAGTTGCGATTCACCCGCATCTCCCGTCCCATCCCCGGTCCCATCGGTTGTCGGCCGCGAAAGTGCAGCGGCGACAACCTCTGCAAGCCTTACTTCCTCTCGCGGGTTGCCGTAGCGGCCGACCCGGACCTCGACGGCGGCTGGAATCGTTGTTCCGGACGGAAACCCGATGACCAGGAGGCGACCGATTGCCTCCTCCTGCCGCTTCATGTTGCCGACTACGAAGCCCGGAAAGCAATCGGAGACCTCGAGCTCGATATCCTCGCGGCTGAGTGCTGTAACCGTCGTGGACAGAACACCTTGCGCAACGATTGTGACGAGTCGGGCCTGGGCAGACTCCGGCGGAGGTGCCTGGTAGAAGTCGCGCTGCACCTGTGAGCATCCCCAAACACACAACGAACCGATGGCCCCAATAATGGCAGCCGCCTTTCCATGTCCAG
This sequence comes from uncultured Planctomycetota bacterium, assembly GCA_900696685.1. Classification (GTDB taxonomy): domain Bacteria; phylum Planctomycetota; class Phycisphaerae; order Phycisphaerales; family UBA5793; genus UBA5793. The sequence goes on from CAADHA010000166.1 coordinate 28,365, forward strand.
GGCCGGAATGCCGATTAGAATCATGGATACCCCTCGCGGGGGAGCGGAGAGAGGGGAAGGCGACCGTCGCGCCAGGCCGTGCGATGGACGGAGTTGGTCTATTGCTTGAACGCACCCTGAAGATTCCTCCCGGCGTCGATCGAACGACTGTTCTCGGCTCCGCGGACCGCAACCTGAAGATGATCCGCGAAGCGCTGGGGGTGTCGATCTCGGCGCAGAACGGCCGGATTGTCCTTCGCGGCGAGGAGGGGGCGGTGAATAAAGCCGCCGCCGTCTTCGAACACCTCGCCCGCCTGGCTCAGAGCCGGCAGACATTATCGCGTGAGCAGGTGCTCGAAGCCATTGTCTCGGCGCCTGAAACGCCGCGCGTCGATGAGACGCTTGTCGGCGACGACCTGCCGGCCTGGGAGGGGCTGATCAACGTCTACGCCTCCGGCCGGCCGGTGCGGCCCAAGACTCCCAACCAGGACCTGTATCTCGAGGCGATTCGCACAAGCGATCTGGTCTTCGGCATCGGACCTGCGGGCACGGGCAAGACCTACCTCGCCGTCGCCGCCGCCGTCCACATGCTCAAGATCGGCCGCGTCAAGCGCCTCGTGCTGGCGCGCCCGGCTGTTGAGGCAGGCGAGCGGCTGGGCTTCCTCCCGGGCGATCTTCAGCAGAAGGTCAATCCCTACCTCCGCCCGCTCTTCGATGCGCTCGGCGACATGCTCGACTACCAGTCTCTTCAGCGCTTCATCGCCAATGACGTCGTCGAGATCATTCCTCTGGCGTTCATGCGCGGCCGCACGCTCAACGACGCGGCGATCATCCTCGACGAAGCGCAGAACGCGACCATTTCGCAGATGATGATGTTTCTGACGCGCACGGGGCGCCGCAGCAAGTGCATCGTCAATGGCGACCCGAGCCAGGTGGATCTGGACGATCCGTCGCAGTCGGGACTGATCGACGCAGTTCGGCGCCTGCACCGCATCAAGGGAGTGGAGACGGCCGCGCTCGGGCCGGAGGATATCGTCCGACACCGCCTCGTGCAGCAGATCGTTGAGGCGTACGGATCACAGGCGGTCGAAGAGGCGGTACACCCGGCGCGCGCACGTTCGCCGCGCGCTGTGCGGTCCAGCGAGGCCCAGGGTCCGAAGGAAGGACAGGCGGCGCCATGACGCGCATCCCCAATGGCCGCTCGGGTCGGCGCAGCGGCCGCACGCCTCCGGGCCTGCGGCGCGAGGAGATTCGCCGCCTGGGTCCGTCGGAGCACCGGCGGCCGGCCCTGGCGTGGCGCGACCGGCCGGAGATTCTCTTCGCCCTGCTCGTGGCGGCGATCTTCGTGATCGGCGCGTCAAGCCTGATCATCTGGTCGCGGAGTCAATCCATGCTGGCCGACGGCCAGATCATGCGCGACACGTTCGCCGCGCGCGTTACCTTCAACGTCTTCGACGAGAGCAGCACTCGCGCGCGCAAGGAAGTCGCCATGCGCCAGGCGCCGCGCATCTACGTCGAGATCGAGAATACGACCGCGCCACTTCGCCAGTCGATCATCGGCCTGCCGAAGGCCGTCGCCGGCCGCGGCACCCTCACCGAGGTCAATGAGACGCTGGTGAGATCATTCAACCTCACTCCCGATTCCCTCGCCGCCCTGCAGGGGTTCGTGGACGAATCGGGCGAGCCGACCGCCCAGTGGACGGCGCTGGTGGAGCAGTTCTTCTCGAGGGGCGTGTACCGAAGGCCCATCATCGAGTCCGACCGCTGGCAGCTCGAACCGACGCTCGGTCCGGTCCCGATCCGTCTGCGCCTCGTGGAAGGGGCCACGCGCACGGTGTCCGTGGGCGACTTCGTCGATGCGGAGGGAGACTGGTCGGAGGGCCTGCAGGGCGAGTTCGCGGCGATGTTCCCCCGTGCGCTGCAGCCCTGCATCATCCATCGGCTTCGAATGGAGCGCAGGCCGACGTTTCGGTTCGATGAGGCGGCGTCGGAGCAGGCGGCCCGGCAGGCGGCCGATGCTGTTCCTCCGCAGTTTGTCACGCACAAGCAGGGGGCGGTGCTCTACACGCGCGGCGACCGGCTCACCGCCGAACAGGTTCAACTCGTCGCCGCTGAGCATGCCGCCTACCGCGCGTTGTTGCGCGACTCGGATCAATGGTTGGCGCGGTGGACGGCCCGCCTGGGCATGCTCGGCCTGGTGGCGCTCATCGCCGGCGCACTGGCCTCGTATCTCTCGATCTTCCATTCGGGTGTGATTGCCCGGCCGCGGCATCTTCTGAGCATGGCGATTCTGAGCGTCGGCGCCCTGATGCTGACGGTGCTTGCGGCAAGGGCGATGCCCCAGGCCGTGGTCCTTGCGATCATCGCCCCCACGCTTCTGCTCACGGTCATTGTGCACGTCGCCTTCGGCCGAACCATGGCCGTGGGCGTGAGCGCCATTCACTCGCTCCTGGTCTGCTTCGCGCTGGACCTGCGCGTCAGCGCGCTGATTCTGCTGGTCGTCGGATCGTGCGTGGCCGTGGCGAGCCTTCAGGACATCCGCGATCGCCACACGCTGATTCGGGCCGGCGTGATGACCGGGGCCGTGGTCGGCGTCGGCGCGATTCTTCGCTCCATCTGGACGCTGCCCATGATCGACCCGTCCGCTTTCTGGCAGGCCGCGTTCTACGACGGCCTCTTTGCGGCCTCGGCCGGTGTGCTCGTCGGTGTCTTCTCGCTCGGCGTGCTCTCGACGGTCGAGCGGCTCTTTGACGTAACGACCGGCCTCACCCTCGTCGAACTGCGCGACCCCAAGCATCCGCTTCTGCGCGAACTTCACCAGCGAGCGCCGGGCACCTGGAACCATTCCTGGCAGGTTGCCACCATCGCCGAGACCGCGGCCGAGGCCATCGGCGCCAACTCGCTGCTCACCTACGTCGGCGCCCTCTACCACGACATCGGCAAGATGAACAAGCCGCAGTACTTCGTGGAGAACCAGGCCGACGGCCTCAACCGCCACGAGAAACTCAGCCCCGCCATGAGCCTGCTGCTGATCGTCGGGCACGTGAAAGACGGCCTCGAAATGGCCCGCGAGTGGGGGCTGCCCAAGCCGCTTCACCACTTCATCGAGGCCCACCACGGCACCACGCTGGTTGAGTACTTCTACCAGGTCGCGCGTGAGCGCGCCGAGTCGGGACGCACCAACGATGAGGTTGAGGAGGTTGCCTACCGCTATCCCGGTCCGCGCCCGCGCACCAGGGAGGTCGCGATCATCATGCTCGCCGACGCGGCCGAGTCCGCCTCGCGGGCTCTCTCCGACTTCTCGCCCACGCGCATCGAGCAACTCGTCCGCAACCTCGGGCAGAAGCGGCTGCTCGATCACCAGTTCGATGAGTGCAACCTCACCCTGCGAGAACTGACGATCATCGAAGACTCGATCATCAAGTCGCTCTGCGCCATCCGCCACGCGCGCATCGTCTACCCCGCGGAGAAGGAGCGCGAGGCGCCGGAGCGCGAGCAACCTGCACCGCCCGCGGCGCAGCGGGCTTGAGGCGAAGACGCAAGCGGATCCGGAACGCCAGGAACCCAGGGCCGAACATGTGAATCAGACGCGCTGTGTCTGCGCGTGGCGGACGGCGCTGCGGAACATCGCCAGCCCCAGAGGCGTGCTTGAGAGGATCGACGCGTCGAGCCGCGTCCAGCGCGGGTGCTGCGTCCACCTCGTGAAGCGCTCGGGGTGCGGCATGAGGCCAAAGACCACTCCGGTCGCGTCGCAGATGCCGGCGATGAGATTCATCGAGCCGTTGAGGTTGTGCCCTGCGGCATAGCGCATCGCCACACGATGCTCGCGCTCCAGCATGGCGAGCGTCTCATTCTCAGCGACGAACCGTCCTTCGCCGTGCGCGATGGGCAGGACCATCTCGCCTCGCACGCCCTCAAGGTTCTGCGTCCAGATGCAGGGGCACTGCGGCTCAATCTCGACCGCGACCCACTGGTCGATGAAGCGCCCGCCGGCGTTGTCGAGAAGCGTGACGCACTGGACCGGCGGCCGGTCGGCGGGCCATGCTTCGCCTCGCGCCGGGCCGGGCAGCAGTCCCATCTTGACGAGCGCCTGAAAGCCGTTGCACGGTGCAAAGATGGGAACGCCTCGCTCGATGGACCGCCTCAGCGCCGGATAGAGCCGTTCGCGCATGAGCAGCGCCTGGATCTTCCCCGCGGCCACGTCGTCGCCGTAACTGAAACCGCCCGGCAGGCCGAGCAGGTCATAGCCGTCGAGCAACTCCGGCCGCTCCATGAGCACGTTGAGATGAATTGACTCCGTCGCCGCGCCGGCGCACTCAAAAGCGTGCGCCAGTTCGCGGTCGCAGTTCGTCCCGGCCGTGCGGATGATGAGTGTGCGAGGTGTCATGCGGTGTGGTGTCGTATCGCCTCGCGCGCCGCTGCGCGAAGCCTCCGGGTCGCGGCGAAACGAATCTTCGATGCCTCGCCCTCAATCATAGTTCAACAAGTTCCATGTCGGACTCAATGAACGACCCCGCAGCGGGCGCCTGGACGTCGCGGATGAACTCCATCAGCCCGAGCGACGCAGCCATTTCCTCGCGCACCGCCGCCGCGTTGTAGCGAGGCGCACCGTGGCCGTTTGTCGAGGCTGCGCGGCGAGCGAGGAGGTCGGCGAAGATCTGCCCCTCGCTGCGGCTGCCTTCGACCGGCGGGATTGCCTGCTCAAACGCCTGGAGAAGTCCGTTCGCATTTTCAAATGTGCCCGATTTCTCCGCCCATGTCGCGCCGGGCAGAAGGACGTTCGCCTTGCCCGTCAGGTCATTGGGCAGCGTGTCGATGAGGAAGATGCACTTTCGGCTCAGGGCCTTGGCGAGGTCCTTGGTGACCCACTCGCTTGGATAGTTGCCCGTCAGGAGGACGACTTCGGCGTCCTTGATCGCCTCGAGCCACTTTGCGAACTCGAACGCCTCGGTCCCGTTGAGTCCCTTGAGCACGCGTCGCACTCCGCGCGCGTTGGGGGCCTTCTCGGCGCGGATCGTAAAGGCGTTGCGGTCCGCCGGCGAAGCGCCGGGCGGAAAGGTCCTGTCCTCGCCGTTCACCGGAACCGGCCCGACGCCGATGATCGGCCGAGACTGCTCGCCGCACGCCGCGCGGACCCATCTGGCCATGAGGTACGCTTCTTCGCACGAGAGCATGGGGCTGACGAGCGCGGCGACCTTGGCGCCCGCCTCGCGCGCCGCGGCAAGGCGCTCGTCGATCTCGTCATAGGCCGCGCTGAAGTTCGTCCCCACCTGTTCGCCGTACTGCAACCGGCGCGGCTCGGTCAGGCGCTGGTCGCTGTGGATGAACTTCCAGCCGTAGCGCACCTCGTCGCTGATCCACCACTTGTTGACGGAGAGATTGCGCCGCGGCTTGACGCGGTAGATGCGCCCCTGGTTGTGCTCGATGGAGATGTTGTCGCCCGAGGCCGTCAGCCCGTCGATGCTCGGGGTCTTCGTGAGCAGCCAGACGCGCTGCGTGAAGAGAAAGTCCTTGTCGAGAAGCGCGCCGACGGGGCAGATGTCCGCCACGTTGCCGCTGAGTTCGTTGTCCAGCGCCTTGCCCGGAAAGAGGTCGATCTGCTCGCTCGAACCGCGTCCCACCACGCACAGCTCCGCAGTCCCCGTCACCTCGCGCGTGAAGCGAACGCATCGGCTGCACATGATGCAGCGGTCGCTGTAAAGGTAAATGTGCGGCCCGACGTCCTTCTTGGGCTGCTTGATCTTGGCTTCCTCGAAGCGCGACTCGCCCCGGCCGTACTCGTACGAGTAGTCCTGGAGATAGCACTCGCCCGCCTGGTCGCAGATCGGGCAGTCCAGCGGGTGGTTGATCAGGAGATACTCCATCACCGCCTTCTGGTTGGCGATCGCCTTGGGGCTGTCAGTGCGGACGACCTGCCCGTCGCCGCAGGGGGTCTGGCAGGTGGGCAGGAGGCGCGGGATGGGTTCAAGTTCGCCGCTGCGGGGGTTTGGCGCCCACACTTCAGCGAGGCAGATGCGGCAGGACGCCACCACGCTCAGTCCCTCATGCCAGCAGTAGTGGGGAATCTCGAGGCCGTTGGCGAGCGCCACCTCGAGGATCGAGGGTGCGCCGGTGAACTCGCAGGGCTTGCCGTTGATCGTGATACGCGCCATGGGTTGGAATCGTAGTCGCGATCATTCGCAGCCGCGCCAGGCTCCGGCATGAACCATCGGCGACACCACGCCAGACTCTGACCCCGGATGGACCCCGGCATGCAGACGGCGTCGCATGCGTCAGGTTCGGGCCTGCACGCTTGTCCGCGCGTTCACTCGCCTTCACGACGGCGTCGCGTTGCGCTGAATGCGGATGGATTCGACGGGAATGAGCGGGCCGTGGTTGATGCCCGGGCAGGTCGTGCCCGCCCGCTGCCAGTCGCGCGGATGCCTCAGGTTCTCCGGCCAGAAGGGCCAGGTGCGGCACTGCATCGGCCGCGCGGCATACACGCGGCACAGAGCGCGGCCGGGCTGCGAATCCCGATCGAGGAAAACGCAGTCAAAGCCGTGCTTCGTGCGGACCTCCGTGAGCGAGCGACGGCCGTGCAGGATGCGAGTGAAATCGCGCTCGATTCCTTCCGCGGAGCTCCCCAGCAGAGCGGCGATGGCGCGAAGATCATCATTGCTCACCCAGACGAAGCCGGTCGGCCCGGTGCAGCAATGGCCGCATTGCGTGCATTCGAAGCGCAGGCCGTCCGAGTACCACTCGTCGGGCGTCGGCGGGTCTTCGCGGCCGGGGCCGGGGTCAATGGTCATGAGCCTGTGGGGAAGAGGTTGGCCTGGCCCGGCACGTCGGCCCGGGCCTGCTCGCGTACATCCTGGGCGGCGTCGATGAGTTGATCGAGGCCGTGAAACTCCTTGTAGACACTCACGAAGCGGACGTAGGCCACCTGGTTGAGTTTGCGCAATCGCTGGGCGACTCGCTCGCCGATGACCAGTGAGGGGACTTCTCGCTCAAACTCGCGATGGAGTTCCTCGTCGATCTCCTCGACGACGCGCATCTTGGCTTCGGTGGCAATGGGGAGTTTGCCACAGGCGGCCTCGATGCCGGCCAGGATCTTCTGGGGGTCGAAGGCCTGGCGCGTGCCGTCTCGCTTGACAACCACGAGGCGGCCGGCGGCCTCGACTCTCTCATAGGTGGTAAAGCGCTTGCCGCAGCGGTTGCAGATGCGGCGGCGGCGGATCGCCTTGCCGCCTTCGCTGGCGCGGCTGTCGATCACCCGGTCGTCATTGGCGGCACAGGCGGGACAAATCACTTTCACGCCTCCGAGGGCACATCTGGTGGAGAGTCACCTTGAGACCACGTATGTTGTGGTCCTCGCGCGCTGGAGTCAACCACGCCGCCTGTCGCCTCCGCAGGTAAGACTTCAATCGGGGATGATGGGAACGGGCACATCCGACTTGTGGCTGACGATGAGTGTGTAGTTCAGGGTCGTTTCGCGGCCGGTGGCGGGCAGATCGAGGTCCCAGCGCAACAGGCCAGTGCCGCGCTGGCGCAGGCGGTATTCCTCGTCGCGGCTGACGGTGGGTGAGATCGCCGTCGTAGACACGAAGATGCGATCGTCGCGCGTGATGGGCGAACGATCCCACACTTCGACGGAAACGCCCTGCCCGGTGGCGTTGCCCACGCGGATGCGGTATTCGACGATGGTCTCGCGCCCGTCGCCGAGCAGGCCGGTGGAGCGCGTGCGGTGGCTGATTCTGGTGCGCTGAGCGGTGACGCGGTGATCAGTGCCGAAGAAAACATCCACCTTCGAGCCGGGCGCGACATAGGGGATGCTCGTCTCTCCGACGTACTCGCTGCCGAGAAAGACAGCAACGTCGCCGGGCAGCCAGTGGACTCGGCTGGAGTTCTCCATCGTTCCGCGCAGGAAGGCGCTGTTGGAAAGGACCGGCACACAGATGTAGCGGAACTGGGGCTTGAGTATGAATGTGCTGAGGCGAAGGCGCGGGGCCTCGCCGCCGCCCGAGGGGATCGATGCCGGCTGCGGCAGGCGGTAGAGAGCGAAGGGCGGCGAGCCGAGGGAACCCGCCGAAGTCACACGGCCGCCCTGTCCGACCAGGCGCGCCAGGCTCGCTCGACCGGAGGAAAGCGCCCCCTCATCGCCCTCCTGACGCACTGCAAGTGATGAATTCTCCGTCCCCGCGCCGCCGATCATCCCCGGACTCAGCGCCGGCGGCGCCGTCGGATCGATCACCGGGTGCGTCGAATAGCCGAACGCCACCTGATCCCAGTTCTCGCCCGTCCGCTGGCTGACGGCGAGTTCAAACTCGAGGACGGCCTGAGTGAGTGCGGGATCGGTGCGCACATTGTAGGAAATGCGGCTGCTCACGCCGGATGCAAGATAGGTCAGCCTTATGGGCATGGAGGGATCAGAAATCTGGTCAATCGTCAATCCGATGAGCGCGGACCGCATCAGCGGCGGACCGGCGGACTGGTACTCGACCTTCTGCTCCACGAGTCGATCGACCTTGGCCTGGAGGGCTCGCCTCTCGGCCGAAACAGTGCGGCGGCGCTCAAGCAGTGCGGCGTGCTGCTCCGCAAGATACTTTGAAACGCGGGTGATCTCGTCGAGGTCGATTCGCCCCGAGCCGACCTGTTCGCCCGAGCGCTGGGCGGTTCGCTCGGCGATGGCGTCGAGCAGCCCCTCCTCCTTGGCAATGACGAGCAGTTTTTCATCGAGGACAGCGAGTTGCCCGGCGGCTTCGGCGTGCGCGGCTTCGATCGCGGCGAGGCCGGCCTGATAGGACGCGACGTCCTCGCGCACTTCGTAAGTCAGGCGCGTCACGACGCCCCGCCCGCCTGCGTCGGCGCGGATCGAGGCAGGCTCGATCGACTCGGGGAGATTGATGAATCGCACGTCGTGAGTTCCCGCGTCCAGTTCGACGGTCGCAACGCGCGTGACAACTGCCCAGGTGTCGTGGACTGTGACGGTCTCAATGCGTCCGGCGGTTTCGAGGGGCGCACCCTGCCGGTTGTACGCGGCGGCGCCATGAGTCGCGGTCGCAACTCCGCAGCAGAACAGACCGGCCGCGCACAATGCGGGAGCGATCCGATGAACCTGAGTGGTTGCCGTCCTCATGGCGAGATCCTCCGTGACTGCTCTCTTCGAGGCAGGTCCGCTCCGGCGATCAGGCGACGCCCACCGTTACGGGCACGAACGAGGGGCTGCACCTCGCCTCGAACTCGCTGCGGAACTTGTTGACGATGGTGCGCACGGCCCAGTTGTTGCCGTCCGCAAGGCCGCAGATCGTCGTGCCCGGCATGGCGCCCATCGATCCCGCGAGCTCAAGGAGCAGGTCGATGTCCTTCAACTTTGCCTCGCCCCTCTCCATGCGGCACAGGAGTTTGTACATCCAGCCTGAGCCTTCGCGGCACGGAGTGCATTGTCCGCACGACTCGTTCTTGAAGAACCGGGCGATGTTTCGGGCGACCATGACCATGTCGGTGTCTTCGTCGAAGATGGTGGGGCAGGCAGTGCCCAGGCCGAGAACTTCGTACTTGCGCCCGATATCGAAGTCCATCTCGGCGTCGAACTGATCGGTGCCGAGCACGCCCATGCTGACGCCGCCGGCGATGGCGGCCTTGTACCTCTTTCCGCCGCGCATCCCGCCGCAATACTCCTCGACGAGTCGCCGCAACGGGATGCCGAGGTCGCACTCGTAGACGCCCGGGCGCTGCACGTGTCCGGAGACGCCCATGAGTTTCGTGCCGAAACTCGGCGGCCCGCCGATCTTCGACGCACACCCGAGCGACTTGAACCACTCGACCCCGTGCTCGATGATGAAGGGGACGCAGCAGAGCGTTTCGACGTTGTTAATAATGGTCGGCTTGCCGAAGAGGCCCTTGACGGCGGGAAACGGCGGCTTGATGCGCGGCCAGCCGCGCTTGCCCTCGAGCGACTCGAGCAGCCCTGTTTCTTCACCGCAGATGTACGCCCCGGCGCCGCGGTGCAGGTAGCAATCGACCTTGAAGTCGCAGGCGCCGTTGAGGATGCCCCGGCCGCCGAAGATGCCTTGGCCGTACGCCTCTGCGATGGCTCTCTCGAGAATGCGCGCCTGGTGGTGGTACTCGCCGCGGATGTAGATGTACGCCGTCTGGATGCGGCACGCGAAGCAGGAAATCGCGATTCCCTCGAGAAGCATGTGCGGGTCGTAGTCGAGAATCAGCCGGTCCTTGAAGGTGCCCGGCTCAGACTCATCGGCGTTGACGGCGAGGTAACGCTGTCCCTCGTAGTTCTTCGGGAGAAAAGTCCACTTGAGGCCGCAGGGGAACCCTGCTCCGCCCCTGCCCCGCAGGCTGGAGTCCTTCACCATGTCCACAACGGCGGCCGGCTCGAGGGCGATTGATCGGCGCAGCGCTTCATAGCCGCCGGACTTCACATAATCGTCGTACCAGACGGTTCGGCGATCACGCGGATTGCCGTAGGGAAAGGTGGGGATTCGCCTGGTCAGTACCGGGCCGGTCATCGGCATGGTAGATCGTTCTCCGGAGAGTCAGGTCGAATGATAGAACCGGCGCCACGTCCCGGTGCGCAATCTGTCATCCTGGCGTCGAGTCCGGATTCTCGGCACTTCCGCGTTCTCTGCAAGAGTTCGGCGTGTGGTCAGGTAGGTTGGGCCGTCACCTCGCCTTTCGCCCCCGCTCTGCGCGCGCGTGCGCCCGCCGGTGAAGCGTCGCATGGGCGCCGCCATCGCGCCCGAAAACAAACGGGACAGGTACATTTATTTCTGCCACAAAATGCCCCGTAACTGCTTGGAAATCAAGGACATAAAATGTACCTGTCCCGTTTATTTCGGTCACCAGCCGCGGACGCGGAAGAGAGCGACAGTGCAGAACGCGTTACCCAGGCGATCGACGATCGGGACATGGCGTACGTAGGGATGTGCAACTTCGAGTCCGCGGTCGCGGCAGCGTTGCTGCCAGACCTCGAGGTCATGCGTTGCCGTGGCCTGCTCGGCCGTAAAGAGCACGAGGAGAACGGCCGCGTGGGCAATGAGCGAATCCTGCGCGAGTTTGGCGATGTCCTGGCGCACGGGCTGCTGGAGGTCGGAGGCATAGGCGCGGTTCGGGCCTTCCTCCGTGAACTGGGCAACGACCTTGACTTCAAGCCACAGAGCGTCGGCGGGCGCCACGGCGCCGGGCAAAGCGAAGAGCGTCGCCGCCGCTTCTTCCTGTTCGAGTGATCGCCCGTGCGGCGTGAGCACGAGATCGCAGCGCTGCCCTTCCGATCGGCGGAGCCGGCTGCGCTGGCCGAGGTAGCGCTGCTCCCGCTCGACGCCATAGCCCGCGCATGCCAGAATGTCGGCGAGGAGTGATTGCAGTTGCACTTCCGCCAGGCTGTCGAGGCCGCGCACCGACTGCGCCAGACGATCCTCCTCGCTCACCCGTGCCAGGCCGAGCGCAAGGGCGTCGGCGACATCCGCCAGCGACCAGTCGATGGCCACGACTTGCCCTCCCTTCGAGGCAACGATACGTCGGTCCGAAAGCGGCCGCGAATGGCGCCGGGAGTTCACCATGCACGTGTTCTACGAAGACATCGCGATGCAGCACGACACCGGCCCGGAGCATCCCGAGCGGCCGGAGCGCCTCGCGGCCGTGCGAGAGGCGGTGGCGTCGCTCAACCTGACAATGCGCACGCTGGCGGGCACGGCGTGGTCGGATGCGGGCGAGACGATCGCCTTCGCAGGGCGCCTGCATGATCATGGCTACATCTCGCGATTCCGCCGCGCGTGTGAAGAAGGCCGGCGCTACATTGACACGGTGGATTGCGCGATCTGCGCGGCGTCCTTTGACGCGGCCGCGGCTTCGGCGGGGTGCGCGCTCGCGGCGGCGGACTCGATCATGGCGGGCTCGGACACGGCCGCGTTCTCCGCCATGAGGCCGCCGGGCCATCATGCCGAGGCGGATCGCGCCATGGGCTTCTGCTTCTTCAACAACGCGGCTCTCGCGGCCGAGCGGCTCATCAGGACGCACGGCCTGGCGCGCATCGCCGTCGTTGATTTCGACGTGCACCACGGCAACGGCACCCAGCACCTCTTCGAGAGCCGCGGCGACGTCCTCTACATCTCCACACACCAGCATCCGGCAACCCTCTATCCCGGCACGGGCTACGAGTGGGAGCGCGGCACGCGCGGGACGCCCGGCGAGGGCTGCACCCTCAACATCCCCCTCGCGCCGGGCAGCGGGCACGCGGAGGCGATCGAGGCGTACGAGCGACTCGCACGGCCGGCGCTGGACCGCTACAGGCCTGAGGCGCTGGTGATTTCGGCCGGCTTCGACGCCGATGCACGCGACCCGCTGGCTTCGCTGCGCTGGACGCCGGCGACGTACGAGGCGATCGGCACGCTGCTTGCGAACGCGGCCGCAGAACTGGCCCGCGGTCGTATCGTAACCGTGCTTGAAGGCGGATACGATACCGGCGCTCTGAAGGAAGGACTGGATCGCCATCTCTCCGCGATCATGTCGCGGATCAACTGTTGACGCACCTCATTGAACTACCTCATTGATCCAACACTGAAGCGCCTCGTGATAGACGGCTTTGCCTTTCCGCTCGGGTGGAAGCCCAGCGACGGGCAGAGGCCCTTCGAGGGCTACACCATCTCGCGACTCGACTTCGACGGGCAACTTCCCGACACGCATCAGTTCCAGATCGCGGTGTCGCACGAGCGACTCAGGCCTCTGCTGAACCGGCTCTTTGCGCTGCTGCCTGAGGACGTCTACCCGATCGTCGAGATCATCTCGACGGATGCCTACCGGCCGGTGGACACGCTGATGAGTCCGGAGCCGACCTCGCGCGCCGACTTTCTCTCCACGTGGGCCGAGGTCGAGCCTCTCCTGCTGGACGACTGCGCCCTGGCCGCAGGCGCCATGAGCGAAGAGCCCTACCTCGAGGTGTTCGTCGAGGCCAACAAGTTCGTGATCGTCAACATCGCACGGGAGCAGAGCAGCGTGCTGGAGGCTGAACTTGAGTCGGCGGGACTGCACGAGGTGCCCAGCCACTGGATCAACGACGGGGACTGCACAGACGAGTTCACCAGCGTCCTCCTTGAGAAGGACGGGCTGATGACTCTCGACGACGTGATCGTCTACCTCCAGCGACTCTGGCGCCTCGAACTGAACGTCGATCCGGAAGGCAATCCGGATGAAGCGGGGCGCGACCTGGGCGTCACGCTCTGGCGCATCGTCGTCCTTGCCGTGCGCCGCGATCAGCAGCCGCCCGCGGACCGCGCCCGCATCGAAGTCTGGCTCTCGGCCGGCTCGCTCGGACAGGTCGAGGAACTCGTCGCGGACGTCTTCGATGAGATCAAGGACTGGGACATCGACACGATGGTCAGCCAGGACCGCGTCGCGTTCGATGACCGTCCGCGCGAACTCAACGACCTGAAGCAGGGCTCGGGAGAGACGGGCGTCTGGGCTGTTTCGATCCAGCCTCTCGAGTCCGGCACTCACTGAACCGCGAGGCGATCCTGGGCGGCCGAGAGCGTGACCTCGACGGGCGCCCGGCCGGGCGAGGCGCGCTGCACGGCGAGTTTCCGCGCGCGCTGCCGCGACCAGTCGTTGACCCTGAGGTCGGGCGAATCCGGCCCATCGTGAACGCGCAGGAGGTTGTAGACGTTATCGCGCTGTGCCGGCAGAAAGCCGGCGTTGCGGATCAGGCGGCAGATCAGCGCCTCGGTGAGGCAATAGGTCGTGCCCGCGGCCGAGACGACGTTCTCCTCCATCATCACGCTGCCCATGTCGCTGGCGCCGAAGTGCAGCGCCACCTGCCCGATGTGCGGGCCCATCGTCACCCAACTCGCACCGATCGAGTAGACGTTGTCCAGATACAGGCGGCTGATCGCCTGCGCGCGCAGGTAGTCCGTCGCGCCGGCCATGCGGACGACTTTGCCGAACCGGTCGCTCTCGCCAAAGGCCGCGACGACGTCGCCTGGAAAGGGTTCGTCGCCGGCGCCGTCCCACTCGGGCAGGCGGCCCAGGGGCGTATTCTCGCGCTGGAAGGGCCAGGAGATGAAGGCCTTGAATCGCCCGCCGCCGTCGCGCGCGAAGTCGTTGATCGAGCGATCCTGCCATTGCCGAACCAGGTCCATGTGCTGGATGCGGTCGGCGACGCCCTCGATGTGGCCGAACATCATGGTCGCGGAAGTGTCCATGCCCAGGCGGTGCGCGACGCGCATGACGGTCAGCCACTCCTCTGCCGTGGCCTTGCCCAGGCCGATGCGGCGGCGGACCGGCAGGGCGAAGATTTCCCCCCCCCCACCGGGCAGCGAATCAAGCCCCGCCATCATCAGGCGCTCGAAGACGAAGGTCAGTTTTGCTTCGAGATCATCGCCGGGCGGATCGAAGAAACGCACAAACTCGATGAACTCCGGCGGGCTGAAGGCGTGGATGTGAACATGCGGGAAAGCCGCCTTGATCCCCGAGAGCAGATCCTCGTAGTAGGAGAGCGGCAGGTGCGGGTTCATCCCTCCCTGCATGAGGATCTGTGTGCCGCCGATCGCGACGAGTTCCGCGATCTTCCCGTTGATCTCTTCGAGGCTGAGCGTGTAGGCGTCATCCTCGTCCCCGTCGCGGCGGAAGGCGCAGAACGTGCAGCGGGCGGTGCAGACGTTCGTGTAATTGATGTTGCGGTCAATGACGTACGTGCGGACCTGGTCGCCGTGCAGCGAGCGGCACCGCTCATCGGCCCATCGGCCGAGCGTGAACAGCGGCACGGTGTGGTACATCCGCAGCGCCGTCTCGGCGTCAAGGCGGACCTCCCCGGTCACGAGCGCTTCCAGCCACGCGGGGTCGAAGCCGCAGCAGTCGCCCGTCAGGTCGTGTCCGATTGAGCATTGGTCAAACATGGTCCTGATTCCGAAGCGCACGGCCGGGCGGGGGTCAGCAACGCGGCCGATTACCCCGTGCATGAGCATATGCCCCGCTGCAACGCCGATTGGCCGCCACGTCCGAAAACGCGGTCTGTCCCCGACCCTGTCCCCGTTCCGCGCGGATTATGCGTCCTGCGACCTCATGGTGAGCGCGATTCAGCCGGCGCAGGTTCAAAGTGACGCCCCAATGACCGATAGGCGCTGCAGATCTGGCTGCTTCGCGGCTGCGGGAAAGACCTCATGGAAGGCCAGCCCTACATCCCCGTTCCACACGTCTCACCCGCGTTGCGGCACATCCGCCTGAGCGTTACGGTCTGCGCATGGGTTCTCGGGCTGGCGCTCTTCCTTCAGGTCCTTACCTGGGCGTTGGTGAACTACACCGACATCCGAACCGTGCGCATTGAGCCGGTCCAGAAGGAGTATCAGCCCACCGTCGTCCGCAAGGCGCCGCCGCGCCAGCGTCCGGGGGTGCGCTCGCTCACCGGAGTCGAGCCGAAGATGCCCGAAGAGCATGCGCCCGCGCCGGCCCAGGCCGCCGCCGAGACGCCCGCAGCGGATGTGAACCGTGGCGCAAGCCGCTTCGACATCTGGCTTCGCGCGCAGCACCAGTTGGCTCTCGCGGCGGGCGTAGCGGGTTGCCTGGCCCTCGTGGCGCAACTGGCGGTCGGCACCGTCGTCGCCGCCGGCGCGAGTATCTACGGCCTGAGGCGCGTAGTCTCGGCCCAGGCGTGGTCACTGGTGCTGCTGGGGCTGTGCCTTCCATGGAACCACCTTGCCGCCGAGTTTCCTTTCGGCGGCGTGTTCACAACCTACGACGCAATGACGGCCGCGAGCGACGCCCATGCGCAGGGTCTGCCGGGTGCGATGCCTGGGATGCTCTTCTACGGCCGCTTCTTCCTTCTGCCGGCCGCCGCGGTTGCCGCGACAGCCCTCATCGGCCTGCGCTTCGCTTGCGGCGTCGAGACCGGCATCGTCGCCAGCGGACCGACCCCCGAGGAACTCGCCATCGAGGCGGAGGCGAGTAATCGCAAGGCCGGCAGTCTGCTCGGCGCAGGCCGCATCGGCGGCGCACTTGAGGCGACGCTCAAGACGGCCTCGATCAAGCCCGATTCCTTTGTCGCAGCCGCTCCGCGCGCGATGGCCGGCGAGGACCCCCACTCACGTCGTCCGATCTGAGGTCAGGGTCAGGCTGCGGCAAGTAACTGGTGCGCCGCTCGCCAGCGATGGCAGGACTCGCAGTCGCCGCATGGCGATGCCTCTTCCGCCTGGCACCACCAGCACAGCGCGATCGGCGCGCCGCTGGCCCGGATCAGGTCCGCCACCTGCTCATCGGTGCAGTCGAGCAGTGGTGTACGAATCTCCGGCAGCATGCCGCGCCAGATCGGGTCCATCCGCGCCAGTTGCCCCACGCATCCGACGACTTCGTGCACGGCCGCGATTCGGTCAAGATCGCGCCCGGCCTGGCAGGGCCAGATGACGCGACCGCAGCGCCACTCGGCGGCGGCGCTCAGCGCATCGAGCAGCAGGCGACCCATTGTCAGGGCGCTTTCCGCGGAGTGGAACAGCAACGAGGAGTCGCCATTGTCCGCGGAGCCAGGACCGACGACACGGTCCGTGCCGAAGTGTGCTGCCTGCCGCCGCGTTGCCGCCAGCGGCCGTGGCCGCGCTGCCTGCGCGAGCGCCGGCACCCAGAGAATAGTCTGATCCGGCCGCTCCTGAAGCGTGAGAGCGGCGAGCGAGGCGGGCGAGCCGTCGGCAATGAGGAGGCGTCGCGGTGGAAGCATGGCGTGTGCTATCGGCACGCTCCGGCGGATTGCTTTCATTTCAGGCGTTCGCCAGTGTGGAAGTCGATGCCCCGCCGCGCAAGGATCGACCTTCATTCACCGCCTCATTCTCGAGAGAAGTTCGATGAAGCATGCAAACGAACGCCGGACCGCCGTCGAAGCGGTCCTCAGCGCCTGCCGCCTCTGCCGGACAGTCCAGTCCGCGCTGATCTCCGCCGAGTCGATCGCCAAGAAGGACAAGTCGCCGGTGACCGTGGCGGACTTCGGCGCCCAGGCCGTCGTCGCAAGCCGGCTGCGGCAGGCTTTTCCGAACGACCCGCTTGTGGGCGAAGAAGATGCCGGGGCGCTGCGCGGCCGCGAGAACGCTGAACTCCGCGGCAAAGTCGTCGCCAGTGTGCAGAGAATCGCGCCCGCCATGAGTGAAGCGGCCATTCTCGACGCCATCGATCGCGGCAACTACGAAGGCGGCGCGACCGGCCGCCACTGGACGCTCGATCCCATCGACGGCACCAAGGGCTTCCTCCGCAACGAGCAGTATGCCGTCGCCCTCGCGCTCATCGAGAACGGCAAGGTGGTGCTCGGCGTACTCGGCTGCCCGAGCCTGCCTCACGACGCCTCCAGGCCCGACGGCCCGGCGGGATGTGTCTTCATCGCCGTCGAAGGCCAGGGCGCGACGATGCGCACACTCGACGATCCGAAGGAGCGGCCCATCCGCGTCACCTCCATCACTGATCCGAGCCGGGCGAGTTTCTGCGAGTCCGTCGAATCGGCTCACTCGGCCCAGGACGACTCGGCCAAAGTCGCCGAAATGCTGGGCATCACCGTGCCCCCCTACCGCATCGACAGCCAGTGCAAGTACGCGGCCGTGGCGCGCGGCGACGCCTCCATCTACCTCCGCCTCCCGACGAAGAAGGGCTACGAAGAGAAGATCTGGGATCACGCGGCTGGGTCAATCGTCATTCGTGAAGCGGGCGGCCGCGCGACGGATGTGCGCGGCCACGACCTCGATTTCTCCCTCGGCCGAACACTGCGCAACAACCTCGGCGTGGTCGTGACCAACGGCATCCTGCACGATCGCGTTGTGGCGGCTGTGCGCAAGGTGCTCGGCGTCTAGCAGGTCGCCCAGGTCTCGGGTGGCGCGGTGAACAGGCCGCAGCATCGGACGGCGATGTTGCAGCGCGCCGTCGATTGGAGCAGGCCCATGCCGTTCCAGAGCGAACAGTGCGGCGGAGTTGAGTGGAAGTCATGGGGACTCGACCTCGATTCTGCTTCCATCGATCAGATGCGCAACGCGTGCCGTTTGCCGGTGTCGGTGGCGGCGGCGCTGATGCCCGATGCGCACGTGGGCTACGGCCTGCCCATCGGCGGGGTGCTGGCGACGGACAACGCCGTCATCCCTTATGCCGTGGGCGTGGACATCGCCTGCCGGATGAAACTCACCGTGCTCGATCTTCCGGTCGAGGCGCTGCGCGGGCAGATCGACCGCCTTGCCAACGCGCTCAAGTCCGAAACCGCTTTCGGCATGGGCGCCAAGTGGGACCGCCGCCGCGAGCATGCCGTCATGGAAGAGGACTGGTCCGTCAGCCCTGTGACGCAGCGGGGCCGCGACAAGGCGTGGTCCCAACTGGGTACGAGCGGCTCGGGCAATCACTTCGTCGAGTTCGGCACACTCACGCTCGATGCGCCTGAGATGGGCCTTGACGCGGGGGTGTACGTTGCGCTGCTCAGCCACAGCGGCAGCCGGGGCACGGGCTACGCCGTGGCGAGCCACTACTCGAAGATGGCGATGGAACTGCATCCGGAGTTGCCCAGGGAACTGCGGCACCTCGCCTGGCTCGACCTCGATACCGATGCGGGCCGCGAATACTGGGCGGCAATGAAACTCATGGGCAAGTACGCCTCGGCCAATCACGCGATCATCCACGATTCGATCGTGCGGCATCTCGGCGCGCGCGTGCTCGCCGGCGTTGAGAATCATCACAACTTCGCGTGGAAGGAAGTGCACGGCGGCGCCGAGGTGATCGTGCACCGCAAGGGCGCGACGCCGGCCGGCGCGGGCGTGCTCGGAGTGATCCCCGGCTCCATGGCAGCGCCGGGATTCGTCGTGCGCGGCAAGGGGTCGACCGATTCGCTCTGCTCGGCCGCCCACGGCGCGGGGCGGACGATGTCGCGCACCGCCGCCAGGAACTCCTTCCGCTGGAGCCACGTGAAGAAACTGCTTGAGGAGCGCGGCGTCACGCTGCTCAGCGCCGGCCTCGACGAAGTGCCCATGGCCTACAAGGACATTCACAAAGTGATGGCGCAGCAGGACGACCTCGTGCAGATCATCGCCCGTTTCGATCCCGCCGTCGTGCGCATGGCGCCGGAGGGCGAGCGGGCGGAAGACTGAACGAGATCCTCGCGAGAGCGCTTCCTAGTCGATCTTGACGCCCTCGACGCGCCTGAGCACCCCTGACTCCTCGATCGTGAAGAGGTCCGTGATGCGTTCGCGCGTGAAAGCGGCTTCGATTTCTTCCTTTGTTCCGCTCAGGTGGACGGTGGTGGGTCCGCCGGCGAAGAAGCCGCCGGCCGCATCGTCGCCGCCCTCGCCACTGATCTCCCCCTTGAATTCGCCGGCCTTGACGGCGTCGATGAAGCGCTTGATCGCAGGCGAGAGCAGGATGATCTCATTCTTCTCGGTGAGAACAAGGCGGGCGATGGAGTACTCGGGCGAAGCCGCACCCGCCCCTTCGTCACTCTCATCGGTGCGCACATGGATGATCAGCGCACCGTTGTGCGAGCGGATGAACACGGTGCTCTCCTCGAGGACAAATCGCTCCTGCGCGGTGTCCCACTTGGTCGAGGCAAGGCGGAACTCGCCGCGGCCCACGTGGCGCGAGTACGCGATGGATTCGTCGCCGAGCCACGCGCCGGTCAGACGCCCGGCCGTCTCGTTGTCCACGGGTTCACCGAGAAGATGAGGCGTCGTGACCGAGGAGCAGGCGCCGAGACAGATCAGCGCGGCCGCAATGAGCACTTGTGTGAAGCGAAGAAGCATTGGCGATACCCTCCGGCAGAGAATCAAACGGGGTCGATCAGCGAGCGAATGGATAATGTGTCCCCGTCCGGCGCTGGTCAAGTCGCGGTCCGCCCTCGTCCGGAGCGCTGCGGGCGGCAATACCCCCGGCATGGCGGCGTGGACTTCCGGATGGACAACGATGATCCTGTCGTGCGCATGGCTCACTTCATGCGCCGCGAGCATTGAAGGGCCGACGACCGCGTCGGCGCGGCGATCGCCCTTCGTCCTCGTGCTCGGCATCGCGCAGGATGCGGGTTACCCGCAGACGGCGTGCCGCAGGGCGTGCTGCGCAGCCGTCGCGGCCGATCCAGCACGACGGCGCCTGGTCGCCGGCATCGCAATAGTCGATCCGCAGTCGAGTGAGCGCTGGATCATCGACTGCACCCCCGACTTCGGCGAGCAGCTTCTCCTGCTCGATGCTGTGGCGCCGCCTGCCATGGATCGGGACGGGTTCGCCTCGCAGCCGCTGCTCGAGGGCATCTTTCTGACGCACGCGCACATCGGCCACTACACCGGTCTGATGGAACTCGGGCGCGAGGCGACGGGGGCCACGCGCGTGCCTGTGTACGCCATGCCGCGCATGCGTTCCTTTCTCGAACGTAACGGGCCGTGGCGGCAGTTGGTCGAGTTGGGCAATGTCGAGTTGCGCCCTCTCGCCGCCGAGACTCCGGTCGCTCTGAACGAGCGCATCCGGGTCACGCCCTTGGTCGTGCCGCACCGCGACGAGTATTCCGAGACGGTCGGATTCCGCATCAACGGGCCGGGGCGGTCAATCCTCTATCTCCCAGACATCGACAAGTGGGAGCGCTGGGAACGGTCGATCGAAGAGGAAGTGAAGCGCGTTGACGTCGCACTACTCGACGGGACGTTCTTCAGCGGCGATGAACTCGGCGGCCGAGACATGGCGGAGGTCCCCCACCCCTCGGTGCGCGAGAGCATGGAGCGCCTGTCAACCCTGCCGCCGGCCGAGCGCGCCAAGGTGCGCTTCATTCACCTCAATCACACGAATCCCCTTCTCGACGTGGACGGCGAGGCGATGCGGGAAGTGCGCGGCAGGGGGTTCGGCGTCGCGGCGCAGGGCGAGGTCATGGGTCTGGGCCGTCTGCTTGAATGAGCGGCTCTCCCGTCGAACTTCTCGTTCAGGCAAGCCGCATCGGGGGCTGAAAGCGCGGATCCGGGCGGCGGCGGGACAGTGAGAGCGCCTCCGGAAGAGCGCCTGCCGCCAGACGCCCTTCCCCCTGGCCCGGATGAGATCACCGCCTGGCTCTTGTCAACATCAGCATCGACACCGTTCCGACGCCGGTGAACGTGGCTGCCACGACGAAGGCGATGCCGCTGTGCCCCGCCTGAAGTAGCAGTCCAACGTACAGGCTCGACACCATGTCGCCTACAGCATTGCCGCAGGCCAGGATGCCGAAGCCGAGACTGCGAAGGTGACGCGGCAGCAGTTCCGCCGCGACGGCCTTCTCGAGCGTCTCCTCGATCGAGATGTAGATGCCTGAGAGCACGATGGCGACCGCCACGAGTGCAAACGATCCGCTGCCGACCGCCAGGAGGAGATTGACGACGACGCCCAGCGCGTAGCCGGCCGCGAGGACACCCCGCTTGGAACGGCGATCGCCGACGTGCCCCGCCGGGTAGGCCGCCAGCGCCGCGACAAAGTTGTGAGCCGCGTACAGCAGCACGGCCAGAGACAACACGCCGTCGGCTGCAATATCCGCTCCAAGACTGCGCGCCGCGATCCAGATCAGGAACGTGCGGGAGAAGTCACCCATTCCGAAAAGCATGACCACGATCAGAAACAGCCAGAACGCGCGAGGCAACTTCGGAAGGCGCGGCAATCGCCCTGTCGACATGACCTCGCCCACCGGATCAGCGATCTCCACCGGCTCGTGATCATCCACCCGCTCGCGCGCGATGAAGAACAGCGTACCGGCCGCAAGCACCCCCGGCACAAGCGTCCACAGGATCAGTTCCCGGAATCCCAGACCGAGTGCGATCGCACCAGCCGCGATCAGCGGCCCGACGACCGCGCCCAGCATGTCGCCGGCCCGCTCAAGCCCGTACGCCCGCCCGAAGTGCGTCGGCTCCACGGCATCAGCCAGCAGATAATCGCGCAAGGGAGATCGGAAGCCGCGCCCGATCCACGCCGTCGTGCGCAGCGAAACGATTGCGCCCAGGCTCGCGACCAGCGCGATCGCCGCCGTCGCCAGCGTCGTCACCAGGTATCCAAGCGACGCCCAGGGCTTCTTGCGCTGTACGTGGTGGCCCAGGTATCCCCCGCCGAGTTTCGAAATGCTCACGAAGAAGTCCGCCACGCCCTCGATCAATCCCAGCCCCGCAGGCCCAAGCCCGACCGAGGCCAGATAGAACGGCAGGACCGCAGTGGCCATCTCGTGACTGACATCGGAGAAGAACGTGGCCAGTACGATGCCCAGCACCGAGCGCGTGATCCATCGCCGCGGTGAGACACCCCTGCCGCATTCAGGCGAGCCAGTCTTCAAGGCCGGTACTCCGCGCCAGCGCCCTTCGCGGACGCGATGATAAATCCGTTGCCTGCCGCATACTCAGTCGCCGGGGTCACATTCCGATGGGCCGGGAACCACATCGTGCTGCCCACCGGCAGGCCCATCATGCAGCCCTGCGCAAGATTGAAGGCGATCAGCGCGGCGAACATGGCGGTCATCATCGCCCGTCGATCGCCGGCCTGGTCACGGAGGAACTGAAGCAGTATAACGAGGTTCCGACAAAGGCACCACGCCGAAGATGGTGCGAGGGAACACATGAAGCACCTGCTCGAGTGAATGGATGAGGAACAGGCCGATGATGACGTCGATCGACCCATAGATGATGACGGGGCCGACGGTGCGGCCGCTGCAGGCATGGAAGATCGCATTTGAACTGTTTCGATACGTTCAGTCGAGCAGGTCAACTCCATGGGCGTGGTCAGCGACACAGATCAATGTCCGCTTCCACGACTTTCTTTCGACCTCCAGAGCGGTCCGGCAGAGCACGCCTGTGGCGATCTGTAAGAAGACGGAAGACGATGAAGACGCCGGCCGAGTCGAGGCTGGCGGCGGGGATCATGTCGATGATGAGCGGCCAATCGGCGCCGAAGTCGCCGCAGGATTCGATTCGATCAAAGCGGATGGCGCCGCGCATGGCAAGCATGGTATTCGCGATCGCAATTCGCCTCAAATGCCAGCGTCGATACGTCAAGGGCTGCAAGAATCGGCGAGCGATGGCGGGGCGATCCCACTCCTGCTGGATGTTCCCCCGATCGGTTCCCCTCTCGCTCAAACCGAAGAATCGATACAGTCCAGTTCCTGCCGCCAGTCAGGACGACTCGGTGCGCACCTCGATTGCCGCAGGCGCCTCTGCAACCTGCCCCTTCGGTCACGAAACCCCAACGCTCTCAAGGAGAAAGCCCCTCGACGTGCTCTCGGAAGCACTTGATCTCTCAAGAGAAATCGGGGTGACAGGATTTGAACCTGCGGCCTTTGCGTCCCGAACGCAACGCTCTACCAAGCTGAGCTACACCCCGGAGTCACGCGGCCGGGCGTCCGGCGCGACATGAAGGCAAGGATAGGGATGCCGCGTGTCGGCGTCGAGCGGCACGGCGGTCGCGATTTCGGGGGGTTCGCGTGAGGAAAGACGCGCAGCCGGATTCCGATCAGGCGCCGCAGCCCCCAGTCCCGGGCCTCACGCCCTAGTATGTGCCATGTCCGATCTCTTCCGCCAGCCGCCGCGCCGGCCGCTCGTCGCTCCGTCGATCCTCTCCGCCGACTTCGGGCGGATGGCCGCGGAGTGCAAGGCAGTCCTGGACGCCGGGGCGGACCTGCTTCATCTCGACGTGATGGATGGGCACTTCGTTCCCAATCTGACGATGGGGCCGGACATGTGCGCGGCTGTTCGGAGGCACTTGCCCGAGGCGTTCATCGACGTCCACCTGATGGTGACGGATCCTGGACTCTTCATAGAGCCGTTCGTCCGTGCCGGGGCGAACCACCTGACTTTTCACGTCGAGTCGCTGGAGGGCGCGGCGGCGCGCGAACTGGCCCTGCGCATCCGCAACGACGGGGCGACGGCGGGCATCGCCATCAACCCCCCTACAGACGTGCAGCGCGTGCTGCCGCTCATCGAGCACTTCGATCTTGTGCTGGTGATGAGCGTGAACCCCGGCTACTCGGGCCAGTCGTTCATCGCGTCGGTGCTTGAGAAGGTGCGGGCGATCGCGCCGCGCCTGCGGCCGGATCAGCGGCTGGAAATGGACGGCGGCATCGGGCCGCGCGAAGCGGGCGCGTGTCTCGCGGCTGGCTGCGACGTGATCGCGGCGGCGTCGAGCATCTTCAGGAGCGGCGACTACGCGGACGCGATTACGGCGCTGCGGCGAGCGACGCCGGTGCGGGTCCCGTGAACGCTCAGCGCAGTTCAACGGACCAGTAGGCGTTGTCGAGGAAGGTCTGCCAGCAGGCGTAGCGGTCGTCGCCGAGGCGCAGCGTGATCAGCGGATTGCGCTTGGGTCGCACGGGCCGGCGCACCAGCGTGAGATGAGCCTGGTCGGGGGTACGTCCGCCCTTGCGCGCGTTGCAGCCGGTGCAGGCGCAGACGAGGTTGTCCCACGTGTCCCCGCCGTTCTGGCTCTTGGGGATGACATGGTCAATGCTCAATTCACTGGTGGCGAAGGTCCCGCCGCAATACTGGCACTGGTTGCGGTCGCGGGCGAAGATGTTCTTGCGGTTCAACTTGACCATCTGCTGGGGCAGGCGGTCGTATCCGAACAGGCGGATGATGCGGGGCACGGCGATGTCGAGGCGCACGGTGCGGACCCAGTCGTGCCGGTCTCGCTCGAACTGCTGCTGGAGGGCCGCGAGGTCGGTCCAGGTCTGGAAGTCGTAGTTGCAGTACTTGCCGTCCTCGACGCTGATGACTTCGGCGAGGTTCTTGACGAGCAGCCGGAAGGCGCGGCGCGCGGAGATGACCCGCACCGCCATGTAGAGGCGGTTGAGGACGAGGACTTTGCTGTCCAGTGCGATCGAATGCGCGTGCACTCCCGGCCCTCCTTAGGCCAATCGCCCGGCATCGGGTGCATGAGTATACCACGCTCGGACGTGGGTCACGCGGCGAAGCGTCGCCTCATCGGCGGGCCGCCGGAAACGACCGCGCCCCTCAGCGATCACGCGGCCGAGAGCGAATGGGCCGAGGCTGCTCCAGATCCGCCTTGTTCTCGGCCCGTCGGCGGCGGAAGAAGGTCTTGAGCAGTTCGCCTGCCTCGTCGGCCAGAACGCCGCTGATGATCTCGACGCTGTGGTTGAGGCGGCGGTCCGAACAGAGGTTGTAAAGCGTGTGGACCGCCCCCGCCTTGGGGTCCGAGGTGCCATAGATCAGCCGCCCCACCCGCGCCTGAACAATCGCTCCCGCGCACATGGGGCAGGGTTCCAGCGTGACGGCAAGGGTGCAGTCGCTCAGCCGCCAGGTTTTCATGGCGGCCGCGGCGCGCCGGATGACCATGATCTCCGCGTGGCCGGTCGGGTCATGCACCGCCTCGCGGAGATTATGCGTTTCGGCGATGATCTCGTCTCCGCGGTAGAGCACCGCTCCGACGGGAACCTCATCCGCATCGGCGGACTTGCGGGCCAGATCAAGCGCCCGGCGCATCATGCGGAGATCGCGCTCGGTCGCGCGGCCGCGGGCGGGAGTGGCACGAGGTGTTGAACGAAGGATGGTCAACCGTTTCACCCACCGCATGAAGGCATGGAGCGCGCCGGCGGGAAAGGCGTTTCCCTGCAATGAGCCGGTCTGCGCTTCGTCTTCGTGCGAGGGGATCATCGGAGGAAGATGAGAGGTCCTTTGCGGGATATACGACGTGAGAGGGCCATTTTGCACGCAAGAGAGTGCCCGTGAGTCTACTCAGGAGCGATAACGCGCGGCCGATGGTCAGGCGGCGCTCGCCCGCGCGCCGGGCATGAGGCGCAGGAGGACGATCCCCAACTCGTAGAGCAGGAAGAGCGGGATGAGCAGGGCGATCTGCGAGACGACATCCGGCGGCGTAAGGATCGCGGCGGCGACGGCACAGCCGAGCAGGGCGTGGCGACGGTAGTGCCGCAGCGTCCCCACGTCCACGATCCCGATCCAACCCATGAGAAGCAGGATGAGGGGCAACTGAAAGGCGAGAGCGAACGCGAGCGTCATTCCCATCATCATGCCGAGATAGGCCTTGATCTCGTACTGCTGGGCGAAGCCGGAATCCACCTGCGCGTCCAGGCCGTAGAAGCGCCCGTCCTCGCCGCGCGTGCGCAGTTGCAGCGCCCGCGTGTTGAAGTAGAACTGTCCGGGCTTGAGTTCGGGCGGATCGTACTCGTAACGAGGGATCGTTACGAGGCCGTCGAGCACGTCCGCCGGAGTGGCCACGCCCTCCGGCGCCGTCAGCGATGAAGCCGGCTGCATTCCCTGCGCAAAGCCGATGAGCATCCGCAGCGTGAGCGGGAAGACGATGTAGTAGTTGAACGTGACGCCGGCCACGAGGAGCACGACGCTTCCCGGAAGCAGGAGATAGGCGAACTTCTTTTCGCGGGCGTAAAGCCCCGGCTCGATGAACTTCCAGAGTTGCCAGAGGATGATGGGGGCGGCGACGAGGACGGCCACCAGCAGGGCGATCTTGAAATACGACACCAGCGGCTCGGTGGGGCTGAGCAACTGGATGCGACCGGTCAGTCCGGCGCTGATCATCGCGCTGCGGATCGGCCGGAGCAGCCACGCGAAAATCTCCTTGCCGAAGTACAGAGCGGGTGCGGCGAAAATCAGCGGGGCGACGAGGCAGACGATGAGGCGCCGCCGAAGTTCCTCGAGGTGCTCGCCCAATGGCATGCGGAAGTCTTCCGGGCGCGGGTTCATGGGAGCGAATGATACCCCCTGCGCGATTCATGCCGGGCGCCCCGTCGCCACGCGCCGGAGCCCGGAGGCGCTCGCACAGCCGGGTCCGGTCTCTCGGAAGACACAGGCGATACGATCCATCGAACCGCTCCGGGCAACGTCCCGAAAGACGGGCCGGCCGGCGCGACGAGATCTTTTCTGCCCGGACCCCTTACGGCGCGCATCCGGAGGAACAATGCCCGACCAGGGAATGCCAGCACCGGATCACCTCGTGGTCCTGGCCATGCAGGGCGACCACCGGGCGCAAAGCGATCTCTGGCGGGCTCATCGCCCGTGGCTCGCGGCCGTGCTTCTCTCTCACAAGCCGCGGGAACTCGACATTGAGGACCTCATGCAGGACGTGGCTGTCAAGTTCGTGTCCAAGTTGCACACTCTGCGCGACGCAGAGTCCTTTCGCCCATGGCTGAGGCGCATCGCCATCAACATCGCGCGCGAGGCGGCCCGCTCGTTGCGGACCCGCGGCAACCAATCCATCGAGGAGGACGTTTACGTTCAAGATCGCTTCCTCGAGCCCGAGGCCGACGGGCGCCTGCACGATGAGGCTGCGGGCCTTCTGCACCACGCCGCCACGCTTCCCATCGAGTTCCGCGAACCCCTGCTGCTCCGGTGCGTCCGAGGGCTTTCCTCGGCGCAGATCGCTCAACTTCTCGATCTGCCCCGCACGACAGTGGAGACGCGCCTCAGCCGCGCGCGCCGCATGCTTCGCATCGAGTGGCAGCAAAGACAAGGCGAAGCCGCCGCCGACAACGACCCTGACTCAATCTCACGCACTTCCGAGCCTGCCGAACAGATCGGCCAGGCCCCTTCCGCACATGGGAGAACGCACCATGAATGAACAGTCCCCATTCACTCAATCCGAACCACGGCCCGACCGGCTCGACGAACTGATCGACGCCATCGTGGACAGCGGCGACGACCGGCAGGCGTGGGAAGAGTTCCGCGCCCTGGCCGGACTGAGCGCCGAACCGTGGCGCCGACTCGCACAGGAACAGCGGATGCTTGGTCTTCTCCGCTCGGGTTATGAACAGGCCGTCGCGCCGGCTCTGGAAGTCGAGCTGCCGGCAGTCGCAGCGGGGTCGGGCGGCCGCGCCGTCTCGTGGAGGCCGATGCTGGGATGGGCGGCGGCGGCGATGCTCGCCCTGGGCTGGGCCGGATCGATCCTCGTGCCCCACGCCCCGGAGAGGGCGCCCACGCGCGAGTCGCTGCTGGCGCAGTACCTCGCCCAGCCTCATGTCGTGGGCGAACTGCCCCTCGAAGTGCGCGGCGTTTCCAGCGAGTCGGGCCGCGAAGTCATCACCTTCGTGCGCCCGATCGTTGAGCGCCGGCCCGTTTCACTCTACCACCTCCAACTCGATGAGAATTCCAATCCGGTGCTGCGCGAAGCCGCGCCGGAGCCTCTGACCCTGGCGAGCGGGTATTGATTCCCGGCATCGCCGGCACTCGTGGGAAGGCGATCATGCGAAACATGGAAAGACGACACAAGATTTTGAACGATTCAACCTGTCTGCGGCGCATCGGCGCTGTGCTCCTTGCCCTGTCGCTCGCGGCCGGCGCCGGGGAGGCACAGACCCAGTCGCGGCGCTCACCGGAGACCAGGCGCCAGCCGCCCGCCCTCGCGCCCGATCCCCTGGATGCGACGGCGACCGTCGCCGTGCGCCTCGGCGAAGACGGTGTGTACGAAATGAAGATCGGCGACGCCTCCTTCCGCCACGCGAAGTGGCTCGAGATTGAGAAGAGGGCGATCGAACTCCTGCCCGGCCGGACGATCACGTTCGTGAACGCCGAGGGCAAAGTGCTGTATGTCTCGCCTCGTGCCATGATCGGGATTCTGCTCGAGCCGGCGGCCGGCGCGCTGGCGGCCCAGCTCAACGTCGTGCCGGGCGAGGCGCTGGTCATCACCGAGGTGCAGCCCAACCGCCCGGGCGCCAAGGCGGGCCTGGCGGTCCATGACGTGATCATCGAGTGCAACGGGCGGCGCCCGATGACAAATACGACGTTTGCAAAGATCATCGGGTCCGCGTCGCCGGGCGACACCATGAACGTTGTCCTGGTGCGTAAGGGGCGCGAAACCGAGGTTGAAGTCCGCCTTGCGCGCTACGACCCCGTGGCGATGGCGGCCGTCCGTCAGCCCGTCGGTTCGGCCACGGCTGCGATCAGCCCCGAGGAGATGCTCGCCCTTCTCCGACAGACGACGGACAACCTCGTTGCCGTCCCCCAGGGGCAGAATAACCAGACCCCGATGGTCTCTATCGGAGACACCCGGCCCCGCCTGTCTGACCCCAACGCCGAGGGCATTCGCGCCGAACTCGACGGAATCCGCCGGCAACTGCGTCGTATTGAGGAGGCGTTGGAAAGCCTCCTGCTCATCGAGCAGCAGCGCCAGGCCGCCTCGGCCCGTTCCGTCGGCGGCTGAACGCTTTCGATTCCCGGACATTCCGTGCGAAAGGATGGATCACCATGCAGCATCGAAACTTTGTAACCGGCCTGACGGCCGGCGCC
The DNA here is from genome assembly GCA_900696685.1 of uncultured Planctomycetota bacterium. Taxonomy (GTDB): domain Bacteria; phylum Planctomycetota; class Phycisphaerae; order Phycisphaerales; family UBA5793; genus UBA5793. The sequence goes on from CAADHA010000166.1 coordinate 57,521, forward strand.
CTCGCTTCGCTCGTCGCCCTCGCGGCATGCTCAACGAGCGCCCAGACGCAGTCTCCGGAATCCGCCAAGGACGACGCCCGGGCGGACGCCAAAGCCACAATCGTGCGTTCCTCCGGCTCAGGCGCCGTCGTAACCCGACCTACGAAGGACAACCAGAACATCGTCGTCACCTACCGCACTCAGGATCCCAGGTCGAGTGAGGCCAGCAAGACTCGCTCGACCGTCATCGTGGAGGGGCAGCCCACGAATGAAACGCACGAGCGCGTAGTCACCTTGCTATCCGCCCGGAACCCCGACTTCGGCACAACCCAGGATCGGGCCGCCGGCAAGGCCCAGGACATCCGCATCGAGCGTCGCATCGTGGACGGCAAGGAAGAAGTCAAACTCTGGATCAACGGCAAGGAGGTCAAGGTCGACTCGATGGAGGACGTACACAAGGCGATCCGCGAGTCAGACCTCGACGTGGACGTGCAGGTCTTCACTGAATTGCAGACTGTGCCCCACGTGTTTGAGTTCAATGACGTCGAGAACATGATCGTCACCGAGCCATTTGAGATGAGCGTGCCTCACTTCGCACTCGGCGACCTGCTCTCGGGCAAGGCCCCCAAGGCCATGCTGGGTGTGCACCTCGAGCCCATCAGCGACGACCTCCGCGAGTATCTCGGCCTGGCTGAGGGTGCGGGCGCCCGCGTCGCGATCGTCGTCGAGGACACCCCGGCGGCCAAGGCCGGCCTCCAGAAGGGCGACATCATTCTGGCCGTCAAGACGCCCGGCGAAGAGCACGACGGCCTGACTGTCGAGAAACTCCGCGAAGTCATCGCACAATGCGAACCGGGCGCCGAAGTCACCTTCACTCTCCTGCGCAAGGGCGAGAAGAAGACGGTGGCCGCGACTCTTGCCCAGTGGGACGGTTCGCGCTTTGGCGCGATCGACGGCCAGCGGTTGCTGTTCAAGGACCTGGAACCGTCGCTGCGCCTGGGCGACCTGCCCAATCTGAAGAACGAGTTCTTCCACGACGGCCGCCTTCTTGAGGTCAGGCCTCAACTCCAGGAACTCCAGCCGCGCCTCTTGGAGCTGCAGCGCCGGACCGGGGACAGGATCCGCAAGGCAATGCCCGAAGCCGAAGAGATGTTCCGCCGGATGGAACAGCAGATGGAGGAGATGCAGCGGATGCTGGAAAACCTCCGCAAGCAGCAGGATGAACTCCGCAAGCAGGTCCAGCAGCCGGCCACTTCCGACGCCTGATGAATGAGTTCGCGCCAGTCTCCTTCCTTCGCCTGCATCGCCCGCGAGCCATCCCCTCTCGCGGGCGACGCGGTTTTTGCATGGCGAGGGAGACCGGGCCGTCGAAGACACACGCGTACAATCCGTCGATGCCGGAGATGATCCAGATCAACTTCAACAAACGCTTCCCGCTCTTTCCCCTTGCGGGCATCTGCCTTCTGCCTCATGCGACCATACCGCTGCACATCTTTGAGCCTCGGTACATCCGCATGGTCGCCGATTCGTTGGACGGTTCGAGCCAGATCGCCATGGCCACCTTCGAGGGCAAACGCTGGCAGCAGGAGTATCACGGCAACCCGCCGGTGCGGCCCATTGTCTGCCTTGGACAGATCGAGCGCTACGAGCGGCTGCCCATGGACCGGTACAACATCATGCTTCAGGGCATCTGCCGCGCGCGGATTGTCGAGGAACTCATGCCCGATTCGGACCGCCCTTACAGAATCGCCCGGCTCGCGCCCACCGACTCCAGCCCCGAATCCCACGAGGAAGAACTCACCGGCTGGCGCCACCGTGTCCGCGAACTGCTCGAAAGCGATCCGCTCTCGCGCATGCGGCTCGGCGGCGACGTGCTCAAATGGTTCGACCGTGAAGACATTCCCTCGCACGTGCTCATCGAGATTGTCGGGCACCTGCTGATGACGACGACCGAGGACGCCGAGCGGCGCTACCGCCTCCTCGCCGAGCCGGACGCCATCGAACGGGCCGACTACACCGAAGAACAGCTGCGCGGCCTGGAACGCCTCGTCTCGCGCGTGCAGGCGCAGACGGGTGACTGGCCGAAAGGATGCAGTTGGAACTGATTCCGGCGAAACCCGGACGTATCTCAGGAGAACGAGCCGCCGCCGCGCAACTGGTTGATCCGCGACTGGAGCGAAGCGCCCGGGCACAGCGTCGCGGCAAGTTCGCGGTGCGTCTGGATGCGCGAAAGCGGAATGCGGTAGGCCATCTGGATCCGGCGGACAAAGTCGCGCAGCGACTCCACCTGCGCCGGCGTGGGATGCTGGCGCTCGAAGTTGCCCAGGCACACAATGCCGATGTTCCCGGGATTGCGGTCCTTCACGTGCGCGCCCTGGAACTGGAGGTAGCGCCCCTCCCACACGCGCCCGGCCGGGTCGATCAGAAAGTGATACCCGACATCCCCCCACCCTTGCGCCTGGTGCGCACGGCGGATGGCGTCAATGCGGGCCGCCGCGTCGTTCTGGCTCGTCGAAGCGAACGGCGTCATCCCGTCATGATGAAGCGTCATGCGATGGATGCCCGTGAGCGGGTCCATCCGCGAAGGAACGGGAGCGCCCGTGGCCCAGGCGCTTCGCGGAATCGCCCCGCCGAATGCCTGCGTCGGGCTTGAAGCAATCGGCGACCGTACCGGCGACTCGACTGCTCCCGAGAGATCAACCGGGCGCGGCGACGCGCTGCCCGCAGGCCGGCCTTCCGCCCACGGGACCCCCGGAAGGCGCGTGCGGCTACTCGTCGTTGCGCAGCCCGCCAGCAGGCCCAGTCCGGCCAGGAGGAAAGTACGGCGTGTCTTCTCAACGCTCATCGTGGATTACCTATCGGCATGCCTTTTCCGTTTCATGCACTCGATTCGCGGGAAACACGCCAACCTTCTTTCGCACGGACCCGGCCCGTGGTTTCTAGGACGCTCGCGATGCCCCCTTACGCCAACTGAACCGCGAACTTCTCGACCTGAACCACCTGGTCCGTGGGGACCATGCTGATCACGTCCCACGGGCAGACCTGCGCACAGAGCGTGCAGCCGATGCACCGCGGCAGGTCGATGTGGCACAGTTGCATCACGCTCTGAAACTGCGGCCCCGGCAGCGTGTCGATGCAGTCCACCGGGCAGACCGACACACACGCCTCGCAGCCCGTGCAGAGGTCTTCATCGAGGATCGCCAGCGTCTTGGGGAGCTTCTTCGCCATGTCCACAAATATAGCAGGAATCGGCGCTTCGAGCCGGGAATGGGGCATCATCACCGACGGTCAGCCGCACCCGGGCGTGCCGCCCGGAGCTCGAGCGCGCAAGCACCCGCCTCAAGCACCATGCGCTATTTGATAAAGAGCATCTCGCGGTAGGTCGGCAGAGGCCAGAGGTCGTCGGCGACAATCATTTCGAGGCGGTCGCAGGAGGCGCGGAGCGTGGCCATCGTCGGCACGACCTCGTCGCGGATCGCGGCGCCGTGGCTCTCAACGCTCTTGTGTTCGTGCGCGAGGCACTTCTCGAGGTTGCTGATGCCCTCGCGCAACTCGGAGACAAGCGCGACGATCTCGTCAAGCAGTTGCGTTTCGTGTTCGCACTGGCGTCCGGCGGCCTCGGTGGCGGCGATGGCCTCGGCGACCTCGTGCTGGTACCGCAAGGCCGCGGGGAGGATGACCGTCCGCGCCATGGAGACCAGGGTGGCCGCCTCGATCATCAGCGTGGTGTTGTAGCGCTCGAGGCGGATGTGGTACCGGGACTCGTACTCGCGCCTGTTGAGCACACCGTGGCGGTCGAAGAGTGCGAGGTCATCCTTCGTGTTGGCGCCGACGATGGCGTCCACGGAGTTGCGGATGTTGGGCAGGCCGCGGCGGGCCGCCTCGTCCTGCCACGACTTCGCATAGTTGTCGCCGTTGAAGATCACCCGGCCATGCTCGGTGTAGATGCGCTTGACGACGCGTGCGACGGCGTCGCGCACCTTCGCGGGTGTCGGCTCCTTGCCGATCGCCTCGTTGAGTTCGTCGGCGATGCGCGCGAGGGAATCGGCAACGACGGTATTGAGCACGGTCACGGGCCAGGCGATCGATGCCGACGCCCCCACGGCGCGGAACTCGAACTTGTTGCCGGTGAAGGCGAAGGGACTGGTGCGGTTGCGGTCTCCGAAGTGGCGAGGCAGGGAAGGCAGCGTCGTCACGCCGAGCTTGAGCGTCCCCGAGCGCTTCGAGGCGCTCTTGCCGCTGACGATGGATTCGAGCGCTTCGGTCAACTGGTCGCCGAGGAAGATGGAAAGGATGGCAGGCGGCGCCTCGTTGGCGCCGAGGCGGTGATCGTTGCCCGGTGACGCAATCGACGAGCGAATGAGCAGGGCGTGCTCGTCGACGGCCGCGATCACGGCGCAGAGGAAGACGAGGAAGACCATGTTGTCGTGCGGCGTGTCGCCGGGTTCGAGCAGGTTGCTGCCCGTATCGGTGGACATGGACCAGTTGGTGTGCTTGCCCGAGCCGTTGACGCCGGCGAAGGGCTTTTCGTGGAGCAGGCAGTGCATGCCGTACTTGCGCGCCACCCGGTCGAGCGTGGACATGGTGATCATCTGGTGGTCGGCGGCAAGGTTGGCTCGCTCGAAGATCGGTGCGATCTCGTATTGCCCCGGGGCAACCTCGTTGTGCCGCGTCTTCACGGGCACGCCGAGACGATAGAGGTCGCGTTCGACTTCGAGCATGCACGCGAGGACGCGCTGTGGAATGGCGCCGAAGTAGTGGTCCTCGAGTTGCTGGCCCTTGGGCGGCCGTGCGCCGACGAGCGTGCGGCCGCAGGTGACGAGATCAGGCCTCGCGAAGTAGAAGTGCGAGTCGATGAGGAAGTACTCCTGCTCGGCGCCGACTGTGGTGAAGACGCGGGAAGCGCCCGCCCCGTCGCCGAGGAGATTGAGCACGCGAAGCGCCTGGAGACTCAGCGCATCTTCGGAGCGGAGCAGCGGCGTCTTCTTGTCAAGCGCCTCGCCGGTCCACGAGGCAAACGCGGTGGGGATGCACAGGACGGTGCCGTTGGGGTTCTCGCGGATGAAGGCGGGGCTGGTGCAGTCCCACGCGGTGTAGCCGCGGGCTTCGAAGGTGGCGCGGATGCCGCCGGAAGGGAAACTCGAGGCGTCCGGCTCGCCCTGGATCAGCGCGCTTCCGGAGAACTCGGTAATGGCCTTGCCGTCGCTTGTAGGCGAGATGAACGAGTCGTGCTTCTCGGCGGTCAGGCCCGTGAGCGGGTGGAACCAGTGCGTGTAGTGCGTGGCGCCGCGCTCCAGCGCCCACTCCTTCATCGCGCTGGCGACGACGTCGGCGATCTCGGGTGAGAGCGGCTCGCCGACCTTGATCGTCCGCTGGAGGCGGCGGAAGACGTCCTTGGGAAGTCGCTTGCGCAACTTCTCCTCGTTGAAGACGTTCTCGCCGAAGAGTTGCTCGGCGCTCTTCTCGAGGTAGTTGATGGCGGGGCTCTCCGATCGCCAGCGGATCACCGAGAGCATGGCATCATGCCGGGCCGTTCCAAGACTCATCGCGCTCCTGCTCCTTCGTGGTGGGACTGAAGTGGCGGGGACCATCGGGCGGCGAGGGGGAGAGAAATGCTCGCCATGAAAGCAGCAAGGATCGCGGCCCGAACCAAAAAGGCAAGAGAAAACGCGCAGGGCAGCGTCACTTTCAGCGCCATGGGCACCGCAACGGACGACCGGCCCGTGGCGACAGCCGTGACCGATTGCCGCCGCAATGACGGCTGCCCCGGCGCAAGCCGTTCAGACACCTGATGATGCGCTCAAGGCTTTCTGCCGACTCGTCGGACGCCCCTCGCCGCTCGCTCTCGCCGCGAAGCCGTGGAGCGCTTGCATTCGCGCGCGCGGACGATATTCTTGTGCGAACCCCTTCGGAGAGGTGCCTGAGCGGCTGAAAGGGCCGGTCTCGAAAACCGGTGTAGGCTTCGGCCTACCGTGGGTTCGAATCCCACCCTCTCCGCTTGCCCCGCTTCGAATCAAGGCATGGCCCGTCACTCGTCGGAGTATGGCGCATCGAGGCCTTTTCCCTCGATGTAGACGGCGGTAGCCTGGATTTCGAACATCTCTACAGGCTCGGTGATGGCGTCGATCTCGGCGCGCGACTTGCCCGCCTCCTCGGCGAGGTGCTTGGCCCAGGCCACGTCGAGGAGCGTCATCTCGCCCCGGCCGGCCACGACCACCCGCCGTCCCGCCGCGTTGCGCGGCACGAAGAAGGCGTAATCCTTGAAACGCACGCGGGCGGTCTTCCCTCCATCGCGGATGTTCATCCAGCAGCCCTTGACGGTGCAGACTTCCTCGATCACCCCCGACACGACGATGGGTTCATTCGAGGTGAAGTCCACGTTCGCAAGTCCGACGGCAGACTCGTCCGAGCCGACACTCTCCAGTCCGTAGTGACTCCACGAGGCGAAGTCGGATCGTCCGGAACTGCACCCCGCAATAGCGCCTGCGAGAACGATGAGCATCACTCCCAGCGACTTCATCATCACCCACACTCCTTCGAGCAATGCGTGCACCGACGGTCGATTCGTCGTCCGCCGAATGCGCGACAGTACTCCAACAGGATATGCAGGTCGGGAATCAGAACCGAGCGCGGCGTCCGCGCGGCCGGCGCGATCCGACGGCGAAGACGGCGAGTGCCGCCAGACACGACGGCGCCGGGATAATCCCCCCGCCGATGCGCGACCACGTCAGGTCATCGAGCACGCCGTAACGCGCACGGTATCGGAAGGCGTAGATATCGTCGGTCTCATGTTCGAAGCCGATGAATCGCCCTTCATTGACTCCGTTGGGCGTGCGGATGTCGACGGTGTAGGCATCAATGATGCGGCCAGCGCGATCGAGTGCTTCGATCGTGGGCAGAGGCCCCTGGCCCTGAAGAGGAGCGTAGTTGACGAACGCGCCGATGCGGCCAACCGGTTCTTCAAACGTGAAGAGCATCGCGCTGTTACTGGCATTGAGGCCGGCGAAGCCCTGACGCCCTTCATCCCAGAATCCGTTGGTTCGCAATCCGAAGGGCATGTCTCCCACCCACCCCTCGTCGCTCGCCGTCCAGGTGATGCCGAATTCCAGGTTGATCGGGCCGTTGGTCGGGATTCGCTGGCCGATGAACTGGTGGAAGTCGACAACCTGTTCAGACTCCAGTCGAAGAGCCGGGGTGGGCTGTGCCTGGGCTGAAGCGACCGCCAACACGCTGAGCAAGCCTGCTACGAGAGTGAACAGGTCTCCGGGCCAGGGTGAAACTCGATTCGAAATCGCCGGCATTTTCGTCTCCCGCAAACGGAGTGTGCAATGACCCCAGGCCCGGCCCGAGCAAATCCCGGACCGCACCACTCGCGTATCGGCACGATCCTGCCGATCGCTTCATCCGTGCCCTGATGTCGGAGTTGACGAAGCAACTCCCCTCTCACCGACCGCCGCCGTGGCCGAAGATGTGGCCAGGAGGTGGGCAGCCGGCGGCAATGATACCCGATTTCCGGCGCGTCCGCAGGAGAATCCTGCCCGCTTCGGGCAAAAACCAGCGGGTTCCCGCCCACTGTCCTGCCCCAATCAGGCGGATAACATTTCCATCCGGCCTGTCAGGGCCAAAAACCTGTCTCAACCCCCTTTCGTCAAGGAGTCATAAACATGAAGCACAAGAGTATCGTCCGTGGCGCACTCTGCTTGAGCGTTGCCGCGGCTGCGCTCGCAGGCTGCGGAAAGTCAGGCAGCAGTTCGTCGGACACGAACGCGGCGCGGCCGATCAACGCGAACTGCCCGGTCATGGCCAAGAACCCGGTCTCGGCAAAGGGCGGAAGCGTGCAGTACAACGGCTTCACAATCGGCTTCTGCTGCCCGGAGTGCGTTGAGACGTGGAACGGTTGGACGGACGAAAAGAAGTCGGAGTTCGTCAAGGCGAACACGGCCGCGTTCAACAAGTACGGCCCGCCGCCCGGCGGGGAGGGAAGCGTCGATCACTGAAACCCGCAATCCCCGGCCGCGTCCACTCGGGCGTCCGCTGCAAGGTCGATACAGGCTCGCCGGCCGAGAACCGGCGCGCCTGGTTTTCACGACTCATTCCGTGCGAGTCAGGATGCGGTTGAATCCGCCCGGCACGTGACGTGCCGCAGCGCGCGCCGGGCGATCGCGCTGATGATCGCCAGTACGACGAGCATCCCGACCAGACCGACAACGACGAGCCACCAGCCACGCTCGCTCGCGAATGTCTGGATGTCGCGGGCGCCCGTAGCCTGCATCGAGGCGGCGAGGTAGGCGGCCAGGCAGGTGCGCGGCGCCATGCCGACCGCCGTTCCCGCCACAAAGGGCAGAATCCGCACCCCCACGCTCGCCATCGCCAGATTCGTCAATGCAAAGGGTGAGTTGGTCGGCAGGCGGATCAGCGCAACGATCCCCAGCGTTTTCCACATCCCGCGCCCGATGAGCGCCTGGCGGACGGCCAGTGCTTGCGGATTGGATTCAACGATCCGCTCGATGCGATCGCGCGATACGGTGCGTGCAACCGTGTAGCCGATGATCGAGGCGAGCGTGAACGCGAGCATGGCGGCACCGAAGCCGAGCCACAACCCGAAGACCCAGCTGCCGAGGATGGTCTGCGCATAGGTGGGCAACAGGCCGAAGCCCGCCGAGAGTGCGAAGAGGGCGATGTAGATTGTCAGTCCCGCGTCTCTGTGCGCCAGCAGCCACTCGGAGACGGGGCCGAGTGAAGCGATGAGCGTAAAGCCGAATATCGCGGGCGCCGTCGCCCACAGGATTCCCAGCCAGCGCGCCGGCCCCAGTCGCGTCCACAGACTCGGCTCGCCGGCGGGCGCAACCGCACTCGGCACGGAATGCCCGGCCGCCGATGCCGGCAATCCCGGCGACTCTGCGATCTGCTGCGCCTGGCTCGGATTCATGGCCTGAGAACGATACGCGGGAGGATGGGCGGGCGCGCTCGGTTGCTGCTTACTCCTGCGAACCTCGCCTGGCGCCCTCGGGCGTGACGACGTCCCATGCCAGCCCGAAGAGTGCCATGAGGCGGATCGTCAGGTACGTCAGATCAAACTCCCACCACCTCATGCCGTGCGCCGCGGAGCGCTGGAGGGCGTGGTGGTTGTTGTGCCACCCCTCGCCGAAGCCGAGGATCGACACCCACCACGTGTTGCGCGAGTTGTCAGTCGTCGAGAAGTTGCGATAGCCCCATGTGTGCGCGGCGGAGTTGACGAACCATGTCGAGTGGTAGACGAAGACGGTGCGGATGCACACGCCCCAGACCACCCACCCGAGGCCGTGCTGCCAGGACCACCCGCCACCCCAGTTCCACGCGCCGGCCGCGAAAAGCAGGCCCGCGAGGATGAACTGAGGCACGAAGTAATACCGGTCGAGAAAGGCCATGACCCTGTCGCGCTGAAGGTCGCGAGCGGCCGAGCGTGCCTGATTGCCGTTGGGATCCTTCACCATGCACCAGAGGATGTGCGCCCAGGTGAAGCCGTGCCTGGGCGAATGGGGATCCTCCTCCTCGTCGGAGTGATGGTGGTGGAGGCGGTGGATTCCGACCCAGTGAATGGGGCTGCCCTGCCAATTGAGATTCCCAAGGACTGTGAGGAAGTACTTGATCGGCGCGAGCGTCTTGAAACTGCGATGGGTCAGGAGGCGGTGGTAGCAGAGGCAGACGCCCAGCCCGCCGCAGATCCACCAGAGGAGCAGGGCAACGACCACCATGCTCCAGGAGAAGGGCAGAAAAAACGCCGCCACGCATCCGAGGTGCAGAGCGGCGATCGCTGAGAAGACAGGCCAGTCAAGGTGGCGCCACGAGAAGCGCCGCCCATCCACCACTAGATCAGTCATGAATCACTCGCAAGCCGTGCTGCCGGTACACAGCACATGGTTGGACCACCGGGGCGAGCAGTCAGGCCTCTTCCTGTTGCACTGATCGCATTCGATGATAGTCGGCCTCCGTCGATCCCGCTCTTGAACCTTGGCGAAGTGCTTCGCCGAAACGACCTCGCCGAGACCCCCACCGTCGAAGCAAGCGGAGCCGGAGCACCTCTCGCTGATCAGCCCGGACCCTCGGTGGCGCGGCCGACGCCGCAGTCTGCACCGGAGGCTACACTGACCATCATGCCTGAGAAGAGCACATGGGCGCGGTGTGCCGCGACGGTCCTTCTCGCAGCCGGTCTTCTGCACCAGGCCGGCTGCGCCGCGACAGCCCCGGATCTTGCCGGCGTGAACGAACGGAGCCTCGCGATGCAGGAAGTGGACCGCATGTTGGCCGACTTATCTGCTGATGGGGTCCGCGGCGTCGTGGATGCGCTCGTGTCCTTCGGCACGCGGCACACGCTCAGCGACGCCGAGTCGGAATCGCGCGGCATCGGGGCCGCCCGGCGCTGGATCGCGCGCGAGTTCGAGGCCGTCGCTCTATTGAGCGGGCGCACCGATGCCGACGCGATGAAGGTGTATTTTGATTCGCACACGTTCGGCCCCGACAGGCGGCGTGTTCCGGTCGAGACCGAGATCGTCAACGTGGTGGCGGAGTTGCCGGGTTCGATGCCGCAGGCCCGCGGCCGGCGCTACTACGTCATCGGCCACTACGACTCGCGCGCGGGCGATCCGCTGGACGCGGCGAGCGACGCCCCGGGGGCAAACGATGATGCCTCCGGCGTCGCGGTGGTCATGGAACTGGCCCGCGTCATGTCGCGCCGGCGCTACGACTCCACCATCGTCTTCATGGCTACGGCCGGAGAGGAGCAGGGACTCATCGGCGCACGCCTCCACGCCACCAGCGCCCGCGAGAATGGCGCAGACATCCGGGCCGTGATCAGCAACGACATCGTGGGCGATCCGAAGAGCCCTTCGGGCCGCGTCCTCGACCGGCACATCCGCGTCTTCTCCGAGGCCCTGCCGCGCGTGCTTTCCGCTGAAGACCTGGCGCGCGTGCGACAACTGGGACTGGAGAACGACTCGCCATCTCGCCAGATCGCGCGCTACGTCGCCCAGACGGCGCGGCAGCATCGACTTCGCGTCCAGCCCATGCTTATCAACCGCACCGACCGGTTCCTGCGCGGCGGCGATCACACGTCGTTCAACGAGGCGGGCTATCCCGCCGTGCGATTCACCGTCGTCGAGGAGAACTACGACCGGCAGCACCAGGATGTGCGAATCGTGGAAGGCGTGCAGTTCGGCGACCTTGCGGAGTTCGTCGATGCCGCGTACCTTGCCGACGTAGCGCGCGTCAACGGGGCCGCGCTCGCTCACCTCGCCAACGCTCCGTCTTCGCCCGGCAACGCCCGTATCATCACGGCCGATCTCGGCAACGAAACGGTCCTGCGCTGGGACGCGGCTCCCGAGCCGGACCTGGCCGGCTACGAAGTCGTCTGGCGCGCCACGATCGATCACGAGTGGACCGAGTCGCGCGACGTGGGCATGAACACGCAGGCGACTCTGGAGATCAACAAGGACAATCACTTCTTCGGCGTACGCGCATACGACCGTGACGGCTTCCGCAGCCCGGTGTCATTCTGCGGCGCCGCCGCGAGGTGAATCGTCCCGCATCGCTTATCGGACACGTCAATCGGGTGGACCACACATCATGGCCAAAGCGATCGTCGGCGTCATCATGGGCAGCAAGTCGGACTGGGAGACAATGGAGCATTGCGCCCGCACGCTCGATTCCCTGGGCGTGCCGTTCGAGACCCGGGTGATCTCGGCGCATCGGGCGCCGGACGTGCTCTTCGAGTATGCGTCAACGGCGCGTTCGCGCGGGCTGGAGGTGATCATCGCCGCCGCCGGCGGCGCGGCTCACCTGGCGGGAGTAACGGCTGCCAAGACCTCGCTGCCCGTTCTCGGCGTTCCGATGCAGACCAGCGCGCTCAGCGGGCTTGATTCGCTGCTGTCGATCGTGCAGATGCCGGCCGGAATCCCGGTGGGAACGCTGGCCATCGGCAAGGCCGGCGCAATCAACGCCGCCCTCCTCGCCTCCGCGATCCTCGCCGCTTCACATCCCGAGATCCTCGCCCGCCTCGAAGAGTACCGGGATCGGCAAACCAGCGCCGTCGAATCCGAGCCTGACCCGCGCGCCCGAGCCTGACGCTGGGTCCGGTGTAAGGCGAGGGTGCGACAATCTCGTTCTGACACGGCGTGAAATCCTGCGATTCGCCTGCAATCGACAAGTGGCGAACTCCAGCCTTGCGACCCATGTCCGTCAGCCCCCTCGCCCCCTTGTGCGAATAAGTTCCCAATCGGCGCTTTTTCTCTTGACAACGGCAGGATTCCCTGTTCCAATAGAGGAGTGGAGAGATCGTTGGGGTTTGCGTGGGGAGAGTGTCAGCGAGTCCGCGCATCGTCTGAGGGGCGCTGCCGGCTTCTACGTCGGACAATTCCCATTCTCACGCCCTGACGACTTTGACCTGGCGGTTTGTCTGTCGGACCGCTTGACCGCACATGGTGTACGGCAGGGGGTCCGTTCACAAGCGATCGGCGCGCGACTTGAAATGCCGCGCCGGCGCGTCAAAGGAGGTTTCGGAAATGTCGCGACGCATCACCATTCTCTTTGCGGCGTGCGCCGGTGCCGGGTTGGCGCTGAGCGGCGCTGCGCTCGGGCAGTATTCAACGGGCTTTGAGACGGCCAATGGGATCAACGCCTCTCCCGGTGGGACCGTTCTTACCGGCCAGGACGCGTACTACATTCCGCCGGGCACAGTCAGCGTCGACTTCCTGGCGTACACCTACGCCGGAAACACACTCGGCGTATCGCAGAACCCGCGAGGGGCGAGCCAGTTCGTGACTGTCGAAGGCCCTGGCGGCGGGACCTTCGGCCGCGCCCAGCGCGACATCACCTGGCCGACCGGTGTCGTCACTGTCAAATACGACGCCACCTGCCTTTACACGGGTCAGCCGCCGGCCAGCAACAACCTGGGAAGTTTCTCCGCTCAGCCCTATCCGGGCAGCGCGAGTTACATCCACCTCTTCTCCTGGGTCGATCCGAACACCGCGGCCAACTGGCGGGCGTTCTATCTGGCGTACGACGCCAACGGCATCGCTCACCCCCAGCCGGGCATGAGTCCCGGACCCGCCTGGGAGACTCTCATCCTCAACAACTGGTACGGCTTTGAGACCGACGTCGACTTCGCCGTCAACCGCATCACGCGCGTGAAGATCACCGATCTCGCCACCAACCAGTCCGCCGAGTTCAACCCGACCGACTGGTACCTTGAAGGCGGGCAGGCAGGCGGGCGTCCGCATCCGACCGGCTTCCGCATGTTCTCCGGCGGAGGCACGATCGGCAACGTCGCCGCGTTCGACAACATGGACATTGCCGCAGGCGGACCTCCTCCGTACACCTGCGCAATCTCCGGCACCTGCCCCGGCACGGTCCGCCTCTCCTGGAGCGGCGCTCGCCCCAGCATTCAGCAGGGCATCCTCTTCGCCCGCAACACGGGCAACTTCACCATCCAGTCCGGTCCCTGCCAGGGCACGCAACTCGGCCTCGGCACCAACCAGCTGCAACTCTACAACATGATCGGCACCGGCAACGGCGCCGGCTCGGTCAACGCCCAGGCCGGTCAGGGCGCTTGCCGCGGCTTCGTGCAGTTGATCCAGGTCCCCGGCTGCCAGACCAGCAACGTCGCTCAGGTTCCGTAATCTGACCGATTCTCTGTCTTGAATCTCAACGGGAGCGCGGCCCAGCCGCGCTCCCGTCTTTCGTTCTCCTTGGCCTGGGCCAAGGCCGGGTCGGCGGCCCTGGGGGTGTCGCTGCGTTGCAACGGTCTGCCCTTCGACCACCAGAGAGGCATCGAAGAAATTCGCACTCAATCTCGTGATTTCACTTGGCGGATGCCGGAATGAAGGTATGCTTTGGCTAAAGGTGTTGCAGGTCCGCAGGCTGGTGGGAACATGCCGACGGACCTTGCCGCGGTGCCGCAGGGGCAGGAGGTCCCGAACCATGCTCGTCATTACTCGACGTGAAGGCGAGGAGGTCGTCATCGGCGACCCCCGCAATCCTCAGGGAGTCGTGCGAATTGCAGGAATCAAGGGGGACCGGGTGCGGATTGCATTCGAGTTTCCGCGCGATGTCCAGGTTCACCGCCGCGAGGTGGCCCAGGAGATCATCGCCAATGGAACCTCGGCTGTCGTTGCCAAGATAGGCCGCGCCGCGGCCACCTGAGCATCGCGTCGAGTAGCCCCGGAACATGCACAACGACGGGCCTTCTCGGCGGTCGGCACGGCCTCGGCCGTGGTTTTTTGCCCTGCTCCGGCCCGGCCGCCGGCCAATCTGCGGAATTGCCAAACAAAAACAGAAAATCCACTGGACTTTCTGCCGGAACCCGTCATCATTGTATACCGTACGGATACCTATCAGACGCTGACGGGAGGTCTCCGGTGATTACGCTCTCCAGAATCGAACGCACCGCCCTGTCCCAAGGCTGGCACCGCCTTCTTGATGAAGTGCTCGGGAATGGCCGGCCGGTTGATCTGCCGATTCGTCTGCGGCTTTCGGGTGATGAGTCGGTCCACCTTGTTTCGGCCGCACTCGCCCTGCAGCGCGTGTGTGAACTTTCGTATGCTGTCTCCCCCCTGGCACGCGCCCTGGCTGACGACCTGCTCCACGCCCAGGGAGATGACGGGTCGTTCGGAACGATCGCGTCGACGGCGGTGGCGGTGCGCGCGCTGCTCGACCTTCGTGCGATGCCCGGCTCTGAGGAAGTGGCGATGCAAGTCGACTTCGCCATCGAGCAGGCCCTGCGCTTCCTCGCTGAGAGCCAGGATGACGAGGGCCTGCTGGCGTCGAGCGAGATCGACTCGGCCGTCGCCCTGTGGCAACTGGGCGGGCGCGCGGAGTTTGCGGCGGCCATTCGACTCGATGATCTGCGCGATTCGATGAGCGGATCGCGCTGGCAATGCCTGGCGCAGCGCGCGGAGGCGCGGTGAGGAATACGAGGTTGTGGTCTGGGCGATTGCCGCTGGCGGAAGCCTGCAGTCGGCTTGTGGTATGCCGATAACTCAACTCCACGGAAGGACGGACAGAAATGCGACGGATCGAAGAGCATCAACCGATGTCTGTGTGGCTGCGAACCGGCGGAACCGGATTCCGCATGGGCGCATGGCGCGCGGAGGGGATGATGAACAGGTACAACAGCGCAGAAGAAGATCGCCGAAGGCCCGGCCGTCGAGTCGACTCTGATCGCTTCGCGGCACGGTGCGGCGATGGAGAATGCGACGCAGCGCCGCGCCGCAAATCCGCCGATGATTCCGGTGCACCGGACAGCATCTCGCATGAATCCGGCGCGGCAAACGCCGGCGGATTCACATCCGACGGCGGTGAGCATTCGGCTCGAAATGGGCCGGGGTCCATTCGCCACGACCAACTTGTTTTCGTGACATCGTTCGGCGTTCCGATCGGGCCCTCTGTGCAGGAGGCGTTGAGCGTCCCCGACGGCCTCGACGACACCCTGCCGCCCGGCGACCTGCCGGGGCAGTTGCTCCTCGATCTCGGGCTGGCATGACGGGCGCTGCACCGGCAGTCCGGTGTGCACCATGGCGGACGTCGTCGAATTCAGGCGGCGCAACCACGCCTGCACTCGGGCATTTCTTGCGCTTCGGCTGCGGCACCGATTCTGCCGAATTGAATCCTGCCGATGGGGCACTTGACTCGGGCATGCACCACGTCCATCCTTGAGGAGCATCGGGCAGGCATGGAAGCGGCCGAATGAGAATTGAATCACATCAGAACGGGTATCGCATCGTGCCGTCAAAGGGCGCTGTATCCGCTGTCGTGCGCGCGTCCGACCAGGTGGCGCATGCGTCGCCGCCGTCCGAAGGCCGCGGATCGCTGCGCTCGTTCCATGACGTGGACCGCGCGGAACTCACTTCGCTGCCGCAGGCCGATGCGGCGCTTGACGCCTCGGCGACGGATGCTTCGCTTGATCGCATCCGCGACCGTCTTGTCGCGGGCCGGGTCGATCGACCGATCGATCTGGCGAGGCCCGGCGGATCCAATCGCGTCCTCAACCGTGCCTACTTCCTGAGCGAGCAGTCGGCGGCGGAGCGCAACTCATCGGCTGTAGGCCTGCACGTGGATGTGCGCGGATGATCGGCGCACACTCGGACAGCGGTCCGAACCATCCCACGGCCCGATTTCGCGGCGGCTTGACCTCGATGTCCGGTCGACCGATTGATACAGAGTGATGAGCCACGCCGACCCAGACCGCCGCGACGCCGCAATGTCGCAAACGATGCAGTTTGTGTGGATCGATGCGGGCGACGCGCGTCTCGCTGCGTCGATCGATCTGCCGCAGACTCGGCCGCCCTGGCCCGTCGTGGTGCTTGTGCACGGCCTGAGCGGCGACCGCATCGGGCGCAGTTACCAGTTCGTGGAGTTCGGCCGGCGCCTGGCAGCAAAGGGCGCCGCGTGCGTGAGATTCGATCACGCCGGTTGCGGAGAATCCACCGGCGACCAGGCATTGCTGAGCATGCGGACCGTCGAGCGCGACTGTCTTGCAGTGGCGTCGCACCTCGAGCGTGACGACCGCATGAGCATGAGCCGCCTGGGCGTCGTGGGATCGAGCCTCGGGGCGCTCGGGGCGGTGATGACGGCGTCACGGCTGGGGGCGCGCGGCCTGGCGCTCTGGGCGCCGGTGTGCGATCTGCCCGGCATGACGGCGGCCCTCGCCAGCCGCATTCCCCTTCAGCAGACGCTTGAGGCGGTCGGCTATGCGCCTTTCAAGGGGATGCGCCTCGGGCCGGCGTACTTCGATCATCTCAAGCATCTCGATCCGGCGACACACCTGCACCATCTTCGAGGGCCGGTATTCATCGCGCACGCACGCGAGGACCAGTCCGTGCCGATCGGACAGTCGCATCGCTATGTGGCCCTGTGCCGTGAACACGGCGTTCCCTGTGAACTGCTGGAGTTCGAGGGAGGCACACACGACTTTCACGAGGATCCGGCGCGAACGCAACTGCTGCGCGAGACGATTGCGCGCATGACGCGCTGGCTGGGTGTGGCGTAGGCATTGCGCCGCTCCTCAGTCTGCCGCCGTTCTCAGAAAGTCGAGGCGGCGGCGCGACAGGAGTCGGTCAGGGCGTCAACGAGTTGCAGCCATTCCGCCCGCGGGCGCAGGACAAACCGCTGATTGACTTCGAGCTCGATTCCGAGGTACGTGGCCGCGGCGCGGCTGTGCCGCAGCATCGTCGTCAGGCCGTCGGACGTCCCGCGGTAGGGCTGGTTGCTGTGAATGGCCAGGTCCGGACGGCGTTCGCGCAGCGCTGCGCGCCAGCGCTCGCAGAAGCGCCGCTCGAGTTCACGTGCCGGATCGTAGAGCAGGCCCACGTCGGTGCGGCGCACGCGGCCGTTGAAGACCGGCGTGAAGGTGTGCATGCCGAGGTGGATGAGCGGCCGGCCGCGTCCGCGGCTCTCGGTGATCGCGTCCATTACAGCCGCAAGGTGAGGCTCGTAATAACCCAACTCGACTTCCAGCCGCTGCTCCTTGGGCAGCGATCGAGTAATGATGGAGTACCGCGTGCGGCTGCGCGGCGTGCGGTTGAGATCGATGAGCAGGCGCGTCACATCCGAGGCGATGAGCGGGGCGGCGAGGGCGAGGGCGAAGGCGCGGCCCATGTCGAGCGAGCCGGGATCCCAGCCACGATGCGATTCGAGCAATCTGCGGTGCCGCGCGAACAGCGCGGCGTACTCTGCCGGCACACGGTTGCCGCCGTGTTCGCAGGTCACAAGAAACACGGGTCGATGCCTTCTAGGCGCCAGAGAACATCTCTCCTTGCTCCAGGCACTCACAGAGCCGGCGGTACACGCGCACCAGATTCGCCCGATCAGGGTCTGACCCGAGCGCGCGGGCCAGACGAGCCGCCAGCGTGCCGCGGTCGAGTATCGTGCGCAGAGCCGAACTGAGGTCCGGCGAAAGACGATCCGAATTGAGAAGGAGCGATTCCGCGAGATGGCGCCAGAGGTCGCCGGCGGTGCAGCGCGGCGTCCCTCCCAGGCCGAACATCTCCAGGTAGGAAGGGTCTGCAATCAGCGTGTTCTCGGCCTCCTTCACCGTGCGAACGAAGAGGTCGGCGAGCGGGGCGATCGGCCAGGTCATCTGGGTCCGGGTGTCGCACCATCTCTGCTCGCACAGCGCTCTCACGACGGCGACGACGGCGCGGATGACTGCCAGATCGGCGGCGACGGTCTCCTGCACGTCGAGCACGCGGATTTCGATCGCGTCGCGGTCGAAGCGAGCGATGGCGCCGCGCGCATTAAGCCATTCGTGCTGGAGAACTCCCTCGGGATCGTGCGGGGCGATGTCGGCGTAGAGGCGCTTGAGAATCTCGTGCTCGTAGGCGGCGCGAGTGAAGACCGCTTCAGGGATGACCTCGCCGCTGATGCTCGGGATGCGCTGCGCGTTGCGGCGGTAGGCTTCGAGGCGATTGTCGAGCACGCCGGTTACGCGGCCCTCGACAACGGGCGAACTGGCCGCCAGCGCGGGCAGGATCGGCAGCACGAGACGGATGGCCGCGTGCAGCCGGCCGAACTCCTCATCACCGAAGAACGGCAGATTGAGATGCGTACTCTGGAGGTTGGCCCACCCGTGTCCCCGGCACGAGAAGATGCGGTCAAAGGCCTCGTAGGTCGGGCTGTACTCGTGAGGCCAGAGGCGCATCTCGGCGTGCGGGTCCATCCACGGGTGCATGGCGCCGGGCATGAGTCGGCCGCCCATTGGTTCGAGGATCGCGTTGATGGCGCGGACCTGCCCGGTGAACGGCTCGACGAGGGGGTCGATGGCGCGGGCCGGGTCGGTGGTTTTGAGTTCCACGACGTGCAGCGCCAGTTCGTTGGACCAGGTGATCTCGCCCGCCTCGTAATCGGAGACGTACGAGCCGGCGGCGGCGCGGATCACTTCGTCGCACGCGGGCATGACGTCGAGCGTGCCAGCGCGGACGATCATGTACTCGAGTTCGACGCCGAAGGCCTCGAAGAGATGAAGGGCTTGCCGCGGAGTACTCACAGCCTGGCCTTTCCCTCGGTGCGGGCGCGGACGCGGGCGAGGAAGCCGTTCATGATCCGGAGGTAGAGGTCGTCCTTGAGGACCTGGTCCTCGTAGCCGGCGTCGATGTTGGGGTTGTCGTTGACTTCGATGACGATTCCCTTTCGCCCGACTTCCTTGAGATCGACGCCGTAGAGACCCTGGCCCATGAGGCGGGCGGCGCCGACGGCAGCGCGGATCACCGGCCGCGGCACACTCTCGACCGGGCAGGTGTCCACGCGGCCGTAGAATGAGGAAGAGCCGTCGCGTCCGTACTTGACGATCTGCCAGTGCTTGCGCGCCATGTGATAGCGGCAGGCCCAGAGGGGCTGTCCGGCGAACACGCCGATGCGCCAGTCAAACTGCGTGGGAAGGAACTCCTGCGCCACGAGCAGGTCTGATTTCTCGAGCAGTTCCTCGACGCGCCGACCCAGATCCTCCTCGGCCTCCACCTTCACGACGCCGTGGGAGAAGGAACTGTCAGGCTGCTTGAGGATGCACGGCAGGCCGAGGCATGGCACGATCTGGTCCACGTTGCCGCGATGAACGATGAGCGTGCGCGGCGAGGGAATGCGGTGCCGCTGGAGCGCTTCCGCGAGAAAGACCTTGTTCGTGCAGCGGACGATGGATTCCGGATCGTCGATGACGACAAGCCCCTCGGCAGCGGCGCGGCGCGAGAAGCGGAACGTGTGATGGTTCACAGCCGTCGTCTCGCGAATGAAGAGGGCGTCGAACTCGCCGATTCGCCCGTAATCATCCTTGGTGATGAGCGAGGCGTCAAAGCCCACCTGCTCCGCGGCGCGAATGAACTTGCGCAGCGCCTTCGGGTTGGAGGGCGAGTCGGCGGCCTTGGGATCGTGGAGGATGGCGAGGTCGTATTGGGCGGCCTTGGGACGCGACACGCTGCGTGCGTGGCCCGCGAAATGGCGCGTCGCCACGTCGATGAGATAGGGCCAGTGCGAATCGGGCACGTCGCTGGCCGGAATCGGCTTGATGTGCACCAGGCGCCAGCGGTCGTCGCGAACGAAATGGGCACGCAGCATCGGCGCGGGAAAGAGGTTAAATAACTGAAGCGCCAGCCGGGTGTATCGCTGCGCCATGTTGTGGCCGAAGTAGACGCTCAGGATGAAGTGGTCCGACTGGATCGGCCCGAGGCAGTGCTGCACGAGATCATCAAGGTCGTCGGTGACGGAGCGGACGATCGTGAGCGAGCGCATGTCCTGGATGGTGGTGACGCTCGGCAGCGGCCGGTGCCCGCGTGCGGCCGCGAGCAGTGAAACGTAATAGCCGGTGGACTGGTAGCGGTAGGAGCGGCTGAGATTGAAGACGCGCGTGTGACGCCGGCCGCTGTAGTCGGCGTCAGTGAGATAGGCCCGGCTCGAGACCACCTCGACGCCGGGCAGGTTGGAAGGCCAGTCGTCCGGGTCACTGACCACGATGAGAGCGGACATGGGTCGCCTCTGCGCTTTCTTCGGATGGCACCGGTTCGAGGATCAGCAGGTTGGCGTCATAGGTCAGCGTGCCGAGCATGATCGCGCAGATCAGCCGGTCGATGTCCACGTGGTAGCGCTGATCAGGTGAATGGGGGTTGGAGGCCAGCGGGTCAGCCACGAGGACCTGTCTCTTCTTGGGGTCATACCCGCAGAGCACAACGAAATGCCCCGTGGGGTCGCCGCGCAGATCATCGGCCACGGCGCGATCGTTCAGATAGACCTCGCGCGAAGCGTTGTACAGGTACGTCGCGCTCAGACCCGTGAGAATCGGACGGCCCCGCTTGAGGTACTTGCGGAACAGCGCCGAGTCGATTTCGGTGAAGCGCACCTGCCCGCCGTGCGCCAGATAATCCAGGTACAGACGCGTCGCGTGATGCAGGCGCGGAGAAGGCTTGAATTCCATCTGAAGGGTGAGACGCTCGGCAAGATCGGGCGCCCCGGCGCCGAACCACGTCGGATCGAAGAGTTGGAGGTTCCATGTGTGGATGCGCGCCCGGTACCCGCGCCGGATCGCATGGTTGGCAAGCATGACCGCAAGAGTCCCGCCATCGGAGAGGCGTCCCGTCTGCTCGATCACGTCCGACAGCGCGATCCGGTCCCCGTAGTACCCATAGACCGCGTGCAAGCACGTCGGGCCGCAGGTCGTGTCGTCCGGTTGAGCCTTGATATCAAACTGGAGATGGGTCTTCATGGGCGAGAGGCATCGAGACATCGAGTATGTAAAGCATCGAGGGATCGCGTGAGGTCGTGTCCGGCGCGGCTCCGGACCGCGTGCGTCATCGCTTTCGGAGGACGTCCGCACGCCGCCGGATTCACGCGGGCAAAAACCCCTTTACCACTTCGATCAGAATGAGGATGATGATAATCCACTCGAGCAGTTCCAGTCGGAGGGTTGCCTGGCGGTCGGTCATCTTGTCGTAGATGCGGTCAATGGTCTCAAGTTTGCGGTTGATGTTGGCGCCCCACTGCGGCAGGTGAAAGCGCTGCGAGACGGCGCGGTAGACGCGGGAGAGGTACTGGTCGCCGACGAGTTTCATGGAGTGGGTGGCGGCCTCGAAAAGGACGGCGGAATCGGCGTGGAGAACGGCCAGCCGCCGCAACTCTCCTCCCGCGACCCCTGGAAAAGTCTGCCGCACACCCTTGAATCGCGCCATCAGTTCGTACGAAGAGTCGAGAATCCGCTCCAGTTCATCGTCCAGGGACCGCATCTGCACAAGTTGGACGTTGGCGTACTCGAGAATGGAGCGCACGTCGTGGGCGTCCGGGCCGACGAGCATCGCGGCATGCCAGTCGATTACCGCCGCATCGGTTTCACCGTAGGCGATCGTCTGCGCCAGAGCGTCGGCAACCTCCTGGCTCGATAGCACAGCGTGCTCGGCCCGAAGGATTCTGGCAAGGATGCCGCGCCGCCGGGAAAGGAACTGCTCCACGTTCTCGTCCGGAAGCCGGGTGATTTCGAAGAGAACGTAATCCTCGACGGGCGATGCGATGCGCGGCTTGGCAATGGCGCCGCCCAATGGTTCAACAAGCCGCTCGAGGTGCTGCCTCGCCTGCCGCGCCAGTTCGCCGCGGTCGTAGAGCGCCTCGCTGAGGCCGACGAGTTCCTCCAGCGAATTGTCCAGCGCAAAGGAGAAGCGAACGGACGCGGCGCCGAAAGAGTACAGGACAATGTCGACAGTCGAGGCGGAGAGGCAGCCGGCAATTTCGATCGCCGGCGTCGGCTCCGTAATGCTCAGGGGCACCTCCTGCTGCTGGATCGACTGCGGCGCCCGCTTTTTCTTGAGAATCTCGGCGCGCCGGCTGATCGCGGCGATCGCCCGCTCCGCCTCGTCAAGGTTGATCGAGAAGGCGATGTCGAAGGCGTAGACCGCGTGGCACACGCCATGAACGAGATCGTGCCCGCCCGCGCCTTCAATTGACCCGGAACGATTGGCTGGTCCATCCACCACGACTCGGCGCTCACTCTTCCCGATCGATGCGGCGGGGTGCGGGGATCCGGTCATGCAGCGCCGCCCCCCCCCCTTCCCGCCGCACGGCCTAACTCAGGTTCATCGTCATGAGGAACTCCGCGTTGGAACTGGTCTTCTCGAGGCGCGACTTGAGCAGTTCCATCGCTTCCACCACATTCATGTCGCTGAGCACTTTGCGCAATCGATAGACCAGCTCGAGCTCCTTCGGGTCCAGCAGCAGTTCCTCCCGGCGCGTGCCCGAGGCGCTGATGTCAATCGCCGGGTAGATGCGCTTGGCGACAAGGCGGCGGTCGAGGTGCAGTTCGCTGTTGCCCGTGCCCTTGAACTCCTCGAAGATGATGTCGTCGGCGCGGCTGCCCGTGTCGATGAGAGCAGTGGCGATGATGGTGAGCGACCCGCCGTTCTCGATGTTGCGCGCGGCCCCGAAGAACTTCTTTGGCTTCTGAAGCGCGCCGGTGTCGATGCCGCCCGTGCCGATCTTGCCCGAGTGCGGCATCTCGTTGTTGTACGCGCGGGCCAGGCGCGTGATCGAGTCGAGCAGGATCACGCAGTCATCTCCAAACTCGACATAGCGCTTCGCCTTGTCAATGACCATCTCGGCGACCTGCACGTGCCGCGCCGTCTGCTCATCGAACGTCGCCGCGACGACCTCGACCTCCGGAGGGGTGCTGCGACGGAAGTCCGTCACTTCCTCCGGCCGCTCGTCGATGAGCAGCACGATGATCTTCGTCCCCGGGCAGTTCTTGATGATCGCGTTGGCCATCTTCTGGAGCAGCACCGTCTTGCCCGTGCGAGGCGGGGCGACGATCAGCGCCCGCTGGCCCTTGCCCAGCGGCGTCACCAGGTCGACGACGCGCATGTTGATCTCTTTCGACGTGGTTTCGAGCACCAGCCTCTTGTCCGGGTGCAGCGGAGTGAGGTCCTCGAACGTCGGAAGGTGGTGGAGCACTTCGGGAGACCGGCCGTTGACGCGGTCGACCCGCAGCAGGGCGAAGTACCGCTCCGACTCCTTGGGTGGGCGCACGGTCCCCTCGACGATGCAGCCCTGCCTCAGGCCGAATCGCCTGATCTGGCTCGGGCTGACGTAGATGTCGTCGGGGCAGGGCAGGTAGGAGTAGGCGGGCGAGCGGAGGAAGCCGAAGCCGTCGGGGAGAATCTCGAGCACGCCTTCTCCGACCATGAGGCCCTGGTTGACCATTCGCGCCTTGAGGAGGCGGAATATCAGTTCCTGCTTCTTCAGGCCCGCAGTCTCGGTGATGCCTTCCTTCGCGGCGACCTTGAGGAGGTCTTCGAGATCCATGCTCTGGAGTTCGGAGATGTGGAGCACGTCGCCGCCTTCGCCCCCGCCTGACCCGTCCACGGGTGGAAGCGTGGCGAGCGCCTGGGCTTCGGCTTCAAGATCCTCGTCCCTGGGCAGTGCGGCCGGGTTCACGGGAGGCTGCACGCTTGACTGCATGCCTCCGCCCCCTCCTCCGTTGCCCTTCTTGCGCCGGCGGCGGTTGGCCTTCTTCTGACCGTTCTTCCGCTTCATCGCGGTCTGCTGGTTGATGTCCACTGGTGAACTCCACGAATGGGAGGTGCGGCTCTCGCCGGCCTGCGCTGGGGTGGGAGGACTTGTCGATTCGGCTGTCATGGGAATACCGTGTCTTGCGTGATCAAAGGGTGGGCGTGCGGGGCACACGAGAGATGCACATCGCACTCTGATCGGGATGGGCCGGCTGTCGAAGCCTCGCGGGCAGGCACAGACAATCCGAGAAAGCGAGCGGGGAGGTGATGCCTTGGCCGTGAAGGCCGATTCTCACGAGCCGCAGTCCGGACCTCGGCGGGAACCGGCCTGAGCGAACCTCGTCAGAATCTCATCGAGAATCAACCGGACGCGCCGCTCGAGGGCGGCGAGATCACCGTCGTTGATGACAGAATGATCGGCCCT
Organism: uncultured Planctomycetota bacterium; assembly: GCA_900696685.1. GTDB lineage: Bacteria > Planctomycetota > Phycisphaerae > Phycisphaerales > UBA5793 > UBA5793. The sequence goes on from CAADHA010000166.1 coordinate 81,926, forward strand.
TTCCCGTTTGATTTCAAGTGGCCACTGGTTTTTTTCTCGGCGGGCCAGTTCGCCCGCGTCCCAGCCCCGGCTCTGCCTGACCCGCTCAAGGCGCAGCGACTCGGGGGCCTCGACGAAAATCACCGCGTCGCAGCGGCGGTCCAGTCCCGCCTCAAACAGAAGCGGTGCGTCGATCACAAAGGCCGCGACCGACCCCTCGGCGGCCGCGTCCGCCCATTCCTTCTTACGCTTGGCATCGACGAGCGGATGCACCAATTCCTCGAGCCGCCTCCTCTGCGACGGATCACCGAACACGATTCGTGCCACGGCGGCGCGATCGACCTGACCCTTTTCATCGAGGACGGACGGCCCCCACCACTGCTCCAACTGCCGCCCAATCTCCGGCTTCGCCAGCACTTGCCGCACATCATCGTCGGAATGGCTCACCACGCAGCCCATTCGCCCAAGCATCCGCGCGACCTCGCTCTTGCCTGAGCCGATCCCGCCCGCAAGGCCTATGACCGGCGCGCCGTACGCGCGATCCGATCCGGCTGCCGAGAGGCCCGATGGAGTCGTCATGGCGCAACTATAAGCGGCGACGATCGCTCAACCCGCGCGGAGCGGATGCGTCCAGGATGCGCGTTCGGCGAACCATCTCGATCAGCCGACCGTCCTGGTCCGCAGTGCCTCGCCCTCACTCAAACGTCCAAATCACCGTGTGGCTGATCGCGCACTCGATCGGCGCGACGGCCTGGAGGCGCACCGTGCGGCCGCGTGCGGCCTGGGGTACGTTTACCGTGATCGTCGCCACACCGTTCGCGTCGGCGCGGACGGCGGGGAGCGCCTGCGGGTCGCGGATGAGCAGCGTGCCGCCTGGACATCCGCCGTGAATCTTCTGCGCCCCCTCGCGCGTGCCGTAGGCGAGGAGGATGCGCTGATTCGGCTCGAGGCCCGTGATGGTGATCGTATTCTGCACTCCCGCGCGCCCCGGCACGGGATCGGACATCTCGAACAAATACGGCGTAACGA
>CAADHA010000167.1 GCA_900696685.1 uncultured Planctomycetota bacterium
GATCGTTCATCTCGGTCGTCGCCCAGATGGCCCGCTTGGTCAGGGCGAGGGCCTGGGGAGAATTGGCGGCGATGAGCGTGGCGAGCGCCCTCGCCCGAGCCAGGGCGGAGACGGCGTCATCTTCCAGGATGTCCACGAGGCCCAGGTCGTGGGCTCTCTTCGCCGACATCCGGTATTCCCGTCCGGCCAGCGCCATCAGCAGCGCGGCTCCGACGCCCGCCCGGCGCGCTACGCCCTGGGTCTCCAGCGCTGAGACCTGGCCCACGGACACGTGGCTGTCCATGAACTGGCTCGTCCGAGACGCCACGACGATGTCGCTGTCCGCCACGAAATGCAGCCCGCCGGCATTGCACAGGCCGTTGACGACGCAGATCACGGGCTTGCTCACATGGGCCATGCGCGGAGAGAACCGATTGGCGGCCGCGTAGCCCCGGTTCTGCAATCCCCCAACCCCAACACGCAGCGTCTCTACGTCAGCGCCGGTGCAGAAATGCCGCTCCCCCGCGCCCGTGACGACGGCGACGCGGATAGCCGGATCGCTTTCGACACGCGCCCATGCCCGCTCCAGCGCGACCAGCATCGCGGGACACAGCGCGTTGCCGCGATCGGGCCGATTCAGGGTGAGGACCGCGACCGCTTCTTCAGTCTCGAACAGCACAGGGTCCGCCTGCGCGTCGCGGTCCGGTAGGGCCGGCATCGTGGTCTCCTCGGTTCGTTTCCACGCACAAGAAGGCGCAGACGCCCAGGATCAATCTAGCCTGCCGGCGAAGCGTCGCGACGACACATGCTTGATGGGGAGCGACACAGAAACGGTGCGCCCATCAGATCCCCGCCATGCAGATATATTTCATGTCCAGGTAGTCCTCGACACCGTGCCGCGAGCCCTCCCGGCCCATCCCGGACTCCTTGATCCCGCCGAACGGCGCGACCTCGGTGGAGATCAGGCCGGTGTTGATCCCGACCATGCCGACCTCCAGCGTTTCGGCCACGCGCCATGCGCGCGACAGGTCGCGGGTGTAGAAATAGCCAGCCAGGCCGACCTCGGTGTCATTGGCCATGGCGAGCGCCTCGGCTTCGTCGTCAAAAATGAACAGAGGCGCCAGCGGGCCGAAAGTCTCCTCGCGCGCCACCGCCATCTCGCCGGTGCATCCGGTCATCACGGTCGGCTGGAAAAAAGTGCGCCCCAGTTCGTGACGGGCGCCGCCGGCGACGATACGTGCGCCTTTGGCCTTGGCGTCGGCGATATGCTCCTCGACCTTCGCCACCGCCGCTTCGTCGATCAGCGGACCCTGGTTTACGCCCCCTTGTGCGCCCGGGCCCACTTTCAGGGCTTGCACGGCCGCCGCCAGCTTCGTCTCGAACGCCGCGGCGACGCCGCGCTGAACGAAGATGCGGTTAACGCAGACGCAGGTCTGACCGCTGTTGCGGAACTTGGAGGCCAGCGCCCCCTCCACCGCCAAATCCAGGTCCGCGTCGTCGAACACGATGAAAGGCGCGTTGCCGCCCAGCTCCATGGACAGCTTCTTCATGGTGGGCGCGCACTGCGCCATCAGCGTCTTGCCCACCTCGGTGGAGCCGGTGAAGCTCAGCTTGCGGACGATCGGGTTTCCCGTCAGCTCGGCGCCGATGACGCGCGATGAACCGGTCACGACGTTGAACACGCCGCGCGGCACGCCGGCCCGTTCCGCCAGGACCGCCAGAGCCAAGGCCGTCAAAGGCGTCTGGGTCGCGGGTTTCAGCACCATCGTACAGCCCGCCGCCAAGGCCGGCGCGGCCTTGCGCGTGATCATGGCGGCCGGGAAATTCCAGGGCGTGATCGCCGCCACCACGCCGACCGGCTGGCGGATCACAACGATGCGGCTGTCGGCCCGATGGCTGGGTATCGTCTCGCCGTAAATCCGCTTGGCCTCTTCGGCGAACCACTCGATGAAGGCCGCCGCGTAGGCGATCTCGCCCTTGGCTTCGGCCAGGGGCTTGCCCTGCTCGCGCGTGAGAATCAGAGCGAGGTCGTCCTGATGCTGGATCGTCAGCTCGAACCAGCGCCTGAGGATGCGAGACCGCTCCGACGCCAGCCGTCCCTTCCAGTCATTCAGAGCCGCTTGAGCCGCTTGGATCGCCGCCCGGGACTCTTCGGCGCCCAGGTCCGGCACATGGGCCAGAACCTCGCCGGTGGCCGGATCGGTCACCGGGATGCGGCCCTCCCCGGTCCAGTCGCCATCGATGAAGCATTGCCGGCGCAGTAGCCCGCCGTCGCTTAGAGTGATGCTCATGGCTTCGCCTTGTGTTTCCTGTCGCCCCAGCGCCCTCTTTTGACGGGGGACGAAAGGCTTTCATGCCGCTTATCTTGCTGTGGTCCGGAAGCGTTCGCGCGGCTCTATGCCGCCGCAGAGCACGTCCACCAATTCTGTGGCGATGAGCGACGCGCTGACCGGGCCGTCCGGCTGGTGCCAGCGCGCCGGCCAGTTAAGGGCTCCGGCGAAGGCGAAGGCGGTCGTCCGCACATCCTTCACCGCTGCGGAGCCGTCTGCGGCCGCTGCCTCGATCATGGCGCGCAGCGCCTGGTCGATTTCACGCTTCAGGGCGCGGAACTTGCGGCGAGCGTCGGCGGACAGGGCCTCGTCCGAAGTGCGGATGACGCAGCGCCCGAAGTCCCCCATGATGACCTCGGCGTAGCGCCTGAGGAAGGATTTGAGCCGGTCAAAGCCGGTTCCCGGCTCTTTCGCCGCGTGAGCGGCGGCAACCTGGAGTTCCGCCAGTCCGATGCGGACGCACTCGAACAGCACCTGATCCTTGTTGCCCAGGTGATGGTAGATCACCGGTTTGGTGACGCCCAGCGAGGCGGCGACATCCTCGAGCGACGTCGCATGGAAACCGCGTTCGTTGAACATGCGGACCGCCGCCAGCAGCAGGGCGGCGCGCTTCTCCTCACGTTCTTCCGGCGTGCTGCGGGTGGAGCGGAAGGGCGACGGCGCGGCGGTCATCGTTCTGTGCAAACCCCTTCCCTGGGCATTCCCTATACCCATGAGTAGCTGTGTTCTCGCAAGTATAAAAGGGGCTATTGCGATCCGATTGAAAGCCGCTGCTCTATCCGGTTGAGCTACGGGGCCGCGCCACGGCGCCGGCGGATCGGCCGCTTCAGTGCGACCAGGGTTCGCGGCGGCGGAAGGCGAAGTTGTCGCTGTAGGACTTGATCACGCGCTTGGGCTCGAGCGTTTCGACCACCTGGTGCGGAATGGCGTGCTGGCGCGCGAAATCGATCGCCGCTTCCTTGCTGTCGAAATCGATCCGGACCTGGCCGTTAGTGTCGGCGCCGCTGATCCAGCCCATCAGCGCCTCCGGCCGCGGCGCGGAGGCGAGCACGAAATCGAGCCGCCACTTCTTCGTCTGCGCCGTCCCCGACTGCATCGCGTTCTTCGCGGGGCGGTAGATTTTCGCCAGCATTGCTCGACCTCTCGGCCGCCTGAGCTACACGGACGGAGCCAAAATGAAAAGGGCGGCCAATTGGCCGCCCCTCCCCCTGGTCCCGCCGTTTTTAATCAGGGGTCCGCCGCCCGATCAGACCAGCGCTTCCTTGAGCGCCTTGCCCGGGCGGAATTTCGCGCGCTTGCCGGCCGGCACCACGACTTCCTCGTTCGTCTGCGGATTGCGCGCCTTACGCTCCTTGGTTTCCGAAACGACGAAAACGCCGAAGGACGGCAGCCGCACCTCATCGCCGCGACGCAGTGCGTCGGTGATGGCGTCGAACACGGCGTTCACGGCTTCCTCGCCTTTCTGCTTGGAATCGCCGATGCGCTCCGCCACGTCCGAGATCAGTTCCGCCTTGTTCATGAGGCCCCCTCGCACTCCCAAAAAATAATCCGCCGCCGATGCCGATTCTGGCGATTCTGGCTTTGCGGACGCTGGAGCATTCGGCGCCCGCATGCAAGCGGGCGCCGAATTTGTTGCAGTGCGAAACCGCGGGATCAGTGCGGCCGGGCGTGCTCCTGAGCGCCGTCCATTTCGGTGCGACGGGTCTCGGCGAGCTCGTCCTCCTCGGTCCACTCGATCGGCGTCAGCGGCCGCGTCAGGGCGTGCTTCAGCACTTCGTCCACGGTCGAGACCGGCACGATTTCTAGGCCCGTTTTCACATTCTCCGGAATATCGGCGAGGTCCTTCTCGTTGTCCTTCGGGATCAGCACCAGCTTCACGCCGCCGCGCAGCGCCGCCAGCAGCTTCTCCTTCAGGCCGCCGATCGGCAGCACGCGCCCGCGCAGCGTGATCTCGCCGGTCATCGCCACATCCTTGCGGATCGGCACGCCGGTGAGCACCGACACGATCGCCGTCGCCATCGCCACGCCCGCCGACGGACCGTCCTTCGGCGTCGCGCCTTCCGGCACGTGCACGTGGATGTCGCGCGTGCGGAACACGGGCGGCTTCACGCCGAACTGGATCGAGCGCGCGCGAACGTAGGAGGAGGCCGCCGAGATCGATTCCTTCATCACGTCGCGCAGGTTGCCGGTGACGGTCATCGCGCCCTTGCCCGGCATCGACACGGCTTCGATCGTCAAGAGATCGCCGCCGACTTCCGTCCAGGCGAGGCCGGTGACGACGCCGACCTGATCTTCGAGATCGGTCTCGCCGAAGCGATACTTCCAGACCCCCGCATAGTCAGGCAGGTTCGCCGCGGTGATCTCGACCTTCGCCACCTTCTTCTGCTCGATCTCGCGCACCGCCTTGCGCGCCAGATTGCCGATCTCGCGCTCCAGCGAGCGGACGCCCGCTTCGCGCGTATAGCGGCGGATCAGGTCGCGCAGCGCATCGTCCGAAACTGTGAACTCGGACTTCTTCAGCCCGTTGTGCTCGTACTGCTTCGGCAGCAGGTGGCGCTTGGCGATCTCGAGCTTCTCCTCTTCCGTGTAGCCGGGGATGCGGATGATCTCCATCCGGTCCAGAAGCGGCTGCGGCATGTTGAGGCTGTTGGCCGTGGTGATGAACAGCACGTCGCTCAGATCGTAATCCACTTCGAGATAGTGGTCGTTGAACGTGTTGTTCTGCTCCGGATCGAGCACTTCGAGCAGCGCCGCCGCCGGATCGCCGCGATAGTCGGCGCCCAGCTTGTCGATCTCGTCGAGCAGGAAGAGCGGGGTCGAGCTTTTCGCCTTCTTCATCGACTGGACGATGCGGCCCGGCATCGAGCCGATATAGGTGCGGCGGTGGCCGCGGATTTCGGCTTCGTCGCGCACGCCGCCGAGCGACAGGCGCACGAAGTCGCGGCCCGTGGCCTTGGCGATCGAGCGGCCGAGCGAGGTCTTGCCGACGCCGGGCGGGCCGACGAGGCAGAGGATCGGCCCGCGCAGCTTGTTGGTGCGCGCTTGCACGGCGAGATATTCGAGGATCCGGTCCTTCACTTTTTCCAGGCCGAAGTGGTCCTCGTCGAGCACCTTCTGGGCGGCCTCGATGTCCTTCTTGATTTTCTTCTTCACGCCCCACGGCAGCGAGAGCAGCCAGTCGAGATAATTGCGCACGACGGTCGATTCCGCCGACATCGGCGACATCTGGCGCAGCTTCTTCAGTTCGGCTTCGGCCTTCGCCTTGGCTTCCTTGGAAAGCTTGGTTTCCTTGATGCGCTTTTCGAGTTCGGCGATGTCTTCGCGGCCTTCGTCGCCGTCGCCCAGCTCGCGCTGGATCGCCTTCATCTGCTCGTTCAGGTAGTA
>CAADHA010000168.1 GCA_900696685.1 uncultured Planctomycetota bacterium
CGTACATCGAGATGAGTCAAGACCCGGCAGCGGCGCAGGAAAGGCATGAACGGGACAGGCGCGTCCTGAGAGCGAGAAATAAACGGGACAGGTACATTTTATATCGTTGTGCAACAAGGAGTTACGAGAGATTTCAGGCTGGGAATAAATGTACCTGTCCCTTTTGTTGCCGGCGCGCGCGACCGCCGCCGCGCGGTCGGCCTGGGCGAGGCGATCGGCGGCGGCGAGTCGGGAAGGAGGATGTCAGGACCGGTCAGCGATTCCTTTAGGATGCGATCACGGTTCGATCTGGGCGCTGACGGGTCGGCTCTTGACGCTCATGCTCCCGCCGGGCCCGCGCCGGATGACGGCCTGGGTGTGGACGGGCGTGCCGAGAGGCGCGCCGCCGGGGATCATCACGCGGAGGGTCGCCAGGCCGTCGGCGTCGGCGCGTGCGGAGCCGAGCCGTTCGATCGGAGTGCGGAGGTTGAGGCAGAGTCCGCCCAGTTGGGGCGGGCAAGGGCCGGCCCCGACGCCTCGCGTGCTGTAGAGGAAGAAGACCTCCTCATCGGGCCGCGCGCCCGCGGCGTGGAAGGCCGCGACCAGTCCGCGTCGCAGCGGCGTCTGCGAGAGGACGATCTCGTAGCCGCTCGGCGGCGAGACGCCCTTGAAGATGCTCACGCCGGGATACCACCACGAACCGACGTCGACCTGGGTGATGACGGCAAGGTCGCCGACGCCGTCGCCGTCGAAGTCGCCGTACTGGAGGTCGAAGGCGTTCTGTGCCACGCCGAGGCGCATGAGCCGGTCGAAGGTGCCGCCTTCGACGCCGCGCCAGAAGGATGCGTCCTGGGCGCTGAAGTTGGCGGCGAGGACATCGACCTCGCCGTCGCCATCCACGTCGGCGAGCCGCGCCCGGCTGGTGTGATCGGTGAACCCGTAGGAGCCGTGGTAGGTGCGGAGGATGTGGAAGTCGCCGTTGCCTCGTCCGCGTCGGACGCCGAGGCCATTTTCGTCGAGGTTGTAGATGGTGGCGAAGTCGATGACGCCGTTGCGATCGAAGTCGCCGCTGGAGAAGGCGCGAACGTCGCGCCCGGCGGGGACGTCGAATCCTCCGGTGAATCGGCCGTTGCCTGTTCCGAAGGCAATGCGGGCGCTGCCCTGGGCGCCGGAGTTGGTGAGGATGTCGTAAGAGCCGTCGCCGTCGAAATCGCCCATGCCGAGGTTCGTGGCCCAGTCGCTCAGCGGCGTGACGATTGGTGACCCGAAGGTCCCGCTGCCGCTGTTGAGCGCAACCCTGATTTCGAAGAACCCGGTCATGACGATGTCAAGATCGCCGTCGGCGTCCACATCCCAGAGGTCGAAGAAGCCCTCGATGTAGTTGGTCGTGAGGGAGACGATCGAACCGAAGGCCCCGCCGCCCGTGTTCATGCGGGCGCGGATGGCGCCGTTGCCGTCCTGATAGACGAGATCGGGGCGACGATCGCCGTTGATGTCGCGCAGGCGGACGTGGACCGGATAGGGAGAAGAGGGATAGGTCTGAATCGGAGCAAAGGTCCCGTTGCCAAGATTGCGCCGGACGCTGAGGCCGTGCTGCCCGGCGAAGTCGGCGCGGAAGCCGCTGACAAGATCGAGGTCGCCGTCGCCGTCGATGTCGCCCGCTTCGAGGTTGGTGGGAAAGGCGGGGGCAAGACCCGGGTCGGTCATGTCGATGACCGGCGGCTGGACGAAGGCGCCGTTGCCGGGGTTGGTGTAGACGCACGCGCCCATGGACTGAGCGCAGACGACGATGACTTCGAGATCGCCGTCGCCGTCGAGATCGGCCGCCTGCATGGAGGAGGGGTTCTGCCCGGCGCGGAAGCGTCGAGGGGCTGCGAAACCGCCCGAGCCGTTGCCGGGCACGAGGTACCACTGGTCGCTCGTGCCGGTGGCGCAGAGGACATCGGGCCAGGAGTCGCCGGTAACGTCGGCGGTGTGGATGTGTACGGGCCCGTTCGTGAACCTGTTGAAACTGATGGTTTCGGGTGGGGCGAAGTTCCCCCCCCCAAGATTGCGCCAAAAGCCGAAGGCTCCGTCGTTGACGCCTCCGCTGTCGCGGTGGGAGTAGAAGACGTCGAGGTCGCCGTCGCGGTCAAAGTCGGCCGCCCGGATGGTGGGCAGATCTGGCAGTGAACCCTGCACGATGCCTTGGAAAGTGGCCGCCGAGACAAACTCCCCGGAGCCGGTATTGCGCACGAAAGTCCAGCGGTTGGTCTCGTGAGCAACGGCGAGATCGATGAGCCCGTCGCCGTCGAGGTCGGCTGACGTGATCTTGTTGGTTCCGGAGGAGAGGGTGTAGACGACGGGCAATCGCCAGTTGCCGACGCCGTCGCTGAGCAGAACGGCGATGGAGTTGCCGGCGACGATGTAACGGTCATGCGCGACGGCGAGGTCGAGCCAGCCGTCGTTGTTGTAGTCAGCGGCCGTGAGACCGCTGGGACCGGTGGAGCCGGCGTTGAGGAGCCGCGAGTTGATGAACGCGCCCTGCCCGGTGTTGCTCCAGATGGAGATGTTTGAGCCTTCCCATTGGCGGCCGGTGATTGCGACGGCGATGTCGATGTCGCCGTCGCGGTCGAAGTCGCCGACTTCCAGGTCGAGGCTCTCACCACCGATGGGGTAGGTGAAGAAGGGCCGGTACCCGCCCTCGCCGTCACCGAGGAGGATGCTCAGGTGAGCCGTGCCGCTCCAACTGACGGTGGCGAGGTCGGGCACGCCGTCGCCGTTGAAGTCGGCGGTGCGCGCTGCGAAGGGGTAGATGCCTTCGGGATAGACCGCCGTCTCGTAGCCGACCCAGGGCACGTCGAAGGGGACGGGCCGAACCTGCCCATGAGCCGAGCAGGCGAGCAGCGTCGCAGCCAGAGTGCCGGACGCGCCAAGGCGCGCGAGGCGGAGTCGGCGGACAGCGAGCGAGCATTCATGGTTGATCATGATTCATCTCCATTCGCAGGCGCGGCTCATGGAACTCATGCCGCCGCGCCGGGGCCGTTGAATCGCCGCTCTGCCGCGAGGAGGCACGGCAACGCGCGGCGCAGTGAGAAGTTCAGATTCCTTCGACGTTGGACGTGGAGCAATTGGACGTGTCGAGGGCCTGGACGAAGACGCGCCCGCACGCGCTGGGCGGCGCGCTGCCGCTGGTCGTCGCCGTGCCGCCGGCATCGGCGCGCACGGTGCGCAGCAGCGTCGCCGTGGCGTTGAGGCCGAGGCGCGTGCCGGCGCAGGGGCCGCTCGGAATGATGACCGATCCGCGCCCGAAGGCATAGACGAATGCGACGGTGGCGCGGGGAGTGGCGTTGCGGGCCGTCAGCGTCACCACACCGGGGCAAGCACCGCTCACGGAAAGCGAGAAGACGCGCGCCGAGCCAAGCCCGGGCATCATGACGACGACATCCGCGAAGCCGCCGGGCGGAAGACTCATGATGCACGCCACGTCGCTCACGCCGTCGCCGGTGAAGTCGCCGATGACGGACGAATGCGCCGAGTAGCCGGCGCCGTAGCGGTCCATCGGGCGCAGCGTTCCGTCACCGTTGCCGCGGAAGATGGCCACGTCGCCGGGCGCGTTGCTGGTGAGAACGAGGTCCATGAGTCCGTCGCCGTCGACGTCCGCTGCGTCGCAGTTGGAGGAGATGCGGAACGCGCTTTCGCGCCCGCTGGGACCGGGATAGATATTCGGAAACCCGAAGTCGCCGTCTCCGTAGCCGAGCATGATGGAGACCTGCACGGTGCCGAAGGAGTCCTGCGGGATAAGAGTGCAGAGGTCGAGGTGGCCGTCGCCGTTGAAGTCGGCGAGGTCGAAGTCAGCGGCGTACTCGCCCTGGGTGATGATGGGGTCGAAGGTGAAATCTCCACGGCCGGGCCAGGTGGTCAGGCCCAGGGCAGTGTTTGAGAGCAGATCGGGATGCGTGTCGTGATCGAGGTCGATGGCGCGGATGCCGTTGGGGCCCGAGGCCGGCAGTTTTCGCACGAAGGAGTAGGACGTTCCGTTGCCGTTGCCGCTGTAGATGTAGATTCCCGCTGCGGGGCCGGGATCGGTGAGGATGACGTCGACGCGCCCGTCGTGATTGAGATCGGACGTGTCGATGACGCCCGCCTGGCTCGCGCCGACCTGCGTCACCACGCCGGGATTGAATGTTCCGTCGCCGCGGTTGAGCGCCACCGCAAAGTTGTAGGGCGGGAAGTTCGCATCAGGCCCCAGCACCATGTCCGGAAAGCCGTCGTTGTTCATGTCGCGAAGCAGAACCGAGCCTGGGTTGATGGGCGTGCTGAACTGCACGGCGGATGTGAAGGTTCCGTCGCCGTTGTTGCGGAGAATGCGCGCGGCGCTGTCTACGCTGACGAGGTCGAGATCGCTGTCGCCGTCGATGTCGGCGCCATCCATGTTGTGCGTGAGCGTGCCGATGGCGTACTGCGGCAGCACGGGCAGGCGGCCATCGCCCGCATTGATGTGCAGCGTGAGAACGGCAGAGTCGTTGGCAAGCGTGAGAACGTCAGCGTCCCCGTCCCCGTCGGCGTCGAAGGCCATCGCCTCCACCGTCTGCTTTGCCGCAGGGTAGTACATCCCGGTCTGAAAGCCGCCGGATCCGTTGCTCAGGAGAACGTGAAACCCATCAACGGCGCGGCCGGAGGGCGTGGTGCCGATGACGTCGGGCCAACCGTCGCCGTTGAGGTCCGCCGACGCAATTGAACTGAGCGTCCACGAGTACGCCATGAGGTTGTAGACGACGGGGGATGCGAACGTGCCGTCGCCGTTGTTGCGGCGGATCGAGACCACGCCGTTGTTCGCGGTCGTCGCCGACGCCATGAGGTCGGACCGGCCGTCGCGATCGACATCCACGAGCGCCACGGCTGCGCCGGGATTCTGTGTCCCGGGCGCGTGCTGATAGAAGACCGGCGCGGCGAACCCGCCTGAGCCGTTGTTGTGCAGAACAGCGTTGCCCGAGGCGTTCGCGCGGCCGACGAGAAGATCGAGGTCGCCGTCGCCGTCAAGGTCTGCAGCCTCGACACGCTGGACGTTGGCGCCGATTGTCGTCGAAACGGGCGGAAGGAAACCCGCCTGCGACCCGCTCTGCCCATTGTGCCTCATGAGAGAGATTGTCGAGCCGTTGCCGAAGAACGCACCGTCAGCAGTTACGATGTCCGGGAAGCCGTCGCCGGTGAAGTCGCCGACGGCGACGCCCAGCGGACCGGGGCCCGTGCTGAACGTGCGACGCGCCGGCGAGAAGGTTCCATTGCCGTTGCCGGGCCACCAGTAGCCCTTGCTGCTCTGGCTGTTGGCGTCGGGTATGGTGGCAATCGCGTCAAGCCGGCCATCGCGGTCGATGTCGGCGAGGGCGACGTCCGCAATGCTCTCCATGTAGGGCAGGTCATAGCGCGACGTTGCGGCGAAAGTGCCGTCGCCGTTATTGAGCATCACCACCAGCCCCGGGCCGCTGAAGAACTCGTGGGCGACCAGGACGTCGATGTCCCTGTCCCCGTCGAGGTCGGCAAAGGCGCCGGCAATCGGCGCGAAGTTGGGGAAGTCGCCGGTCGTGAAGGACCGCCATGACGATGCGAGCAGCCCGTTTCCGCCGTCACCCTGTGCCAGGATGAGAGGTGTAGAAACGACCGCTGTAACGACCGCGGCGAGGTAGATGCCGATTTGTCCGTGTCTCATTGGCTCTCCATCCTTCAAAGTGACGCGGTGCGATTGCCGCGACGTGGAGTGAAAATTTCCGCCACCGGCTGCGCGATCCTCGCTTTCGACTGCGCCCGTGGCGCATGCCCCGGATGCTCAGGCCAGAACGCAACTCTCGTGCCTTGAATGAGGTGAAATGTGCCTGGCCGGGCAGTCACGACGTCAATTGCGGTTCTATCCCCATGCCTCGGCGGAGATCACGCGCGAGTCGGCGGCAATGTTGCCGTCGCCGGCTGCCTGAGGCGGCTTCACGCCCTGTCACAGCCCGGCCGGAGGTGAAAAGAGGCTCCGAAAGCCCGAAAAGTCAGAAAACCGCGCCGAAATCGGGACTAAATCGCCCCCCGCGCCGGTTCCTGAGGTATGCTAATCGCATCCCACGGGAGACTTGCGCTCGCGGGTTGCCATTGCGGCTTGGGCGAATGACCAACTTCATCCTGTTTCTGAAAGTGAGAAGAAGATGAAACGACTGGCCTGTATTGGAGCGGCAGCGGCGGTCTTGGCGACCCCGGTGCTCGCCGGCGAAATCGACCCTGATCTTGTTCGCATTCTCCGCTCTACCCCTGACGGACAGGTTCTCTCCACCCTGGTCTACCTCAATGACCAGGTCAACATCGAGGACATGAACCGGCACTTCGAGCGCGTGCGCATGAATCTCCAGGAGCGCCACCGCCTGGTGGTCACCGCCCTTCAGGAGAAGGCTGCCATGACACAGGGTCCGCTCCTTGATCATCTCGCAGGCCTCAAGAACGCAGGCCGAGTCGTCGACTACACCCCCTACTGGATTTCCAATGTCATCCGCGTCGACGCCAACCGGCGTGAGATCATCCAGCTGGCGCAGCGCCAGGACGTTCTCCGCGTCTACTTCAACTACCCCATCGAGCTCGTCCGACCCGTTGATATGGACAAGATGGAAGTCGATCAGGGTGGCCTCGACGCGCCGGAGATCGGGCAGGTCGCGATCCGCGCCCCGGAAGTGTGGCGCGAGTTCAGCGTGCATGGCAACGGCGTCCTCACCTCCAGCCTCGACACCGGTGTGGACGGCAATCACCCTGCCCTGGCAAGCCGCTGGGCCGGTGTCGCCGATTCGCGCTACTCAGGACATCCGGAGTGGGCGTGGTTCGACCCCGTGACCAACACGCGCTTCCCCACCGCCTTCGGCAGCCACGGCACGCACACGATGGGCACCATCTGCGGCGGCGCGCCTGGCGATGAAGTCGGAACCGCTCCTGGCGCCATCTGGATTCACGCCGCCGTCATCGACCGCGTCAGCATTCAGCGCACGGTCGCCGATTCGCTCCTCGCCTTCGCGTGGCTGATCGATCCGGACGGCAACCCCAACACCAACTGGGATGTTCCGGCCGTGTGCTCCAACTCCTGGGGTCTCGTCACGGGCCACGGCTATCCGCCCTGCGATCAGACCTTCTGGAACCACCTCGACGCGTGCGAAGCCGCGGGCACGGTGATCATCTTCTCGGCCGGCAACGAAGGGTCTTCCGGACTTCGCCGTCCCGCCGACCGCGCCACGGACGACTACCGCACCATGGCCGTCGCCGCAGTGGACGCCAACAATCCCAACTGGCCCATCGCTTCCTTCTCCTCGCGCGGCCCGACGAACTGCACTCCCAACGGGCAGCCGGCCATCAAGCCTGACATCTCCGCCCCCGGCGTGAATGTCCGTTCCTCAGTCCCCGGCGGCTACGGCAGCCTCAGCGGCACCTCCATGGCCTCGCCTCACATCAACGGCGTCGTCTGCCTCATGCGCGAAGTCAACCCCAACCTCAGCGTCGAAGAAATCAAGCAGATCATCTACGACACCGCTCACGATCTCGGTACGCCCGCAGAGGACAACAGTTACGGCTGGGGCATGGTCGACGCCTACGAAGCCGTCGTCATGGCCATGACCGGCGAGATTCCCATTCGCCTCACCGCCTCCCGCTGGGTCGCCGGCGTCAACGGCGACGCGGAAGTCTTCCGCGCCACGCCAAACGAGGTCGTCGCCTTCATCTACAGCACGACCGGCACCGGTTCGACCTATATCTCTCAACTGGATGTAACCATCGACCTCGCCCGCCCTGCCCTCGCAGGCACGCGCGTCACCGACGCCGACGGCTATGCCCTTCTCCGCAAGCGCCTGCCCGCCAACTCCCAGGGCACGCGCGTCTGGATGCAGGCCGCACAGTTCCAGCGCAAGTCCAACGTGATCGAACAGGTCATCGAGTAATCGACCCACCTGCCGGGCACGTCCAGCACACGACCGCCCCGCGAGCCTGCGCTCGCGGGGCGGCGGCGTTTTTCCCCGTGCGCGCCGCCAGGATGATGTCCACCCCATCCCCCGCCAGAAGTCCCATGCCGACATTGATGACTCCGACTTGGACCTTCAGCCTCACAGAAGACCGCCGCCCCGGGTTCCGGAATCCCGGCAAGTGCGGTCGACCTGGGCCGCAATCCAACCGCCGGCTCCGCCGTGGCCGACGGCAGCGGCGCGGCTTGGATCGCGCACCCCGTGCCCGGCTCTGCCCGAGGCTGCACCTTCCTCATCCACGCCGCCCCGCCCGCCGGCTGCAAGGCCAGCCAACTCGTGGTGCATCGGTTTGAGTAACAAACCGCACGTGTGCGCAGGCGGAGGCATCTGGCACTTGGCACTTGTGGATGGCAGCAGGAAAGACCGCTGTGCAGTAACCGGGCACCGGGCAACAGGGAACGTCGGCCGGAGAAAAAGCCGCAGCAGCGAGACAAGAGGCACGGACAAGAGTCGCCGGGCACCTGGGCAGAGCAGAAGTCCATCTGCTCAACCGCCATCGCTCTGCTGCCAATTCTGTCGGCGCTTCGCCGCGCGGCGCGGGGCGTTTGAGGCGTGGTTGCTTCCATGCTCGGCGATTTGCCCTTCATCGCTTCAGATCGCGTGGCCTGGGGCGTGTGAAGTGGATAGACTTGTCCTGTTCAAATCCCTTCCCAAACTCCACCGCGCCTCCCCATCTTGATCCAGCCCCCCCAAACTTCGACTGCTCCCGGCTCAACGCGACCGGCGGCGAACCTAAAGGCCAAACACTGATGACCACTGCTCCCGCCGCCCCGGCCGCCGCGACTCTTCTGCACCATCCGCAACACACGTTTCCCCGCCACCCGCGAGGCTCAAATGCCCGCGTCCTGCTTTCGAGCGTCTTCGGCCCCTACGCACGCGATGACGAGTACGGCAGCCGGCGCCTCAACCCGATGGAGCTCTACCACAACCAGGTGACGCGCGTGCAGCGGTCGTTCTCGCTGCGGATGTTCCACCGTTCGTGGGGGCTGATGCTCATCCAGGCCAACATCGAGGCGCCGTGCACGCTGCTCGACTTCCCGACGCGCGATCGTTTCATCGAGGAACTCCGCACGACGTCTTATGACGTCATCGGCCTCGGCGCGATCATCCCCAATCTCGCCAAGGTCCGCCACATGTGCGAACTCATCCGCGAGCATCAGCCAGACGCGACAATCGTCGTCGGCGGGCACGTGGCCAACTACCCCGACCTCGACGAGATCATCGACGCCGACCACATCGTGCGCGGTGAGGGCGTCGAGTGGATGAGGCGGTTTCTCGGCGAGCGCACGGACCGGCCCATCGTTCATCCGCGGATTCTCTCGGGCTTTTCCTCCCGCACGATGGGCATCAACCTGCGCGAAAAGCCCGGCGATGTCGCCGCGGTGCTCATCCCCTCCGTCGGCTGTCCGCTGGGATGCAACTTCTGCGCCACCTCGGCGATGTTCGGCGGCAAGGGCTCGTGCATCCACTTCTACAAGACCGGCGACGAACTCTTCGAGGTCATGTGCGGCCTCGAACGCGACATGTCCGTCCGTTCCTTTTTCGTCATGGATGAGAACTTCCTCCTGCACCGCAAGCGGGCGCTGCGCCTGCTTGAACTGATGCAGGAATCCGCGAAGGCGTGGTCGCTGTACATCTTCGCCTCCGCCAACATCCTGCGGGCGTATGAGATTGAGCAGATCGTCGGCCTGGGGATCTCCTGGGTGTGGATGGGGCTTGAAGGCAAGGACGCCTCCTACGCCAAGCTCCGCGACGCCGACACGCTCACCCTCGTCCGCACGCTCCAGTCGCACGGCATCCGCGTGCTCGGTTCGAGCATCATCGGGATGGAGAACCACACGCTCGAGAACATCGACGAGGCGATTGACCATGCCGTGGAGCACGACACGGAGTTTCACCAGTTCATGCTCTACACGCCGATTCCAGGCACGCCGCTGTACCGTGAGCACGAGAAGAACGGCACGATGCTGCCGCGCGGTGAGTACGAAGAGGCGGACATTCACGGGCAGTTGCGGTTCAACTACCGCCACGCGCACCTGCCCCCCGGCGTCGAAGGCGGGCTGCTCGTGCGGGCGTTTGAGCGTGACTTCGAGGTGAACGGGCCGAGCGTGGTGCGCATCGCGCGGACCGTGCTCCAGGGCTGGCGGCGGTACAAGCACGGCGCCGATGCGCGGATTCGCGATCGATTCCGGTGGGAGTCGCGCGATCTCGCCGTGACCTATGCCGGCGCACTGTGGGCCGCGCGACGGTACTTCACGCGCACCAACGCCCGCCTTGCGCAGCGCATCAGCGCGATCCTCGACGACCTCAAGCAGGAGTTCGGCTGGCGAACGCGCCTGGCGGCGCCGCTCATCGGCCGCTACCTGCTCTCAATGCTCCGCCGCGAAGAGAAACGCCTCAGCCGCGGCTGGACGATCGAGCCGGCAACGTTTTGCGAGCACAACGACTCGGCGCTGGCCCAACTCGCTCAGATGGCGTCGAGAATCGGCAGCAGCCTGGCGCCGGGCGGTGCAGCGCCGTAGACGCTGCCCGGAGGCGGGCCGTCGAGAAGACGCCGCTCGATCAAGCCGGCGCCGCCCAGATCCTTGAGTGACAGTGACACGGCCCGGTCCGTCGCGCCGGGCAGAGCCTCGGCAACCTGCGTGAAGCGCGTCGGCCCGTCGCCGATCACATAGAGCGCCGGCATCGACCACTTCCGCAGCGCGATGTCGTGCACCTCGAGCGACCGCAACGCCCGGTCCAGTCGTTCGCAGGCGGGTGCCAGCCGCTCGCCGCGGCGAGTGAGAATGTATTCCGGCCGCAGCGGATGGCCGTAGCCGGGGTTGCGCCGCACCCAGCCGAGGTCGATGAGCTCGTCGATGGCCTGACGCATGGCGCCGGCGTTGGCGCCGAGCGCGTGGACGAGAGAGATGAACTTGGCCCCCTTCGTGCAATGGAGCTGGGCGAGCACGGGACAGGCCCAGCGACGATGAAAGAGAGCGGCGAGTCGATCGATGCGGTCCATCGCGAAGATCGTCCTTCCCTGCGTGAGGAGCGAGAGTGCGGCAGCCTCCACAAGTGCGGCGAGCAGCGAGCGGCGCGAAAGCGACCGCGGCGCTGCTCCGCCTCCCCTGGCCCACGTCCGGGCCCTGCCGCGAGTCTCCCCACCGTTTGACACATAAAGTATAGCCGCTATAATTCGCAAAACACCCGCCGGCAACCCGGCAGAAGGAGAGATCCATGGCGTCATCGCTCAACTACGACGGCGGACTCACCATCGCCTTCGACGTCTCAAACCTCAAGAAGTCCGCCGACTGGTACCAGAACGTCCTCGGCTTCACGCACCTCTACACCGTCGACGAGATCGGCTGGTGCGAACTGCAAAGCCCCGTCGAGGGCGGGCGCGTCAACGTCGGCCTCTCTCAGGTCGAGAAAGTCAAGACCGGCGGCCCGACCCCGACCTTCGGCGTCAAGGACATCGACAAGGCGCGGAGCATCCTCGAAGGCAAGAAGGTGCGCTTCGACGGGCCGACTCGCGAGTACCCCGGCATGGTCCGCCTCGCGACCTTCTACGACCCCGACGGCAACGCCCTGATGCTCTACCAGTCCTTGGCGATGCACTGAGCGAGGAGCGAATGGCTTGCGGGGCGAGCGCAACCACGTTCGCCGGGCTTCTCGAGACGGAGGGCCGGAGAGGGGCACTCCGATCTCGCCGTAACTTTGCTTGGCCCTCTTTGCCGCACTACCGCTCCACCGTCCACGTGGTGTGGTCGATGCGCACGCCCCAGGGCGTGGTCGCGCCGGGATCGAACCAGTCGAGGCGCAATTTGAGTTGCCCGGCGCCGGGGGCGATGAAGCGGGTCGGGGCGTCTTCGATGATGACCTCGACGACGGTGTCCACGGGCGGCGCTGTGCGCTCGTCGATAGTGACCCACGATTCGGTAGCGTAGTCGAAGAGCGCAAGGCGCTGGAGGGGTTGCTTGGGCAGATTGCTCGCGGCGGTCTCGACGGTCACGGTGATGCGCGAGGCGGTCTCGACGGCGGTCGTGCCCTGCACTTCCATGCGGATCATCGGCAGCGTCATCGCCATCAGCGCCCGGTTGCGGATCGTAATGTAACGATCATCACTCTCATGCAGGTCGGAGACTTCGCCGCTGAGGTGTCGCCCAAGAGGAACGGTGAACGACTCCGCCTCCACCTCCTCGCGCACGACGTGGCCGAAGACGGTGAAGGCAATGTCGAAGCGCGTGCCCAACACCGCTCCTACCGACACCCAGTTCGGAAACCCGAACCATTTCGAGCGCCAAAACGCTTCGGTCCGTCCCAGCAGCGTGTTGTTAAGACCAGTGAACGCTTGAAAGCGCCCCTGCCCTACGGGTCGGCCGCCGAGATAATAGCGACCGCTTGGCAGGGTTATGTCGAGTCCATGTACTTCGATCCTGTAATAGGGAAATCCGCGGAAGTCGCCGACAAACTTCATCTCATACTGGAGGTCTCGCAATTCGACGACCTTCTCAAACCGGTCGGTTAACACAATGACGTCCACGGCCACTGGCCTCTCGCCGGCCCAGTCTTCCCACAGAATCGTGTACCACCGATATCCGGAAATCACGACGGCTTCCTCGAATATTGCATCATCTACGGCCCACGATTCATCCACGAGCGTATCCCGCTCGCAGGAGATGCTCGCGCGTCTGTCAAACTCGCCATTGTCCCAGAGAACGACCTGCGCCGTCGCTAATGCCGCGCAATGGCCGCATAGAATGCCTGACATCAGGATCTGATGGATTACCATTACGACAACTCCAAAGATGATCCGATCTCTATTGCGGCAGCTCTCGCACACACTTCAACGGCAGGCAGGCACGGAATGGTCAGATACTGGCCACGTAGGAATTGCTTGCGGCTTGAGAACTTTCCGAGATTGGGAGGATTGGTGTAGTTGCCCCGACCACCTCCGGGGAGGACGTACGAGTTCTGCAATTCGGAGCCTTGGACTCCGAGGTATATGGCCTCCGAAACGTTGGTGATGACCAAGTACTTCCGATCCGGCAGCGGAGAGCCTCCGGAAAAAGGGACACACACTTGGGTACCACCAATCTCCGCTCTCGCGGCTTGCACGCCGCCGACCCGGTCAGCCGCGTAGTTGACGAGTATCGCGCCCGTCTCATCGACCGCAGGCGCCTTTGTGAGAAGTCGTCGTCCCATGTCACTCGATCTCCATAATAGATAGCAAGCCATCTGGCGCCGTCGGCGAAGTTGCACGGATCGCCTTCACCACTGCGCTGTCGTCTACGTCAAGTTCGAGTTCATCAAGTTCGAAGAGGGGGAACCCCGAAGACACGGTGACACTGGCGTCGCCGATGTAGACGACGACCTCCGGATCCTTGATGTTTCGGATGAGCAGTTTGCGGCGTTTCAGCCCGCTTGTGCCCGTCGTCACCAGCACCGCAGTCATACCGACGGATATCTGGGCGGTCGCCGCCCGCACTGCACTCGCCTCGGTGATCCACACGCGCCCCGTCGGGTCGATTGGCCATGCTTTGGATGGCTTACCCATGATTCAACCCTCTCCTGTTTCGAGAATGCGCACGTCAATGCTGCCGGTTTCATCATCGCCCTGCAAGGCGTAGACTTCATCATGCGGTCCGACCGTCAGAACAAGTTCGTACTCTTCCCAGACCGGCGCACCCTCGGCAACGTCGAAGCCCTCAGGGCCGATTGCGATCCACCGGCGTGGCCGATTCGGATCCGTTCCGCTTCGCACCGGCTTGATGATGTGTGTGCGCCGATGGGCCAGACCGGTTTCGAGTTTCACCTGCGTATCGCCCACGGAGAACTGCGCGTGTTTCACTGCCGGGCAGGCGCGGTTGATGCGCACGCGGCCGTCTTCATCGAGTGAAACTGAGGTGCTGTGCAAGGTCATACGCCCGCCTCCAGAACGCGCACGTTGGCGTTGGCTGTCGGGGAGTCCATGATCCCGTAGACCGACGCGCCGGGAAACAGAAGCATGTCATTCGCGCCACCGCCGGTGGGATTGGACTCGCCCGAGGTGGTCACGTTGAGGCTGATCGCCTGCACGTTGGAGGACCGGGCGCGGAGGACGACCTCAGTGGCGCCACCGCTGACGGAAGTCGAACTTCCCATGGTTCGAGGCACCGTGATGACGACGGGCACATCGGGCCGGCTCACGCGATTCTCCCTCGGAACTTCGCCAGAACACCCAAATGTACCCGACGGTCAGGCGAAACGCAAGGTAAAAATGCGGAAACTACCCGAATTCGCCGCGCCGCGGGCGGAAATGCGGCTGCGCCTGCGAATTCCGCCTGCTTGACCCCGCCGGCTGAAGTGGTTCACGCATCAATCGCTCGTCTCCAGGACGCGCACGTCGGCTGTGCCGATTGACACGACGGCGAAGAGTGCGGCGTCGGGGGCGAGGTCGAGTTGAAGGCGCTCTCGGGCGCGGAGGGGGTAGCCGTCGTCGGCGCTCACACTCGGTCCGCCGACGTAGACGACGCCGCCGGGGTCGCTGGTGGTGACGCAGGTGATCAGGACGTTGCGCCGCGTCCACCAGGGGGCGGCAAGTTCGACGGGCGTGTCGGCGACGATCGTGCCTCGTGCGGTGGGTCCGCTCATGGGTTCTCCTTTGCGATGGCCTGCGTCCTGGCGATGGTCTTCGCCCTGCCGCAAGTGTACAGGATGGCGGGGTGCGGTGCAAGAGTAAGGCGGCGAAGTTGACGGCGATTACAGACGCACGGTCGAGCGCGGCGGAGGTTACAAGCGGCGAGGCGAGTGGGCCGTCTCAGTACCTGTATGACAAGCGGGCACCGTGGTTCGGAGGGAGACTTTGCGACCGGAGGGGCACGCCATTCGGCGGCCGAACGATCACTTTGACTCGAGTGCCGTGGCAGCACTTGCGTGGCCCGCGCTCCCAAAGCGTCGCTTGACCACGGCACCCCACAGTTCTCATACCGGTTCTCACGCTTACGCCGCGAGGTCGGCGCGGTGGCCGGTGCGTGCGGCGGCGGGGGGGGCGGCGACGCTCACGCAGCCGGCGGGGGCGTCGGCCTGGATGATGATCGCGGTGAGGTCGTCGATCTGGTGCAGCGAGCCGGACTGGTC
>CAADHA010000169.1 GCA_900696685.1 uncultured Planctomycetota bacterium
CGGCCCGCTGACGCTTCGGGTTGCGCTGCGTGTTGGCGATGAGTGCCATGATCGATGAAGTCCTCGCCCACTCGTCGCGCTGGCGCTGCTCGGCCATCGCGAGCAGGTCGCGCAGCGTCAGGTCGGCTGGGTCGAGGCCGAGGATGCCGGCGCAGCGCCAGATGAGTTGCCAGAGGTCGCCGCCTTCAGCGCCTCGTTCACGATCCGTTCGATCTCGCCGCCCTCCAGACGAGCCTCGACCACGTCGCTCGCCTTGTCCATCGCCTGTCGGACCACCAGCAGCACCCGCCCGAGGTTGGCCCGGTCCCTCGGGCTGGGGCAGAAAGCCACCAGCTCATCGAGCAGGGCCGCCGTGGCGGAGTCGATCGCGTCGCCGGCCATCGCGGCACCGAAAGATTCGTCGCTGATCTGCCTCTGGTCCGCCTGGGGTTTCACCAGCGCAAAGAGGATGTCGCACAGGAGCACCGGGTCACGCATGAGGCGTTCGAGCAGCTCGCCGCCGCTGATCACTTCGAGCAGGTCAGTGCCGGTGAGCGAGCGAATTCGTTTCAATGCCGCGACATTGATCTCGACCGTCCACTCTCTACCCGCGTTGTCCTTGAAGGTCTTCACTGGTGCCTCCCTCCGATGGGCTGCTTGCGTTCCCGTCTGTTTCGCGGCCCGGGAAGGACCGCACGGCACTGATCTGCTGGCCCTTGGTTTCCCGGTGGAAGGCCCAGATCAGCCAGAGGAAGAACAGTCCGTACATTGTGAGGAAGACGTAGGCCGCCATGTCACACTCCAATCCTGTATGGGATCCCCAATCGATGCGCGTTGATGAGACTTCACACTCTTCCGTTCCGACGGCTACGGCGTCGAGTCGTAGAGCACGCCGATGTTCAGAACGGCCGATGCCGCGGACGATGCGTTGCTCGCCATGAGGCCATCCACCGAGTCGCCTGCGAGCGGATTGACGATCTGCTGGCCGTCGAGCCAGAACCAGGTTTCGTTCTTCACGAGGTCGATCGACAGCGCGGTCACCCCGGTGTCACGAACGCTGAGGTGTCCGCGTTCTCCGAGTTTCGCGCCGATGGCGACGAGTTCATCGCCGGTGAACGCGAGGACGATCGAAACCTGCTCAGCCGCCGTCACGGCGGTGTCCTGGACGGGAAGCACATCGCCGGCCCCGCCCGAGAACGTCACGTCATCGCCCGCCACGCCATCCACCTCCACGTCGTAGCGCCGCCCGCCATCCCCGTAGATGTCGATGGTGTCGCCGATCTGCAGCGTGGTTCCTGCAAGGGTCAGCACGCCGGTAGTGTCGGTGCTGCGCGTCGAGAGCGTGCCCGCCTCGGCGGCCGGCAGCGTGATCGGGCCCTGGCGGATGGAACCGTCAGCGGTGCGCTGAAGCGTGGCCCCCAGCGGCGCGCCGCCGATCTCGCCGGACAGTGACAGGGTACTGCTGGGCATCAGGCACCTCCGATCCACGAGGGGGGTGTGGCTGAGTAGGTGATCTTGGCGCTGACCGAGACGGTGATGCCTTCCTCGAGCGGCGCACTTCGGCTAAGCGAGCCGATCATGAAGTCGGCCTGCAGGCCCTGGCCGGCGGCGGCGTCGAGGATCTGGAATCCGATGATGCCGTTGTTCAGGTACGCGTTCCTGATGGCCGTGAATCCCGCATCGGCGGTATCCCATACCATCTCGAACTCGATGGTCGCGGACTTGAGGGTGGCGACGTTGGCGCGCCAGCCTGCATTCGCCCGCGTGGTCAGATCCGCCTCGGCCGCTTCGAGATTGAGCGTCACGTCGCGGACGTTGGTCAGTTCGAGCCATGCTCCGCCGGCGCCCTGGCCATCCACCTTGTAGTTGAGGACGGCCTCCATGCCGAGTTTGAAGCCCATGGGTCAGTCCTTTCGTCTACGTCCTCACCCTGTAGGTGACCGACACGACACTCGTGAATGCGCGCTGCTGATCGAGGTGCTCAGGCGAAATGAGCGGATCGGTTGCGGTGGTGAGCCATGCGGCCTCGGGTGCGCCGGCCAGCCGCTGATGGCTCAGATGCTCGGCGATCTCCTCAACCAGCGCGATGAGCGCATCGGCGTCGGGATCGCCGGTCACCTTCTTCTGCACACCCACGTCGATGCTGCAGTCCATCCAGGAATCCCGCCGGCCAGAGGCGGTCCGCGCCACACTCCGCGGCACCACTGTCACGTGCAGGTTCGCCAGATCTTCAAGGCCCAGACTCGGCACGAGATGGCGCTCGGCGGTGAAGGCCATCGAGAACGAGGTCCCGTTGAGACTCGCCACCACGGCGTCGGCAATGGTCAGGATCGT
The DNA here is from genome assembly GCA_900696685.1 of uncultured Planctomycetota bacterium. Taxonomy (GTDB): domain Bacteria; phylum Planctomycetota; class Phycisphaerae; order Phycisphaerales; family UBA5793; genus UBA5793. The sequence continues at coordinate 2,314 of CAADHA010000169.1, forward strand.
GCTGCTCACAGGTTCTCCGTCGCCACGTGCTTGGTGTGGATGCGCAGTGTGGCGCGATTCATGTCGCTGTAGCGCCAGGGCGGCTCACTGCCCGGCGCCATGACCTCGTAGGTGTACGTGGCGATGGCGTCAGTCTCGATGATCCGATCACCCGGCTGGGGCAGGGTCACGTTACCGGCCAGAACCAAATCGGCGGCGCGGATAAGGAAGTCCCGTGATTCGATGCGCGTGAGCCCGCCCGCGTGGTCGTCCTGTTCGAAGACGGTGCGGCCGATCGTCGCCGCCAGTTCCACCTCGTTCACGCCGCGCTGGTACGTCACCATCCGCGTCAGGTGCCGGTGACGCTGATCTTCGAGCCATGACATTCCCTGGCTGAGCACATCGGTCATGATGCATCACACCGTCGAGAGCGCCGCGCCGTCATTGCACACCACGCGCCAGACGAGGGTTCCGTTGTTGTCGATGCCGTGGAGGCGGATCGAATCGTTCACATCCGCCATCGTGATCGTGTTGTTGCCGGTCTGATTGATCGCCGACGCGACGGTGATCACGCACGTGCCCCCGTCGGTCTTGATGAACAGGAGCAGTTCCTGCCCGACGAAGGTCGGGATCGCCAGGGTCCGCGTTTCGGAGCCGGCCGTCACGATTGGAACGTATCCCGACTGCGCGACGGGGATCGCGCCGGCGTCGCCGGGGTCGGGAATGGCGCCGGTCAGTGTACTCTGGAGGCCGATCACCGAGTGGTCGACGATCACGCGCGCGGTCGCATCGGATTCAGCTGCATCCCGCACGGTCTTGCCGAGGTAGGCGTTGCCCGTTGAAGTGGTCGTCAGCGCGCCGGTCCCGGCCGTGCCGCCGACCGGATCGCCGTTGGCATCCCAGTAGACCGCCACGCCGGCGTTGATCGCGCCTGTCACCTTGACGATGTCGTAGATGCCGGCCACGCCTAGCGATCCGAGCGCGTTGGCGGCGATCGGCGTGCGCGCAAAGCCCGGCAGTGTGCTCTCGACCACCACCTGTCCGGCTGCAACCGCGCTGCCGGGGGTGTAGTCGATGGCGTTGCCCTGCGAGATGAAAGTTGCCTGTGTCATGTGCAATCTCCTGAATCACGTGTGCGGCGGAGAACTGATCACTCAGATGCCGCGCCCGATCATGCCTCGCCCTTACTCTTCGTGCCGCCCCGCGGATCCTGAAGGTTCACACCGAAGTCGTGATAGCCGCGCATCTGAATGCCCAGCACGTTGAAGTCCGCCTCGGCCGTTTCGATCGTCGGTGACTCCTGCCCATTGAGGAACGCGACCTCGATCACCGGCAGGTCGGCGGCATCCGCAAGCAGATACCACGCCTTGCTCGAGTTGCCGGTGTACTGGGCGTTGCTCAGGTAGCGGCTGACCTCCACGCGGAACTTGCCCTGGTGCGGGTTACTCACCGGGTACTTCGTGCTCGCGGTCGTGTCGCGCAGTTCCATGCTCTTGAAGAGCTGGGTTCCGATGGCGCTCAGCGCCGTGGGCACGAGCAGGATGGCGGGCATGATGCCGATGGGCTTGCCGTCGCCATCGACCTGGTCCATGAAGGTGACTTCGCCCTTGGTCAGGCCGTCAATGGTCAGGGCCGTGTCAGCGCCACTGATGAAGTTCTTGTTGCCAACCTTGAAGAAATCACTGTTGGCCAGGAAGATCGTCCAGAAGACATCGTTGATCTTCAGGCCGCTGCCGCGACCCAGTTTGCGCGGCACGGTCGTGATGGCGCCCAGGTCATCATTGATGATGTCGCGCCGGTCGATGGAGAGCAGCAGGCCGTAGGTGTCGGCCTTGTTGGTGTACTGCTCCTCACCGAGGGTGCCGTGCTTGAGTTCGCCACCGGGGGCGACGACCTCGTACTGGTCCTTGCCGATGAGGCGGTACGAGGTCACCGTCTTGAAGTCGCTGACGTTCCGCACGGCGGTGATGTTCCGCCAGGTGCGTTCAACGGAGAAGAAGCCTTCGAGGAGGAACTTGTTGGCGCCGTTGCTCAGGATGCCGCCGATGTCGATCGTGCTCAGACCCGCTTCGATGCCGGGGTTGACCGCGAACTTGAGCACGCTCCGACTGTCGCGGAAGTTGCGGCCGCTGTATCCGTTGGCCCACGCGGCTTCAAGGAGCAGTTCCTGAAGACCGATGCCGCCGCGGAAGCGCTTGGCGGCCAGATCAAGCGCCTGGGTTTCGCAGTGCTTCTCGGGTTCATCGAGCCCGGCGGTGAGCATGCACGCCGCTTCGAGCACCTGGGTGCTGACATTCTGGTCGTGCACATGGATCGCCGGGGCCTTGGGCCGGTTGGCGCGCAGGATCTCCAGTTCGGTGCGCGTGGAGTCCCAGCCTTCGCGGATCGCCTTGGCTTCGATCTCGTGATGCTGGCCGGCGCAGAGGCGGCGCACGGCGGAGATGCGGCTCGTTTCGGCAAGCGCCTGCGCGCGGATGTCCTCGACGGCGCTGGCGTTGGCCTTGCTCCCGTCATCGGTCGATTCGCCCTTGGGCTGCGTCACCGTGCCGTTGTTGCTCGCGGTCGTGGGGGTCCCGTTGTCCTTGTTGTCACCGTCCATGATGTTCTCCTGATTCGCAGCGATCGCCGCGACGTTCACACTGGTCTTCCCGTCCGCCCCCAGGTCCACGAAACTGATCTCGCCGAGTGTCGCCTTGCGGACGACGTTCACCGGCCCGGCGAACTCGCGGCCGTTGACGTGTACCTTCTGCCCTTCGCGGATGAACTCGAACTCCTCGACCGAGGCCCCCACCGACGCCTGCCAGGGGAATCCGTTCTTCGAGGAGGTCACGATCTCTCGGGCCGTAGGCGTGTCGCGGGAGACGAGTCCCGAAGCGATGAGTTGCCCCTGTTCGATGCGGATCGCGTCGGTGTGGCCCACGCCCGAGGCCGGATCATGGCTGAAACGGATCGGCCGCTGTTGTGACGGAATGTTCAACCCCGCCAGATCGAGAATGACCGGATGCCGCCAGGCGGCGACGCGCATGGCGCCGCCGGTGTACGCCACCATCTTGAAGCGCGGCAGTGCCGTCTGACCTTCGCCGGCGGTTGCCTCGATGTCGATCTGGGCTGCGGCGGTGATCTCGATCGACTGCGGGGTGCTCTGCTCAGGCGGCGATGCGGCTGATCGCGTTGGCGTCTTGCTCTTTGCCATCTTCTTCGTCCTTGTCTGTGTCGCCGGGGCTCTCCGCGCTGGGCTGTGCCTGCGCCGGAGTCAGCCCGAGTTCCTTCATGAGGTTGACTTCACGCGCCCGCTGGCGCAGTTCCTCTTCCCAGTCCCGACCCTGCCGGGCGAACTCGGTCGCCAGTGTGGTCGTGTGGTTGGCGAGTCGGGTCGCCTGTGCCGTGGCTTCCTTGGCGGGATCGACGTGTTCCATCCCATCCCAGAACCAGGTGTGCGGCGTGGCGACATCCCTGAGACGCATCGACTGGGGCAGCAGCCCCTCGACGAGCACCGCTTCATCGAGCCAGGCGCGGAGAATGCGATCGAGGACCGCCGTCTGGAGGTGGTTCTGCTCGACACGGATGGATTTGTAGTAGGTCTGGTGGTCGAGACGGCCAGAGGCGTAGTTGTATCCGCTGGAATTCCCGGCTGCGACATTGAAAGGCATGTTCAGGCAACGCGCGATCTCGTTGAGAATCTCGCGCTTGAACTCGGCGTAGGTCGTCGCCGGTTGCTCGGCACGGACCTGGCCGAGTTTCCAGCCGCCAGGGAGGACCGTGGCTAGACGCTTCTCGAGTTCGACGATGTCCATCGGCTCGAGGGATTCCGCTTCACCGTTGGGAGGTGCGTCGGTGTAGATGACCGCCGCGAAGTCGGCAGCAGTCTCGGCCGCCGCAATCACCGCGAGCGTGTAGCGCCGCAATTGGGCAAAGAGCGGCAGCGCTGGTGTGATGTCGGGGATGCCGCGCCACTGGCCGGGTCGATCCACGCGGTAGTAGTGAACGACCGCAGCAGCCGGCACGGTGTCGAAGTCGCCCGATGATGCGAACACGCCGCCGTCGCCGGGATGGCGACGCAGCACGGTGTAGGCAATCGGGTTGCCGAACGTATCGAAGGTGATGCCGTCGGCCTCGCCGATCCGCGGCATCCGACCGGGCGGGCCCGTGACCTGGTCGGGTTCGACGAGTCGCAGGTCGAGTTGGACTGGCGCCTCGACGGCCGGGTTGTTCGTGAGAATTCCGAAGACCTCGCCGCTCTCCGCCCGGGCCAGACGCATGGTGCGCAACTTCTCGGGCAGGTCGATCGCCCGCGACCACTGCTCGAACGCCTTCTCGATAATGTCGTTGGCCTTGGTGTCGCCGGTGAGCATCTGGAGGCGCGGCCCCGTGCCAATGGTGTCGTTGGCGAGGGTCAGCACAATCCCGCGCGCATAGGAGTTGTTGGCGACTTCGTAACGTGCCCGGTTACGCAGAGTGCGCCGGACTTCGGGTGAGAGGGCTGCGTTGGGTGACAGGCCGTCGGCACTGGCCCAGTGGCGGCGGTTGTCGGTCGTGGTCTGGGCCGAGTCGAACTTGGCGCGGACCATCCGCACCGGCGGGCGCGACGGCGCTGCCGGCGCCTTGCCGCTATTGCCAAACCACGATGACACGAGACGCTTGAGCATCATCACGCCGTACCTGGCGGCTCCAGTTGCACGAACTTCACCTTCAGCCCTTTGCCCCGGCTCGCCTTCTTGCTCTCGAGGTAGCGGTCGGCTTCGATCTGCTCGCTGAGCGAGTGCTGCTCGACACTGCCCGAGTCGCCTTGTGCCTTGGCCGGGCCTTGGGCGCTCTGCTTGATCGCCAGTTCGATGTCGGACTCAGCCATCCCTGATCCTCGTAGAAGTCGATGAGTACTGCCATGCGCTTGCGCCACCGCCGTTGCCGCTGGGCGTAGGTGTTCACTGCGGTGGAAACGGGGCGCCCCTCCAGGTGCGCCACCCACGCCTCCTGCACCGCGTCTTCACGGTCCAGCGCAGGGACAAAGCGCAACTCGATCACGAGCCGCGCGGGGTCATCCAGAGGTGGAAGCACATGGTTCATCCGTCAGGTACGGACGGATGAAAGGCTCAGAGATTGCGGATGGGGAGGGGTGGGAGTGAAGACGTTACACGGGTAGACTCGGCAAGCGATTTCGGAGCACCATCTCCGTGTCGGACAGATCGAAAGACCAGATCGAGTAGTCCCCGCGCGCCGTCGGCGTAGGATTCCGTTACCGTCGGAACTCCGAAGCGGCCACTGCTGCAGAACTGGACGCGCGTGGTGTTCGATCCAACGCTACCAGGCTACGAGATCGGTAAGACTTTGCTGCAACAAGCGGCGAGTCTCTATTCGAAGTACACGACTGCGAAGGCGCGGTCGCTGATGGACCATGCGCGGGGTGCCTATTGGAATCCGTATCTCGCGGACTTTCTTGAACGGAAGTACCCGGGACATCCGTTGCTCACCGTGAACAGTCATCGATATCCGATAGTGACCTTTCCAACTCAGTCCGATGTCGAATCCGTCCTCAAGCGACCTGTCACGTTGACTCGCCAAGGTGATTCAAGCCTGCTCCCGGGTTCGGCGCGATACAGAGCATTGGCGACACGCCTCGGATTGGAATCGTACGACCGGCCGTGCTTTACGATGACCCATTTGCACACTGAGCCCGAGGTGACACTTGAATGCGAGTTTGGCTCGTACTTTCGTGCTTTGGACACCTGTGATGAACTGGCATGGGAGCTTGAAGTTCAGCACGAGCGGTTGACTGGGAATTCGGCTGGATGCCTCGGCGCATTCGACAACCTGTTGAGTAGGCGCAACAAACTGCATGCGGTCGTAGATGACCCCGTGCGAGATGGGTCAAGGCGCAGCGCGGCCATTGCAGTTTCCGCATTGATCGCATTTCGCGACGGAGATGATCTCTTCTTCCTAGCGCGTCGTCGTGGAACAAAGTCGGTCGCAGTTCAGGTTGGTATGGTGCATGTTGTGCCATCGTTCATGTTCCAACCGGCAACGAATCACTATCCAGAAGAGTTCTCGATACGCCACAATCTCTTCAGAGAGTATTTGGAGGAGTTGTTCAACCGTCCAGAACCAGAGGAACACGAAGGGGACTCTCGCTACTTCTATGGCGATTCCCGGCTCCGGTACTTGCGGAAACTACTTGAGGATAGGTCTGCCACGCTCAAACTCACAGGCGTCGCCGTGAATTTGCTCAACTTGCGCCCAGAAGTCTGCCTCTTGCTCACCATTGATGATCCCGAGTGGTTTTCCTACCACCGTGAGCATCCAGAATCAGATCAGCGGTTCCACTTCAACGACGAATGGCTTCGAGTGGTCCATATGGGGGACAATGCCGAAAGCGCTGTTGCCCGGATTCAGTACTGCGTGGATGATGAGGAGCTGCTCGCAAGAGCCGGGATAAAGGCACCCGACATCGTGCCGCCTGGAGCAGCATGCCTTTGGCTTGGCAAGCGGGTACTTGACTCAACGATGCGACAGTCGTCGTAGACCATCTGGTCATCGGACTCCAATGACCTCCGTCGTCGTCACCCGCCTCCCGCAATGCCGACACTCGCGCCGCCTGCGGATCGCTCCAAACGGAATCCGTCGGGTGTAGATCACCTCGAAGTGGGCGCAGCCGCACTTCGGGCACAGAATGCCTCGCGGCTCCGACTCGCGTTTCGTCTTCGTTTCGCTGCTCATCGCCGCCCTCCCTGGAGTTCGGAAAGGCGGATACGGCGCTTCGGAGCCGGGCGCGTGTCGGTTCCGTAGAGCACGGCGCCCTGCATCGACGCGGCGATGGCACAGCCCACGAGGCAGTCGAGCCAGTGGTTGTCGAGGCCGTCCACGCGGAGTTTCCACTCATCGACCGCCCGGCCGCGACCCTGCGTCTTCACGCGGTACTCGCTCGTGAGGTGCTCGGCGAGGAGTTGATGGTTCGTCGTCGTGCGATTCGATGATCCGCCCGTGCGGCCGAACAGCGCCAGGCAGCCCGGATCACCCATCGGCACCGCCAGGCGCGCCTGCACGAACGATTTCCAGTAGTTCGTGTCGAACACGACGTGGCGCACGGCCCGCTTGCCGGTGATGACGGGAATGCGCCAGTTCAGGCCAACGCGGTCGCCTCGCTTGCGCTTGTACTCACTGAACGGAATGCTCGAAGCGCCGACGTACCGGCCGTGGCTGGGCATGACGAGGTTCGCGTACCGGCTCTGGCGGCAGAACTGGTAGACGACATCCGACGATTGCCCCCAGTTCGCATCGATGAGACAGCGGTCGATGCGCACCATCGCGCCGTCATCGCGTTTCCACTCCCGGCTGAGCATGGAGTCGGTCAGTCGCTCGAGCCCGGCGTAGACCGCGCCTTCGAGTCCCGCATGCGGCGCGGCCGCCGCGAGTGTTCGCCGGATGTCGCGGAGGGTGAAGTACGCGTGGGGGTCCTTCTGGTCCGGCTCGGTGCCGTAGTCGATCACGTTGCCCGTGAAGTCCTCCTCCCACGCGACAATCAACCAAAAGAGCGCCTTGGCCTGCACGTCGATGAACATGGTCAGCAGGGATGAGCCGATGGGCACCTCGCCGCGCTCGTGGCCGCTCAACTTGGCGCAGTTCTGCTCGGCGGTGAGCAGGTCTTCGTCGAGGGCCGTGCTCTCGGGCAATGGTTCGTTCTGGTATTCAGCCCAGAACGCGGCCTCATCCTGGAGCCGCAGGTTCATCGCGTGCTGGATGGCGCTGAGTTCATCGTGGTTGAACCGGTCCGGCCAGGCGACCTCGGCGCCCTCGTCCATCTCGGCGCGGCGCTGCCCGTAGAACTCGGTGGCGCGGGTGATGCCCTCGTCGGCGCGCAGCCCCTCGGCCCGCAGACGCGCGTACTCCGCCCACAGTTGTTCGCGCGTGGGGAAGGAGTACACCATCTTCGTGCGCTGCCCCTGCCACTGCGGATGCTTGTCGCGATCGAGCAGGCGGTCGGCCAGATCGTCGGGCCGCACCACGGTGAGCGTCATGAGCCCGGCGATCTTGCGGCCCGGGCCGGCCAGGCCGAGGATGGCGCCGGCGAGGATGCGTTCGCGCGTGGCGCACTGCGATGGCGACCGTGCTGATTCATCCGTCTGCGGATCGTCGATGAGCACCAGCGAGGGGCGGACGCTGCGGCCGTCGGGGCGCTTGTACTTCATGCCGCGGATGCGGCCGGTGATGCCGGCGACACGGATGATGCCGCCGGATGGCAGCGAGCCAGGCACCGTCGGCAGGACGATCTCGTGCGCCGTCCATCCAATGTGGGTCTGGCTGCCTTCGAAGAGCTGCCCGGCTGCGCGCTGGTGGATGCCGTCGAGACAGTGGATGGGGAAGCACGCCTCGGGGAAGTCGTGCAGGAGGGCTTCGCTGTTCTCGAGTTCGGCCTTGATGGATTCGAGCATCTGGCCGGCGTGCTCTTCATCGGAGCCGATGAGGGAGACGAACTCGCGGTGGCCGTAGAGCAGGGCCCAGAGGCAGGCGATCTCGCAGAGGCTGGTCTTTCCCGAGCCGCGCGGCATGGCCATCGCAAACAGGCCGCCTTCGAGGACCGCCTGCTCGATGCGGGCGATGACCTTGAGGTGGTCCGGCGACCACGCCAGGTGAAAGGTCTGCGGGAAGTAGGTCTCGCAGAAGAGGCGGAAGTTGCGGCGACAGGCTTCCTTGCGACCGGCGTCGATGATCTCGGGCAGGGCGTCGATGTCGCGGCCGGTGAGAGACTCGGGCAGGTGGCGGCTCCGCACGGCGTCGGCATTCTCATCGAACGAATCATCTTCGGCGGCATCCTCACCGGCCAGGCGCGCGTGGCGCTCGATCACCAGCCATGCGGTGTAGCGGAGCAGATCGACGGTCTTCCCGTCGCCGATGCGATAGCCGGCGCGCGTGCGGTGGCGGTGCAGCTGCCGCTCGCTGATCACCTCGCCCAGCGGTGTGCTGTTGAGCAGGCGGCAGAGTTCGGCCGGCTTGAGGCTGCGCGGGTCAATCGCCACGAGCACCTCCGTTGGCGCTGGCGCCCTCGGCCATGTCTCTGACCAACCACGCGGCGTAGTGCGCCAGGTTGATCGTGCCGTCGGGGTTGGTTGGCGCGCCGTGGTCGATGTCGCGCTCGATCATCGCCTCGCTCACCGGCTGACCGGCGACGCGCGTCAACGTGCGCGCCGTGTCGGTCACCGATAGAGCGGCGGGATTCAGCCCGGCGGCGCGCTCGGCTTGCCGTGAGTCTGGTCGAACGGGTTGTTCTTCAAGCGGCGTCGACACGGCGGCCCTCCGTAGCCCACGGCGCGCCCGGGTTGCTCGATGCGAGGCGTCGGCCCATGTGCAGACCCGGCCCGACGTGGGCCAACACGGCGCGATGTTCGGCGATTCCTAGCAGATGCCTAGCACATGGCGCGCTGCTGGCGGCGAGGTTCCCCACACTCATGCCCAGTTGTGCACAATCTGCGAATCCTGCTCGAATCCGCGGCAATTCCCCTTGCATGTGCGCGCTGTTCATGCCCTCATGTGTGCAACGCGAGGCGGAATACGCCGCCCGCCAACACCAGCGAAAGGACGCATCAACATGACGACGAGAACCAGCGAGAACGACACAGCCAAACGAATCCGCGAACACGCCATGTTCAGCGAGACCGACCTGCGCTACCTGCGGGCCAAGGGGTACACCGACGCCGAAATCCTCGCCTTCTGGGACCGCGACCACGCGATGGGCAAGGAGCCGGTCATCCACGCGGGAACGCGCGTCGAGAGCATCGCCATCCGAGTCGAATCGGTCCAGAAGCAGGTGCGGGCCAACGCGGCGCTCAACATCGAACTGGGCATCAGCGCCTACAAGACCGGCCGCGCCAACGTCGCGGTGAGCGACAACTACGCACCGACGTACAGCTTCGAAGCCATCGACATCGACAACACGCGGCGGGCGCTCGCCGAGCGGATCTTCGAGAAGAAGTTCGACGAGTTGAACGCCGGCCAGCGCGGCGAACTCGACGCGGTCGTGCGGGCCTGCATGCTCGTCGCCCACATCACCACGATCTGAAACCCACCGCCAACCGCAATCGCGCGGGAAAGGACCACCACCATGACCATCAGGCAAATCACCATCAAGGGAGAGCGAGGCGATGTTGAGATCCGCGACGCCGACTACGGGGCGCAGATCCTGTTCGGCGAGACCTGCCTCGAGCTGTCGCGCCACAGCGGCGACGACGAACGCTGGGCCGCCGCGACGGCGACGGCCAAGGCGATCTACGGCAGCGACCGCCACGGCCGTCCGCGCTGCACCAACTCCGAAATCCACGCGGTGCGCCTCGAGATCGAGCGCGTCGCGGGCTGCTGAACCGCCACGCCGGAAGGAATCACCATGAGCACGACACGCGACAACCAGTTGAACACCATCGCCCGCGAGGTCCTGGGCCTCGAGACCTTGGCCACCCGCAACAGCGACAGCCTCGACTTCCACGACACCGCGGTGTGGTGCGTGAAGGAAGCGCTCGAGCGGGCGTACGAGGCCGGACGCCAGTCGGCGCGGCCGACCAAGGCCGTGTGCCCGGCCTGCGGGCGCAAGATCGAGATCACGCCAGTGCCGACGAGCAACTGACCAACGACGCGCGGCGGTGATGTTCACCGCGGCGCAACCACCAACCGCTGCATCAACGAAAGGAGCAGCACCATGAAGAAGAACGAAGTCCAGATCGGAAACACGTACGCCGCGAAGGTGAGCGGCAAGATCGCCAAGGTGCGCATCGACGCCGAGAACCGCAACGGCGGTTGGGACGCGACTAACCTCGAGACGAAGAAGAAGGTGAGGATCAAGAGCGCCCAGCGGCTTCGAGCCGAAGCCGGGCCGCCGCCGAAGGCGACCGACAACAAGGATGCCAAGCAGGCCTCCGGCGTGAAACCCGGGGGCCGCGTTGTTGATAGAGATGCCCAGCGCATAGCCGAGCGCGACGCCAAGGCCGCGGCCAAGGGTCTGGTCCTCAAAACCGAGATCGTCATGGGCAAGGAGAGATCGCGCTGGGTGAAGAAGGCCGAGCAGGCCGCGGCGCAGCAGGGCGAGCCGGAGAAGACGCCGACGGCCGAGCCCAAACGCAAGGGCCGGCGCACGCCGCCGCGGATCGCGCTGGTCAACAAGGACCAGTACGCCGAGATCGCCAAGCAGGTCGAGAACCTGCCCACCAGCCGCAACCACGTGTGCTGGAAGAAGAACGGCAAGCTCTACGAACTGTTCTTCCGCGTCGATGGCCGCACGCCGCTGCTCTACCGGGCGCCGGCGACCTCGGCCGTCGATGAGAAGACCGGCTGCCGCGAGGTGGACGCGGTCGGCACCGTCACCGGCGTCTTCCACATCAAGCAGAGCATCAAGCAGTTGACGGGAAAGTCCCCGGCGCAGATCGGCATCACCATGCCGCCCGATCGCGGCGCGCCCAAGGCACGCGGCGAGACGACGAAGAAGACCGCCGATGGCAAGCCCGACGCCAAACCGCGCAAGAAGCGCGAGGGATTGAGTGGCCTCGACGCCGCAGCGCAGGTCCTGGGACGAGCCAAGGAGCCCCTCGACGCGAAGACGATCGCCGAGCGCGCCATCGCGGCGGGGTGGAAGACCAAAGGCGCCACGCCGCACGCGACCTTGTACGCCGCGATGATCCGCGAGATCAAAGCCAAGGGCAAGGACGCGCGGTTCATCAAAGCCGACAAGGGCCGGTTCACGGCCCGGAAAGGAGCGTGAGTGATGGACCGGCAAGTCCAACGACTCCTCGCCCATGCCGACCAGACCCGCTCCATGATGCGCGACATGCTGGCCGCCATGCCCGCCGCCGAGAAGGCCGCGCTGATCCGCACCTGCGCCGCGGGCGATCTCGCCGACCTCGACGAGCGCACGGCGCTGCTGGTGGGCCTGCTCGCGGTGGTCGCCATCTTCGACCTGAGCGAATCGCGCGGGGAGGTGGAGCCATGACGGCTGAGCATGAACAGCATCTCGTCGAGCCGGAAGACGCCTGCCCGCGCTGCGGTGAGCGCCACGTTGACAACCTGATCTGGATCGACGATGGGCAGCGCGTCCGCTGCGCGACATGCCTATTCGTCTACACGCCGCCGGCGCTGCGGCGGGAAGGAGGTGATGATCATGACCAGCGGCCATGAGACCAACTCGCTGCGCCAGGTGCTGCTCGCGGCCCAGCGCCTCCTCGAAGCCCGCGCCGACGAGATGGTCACCGTCGAGGAGTGGGAGGCGCTCACGAACGCGGTCAGCGCCGCGACTCAAAAGCCAGCCGGCGGCCCGGGCGAATCCTTCGCCGTGGACGCCGGCGGCGCGCTGCTGCGCCGCGTGGTGCCCAGACGCGGCCAACCCTACGAGCATGCCTGCACGCGGGCGGTCTACGAAGAGGTCGCCCACGCCATCGACCTGGTGGGCAGCGCCGCCTTCACGATGGAAGAGATCCGCAGCAAGGTCGGCGGCGGCGACGAGTCGAAGATGCCGCCGTGGTCGCAGGTGGCGACGGCGATCGCGTTCCTCAAGGAGCGGTCGTGCATCGTGCCCGGCCGCGAGCGCAAGCATGTCGCCGCCACCGACGACACCTGGCTCGACGCGATGATCGAATACCACGCGCTGCGCGAGAAGGGGCCGGAGGAGGCGGCGGCCGAAACCGGTGACTAGCCCGCCAACCCGTCTCACCCATTCACAGCCGCAGCGCCCGCCGCCGCGGCTGTGTCTGCGGGAATGCCCAACCCTCCGCTCGCCAGTAGAATGAACATCATGCTCAAGTGGGCACGTCGCATCGCCATCTTCCTGCTGCTCGGCGCGATCGCGAATGTTGCGGTCGCATGGGGATGCGTGATCGCACACGGCGAGATTACAGACAGCGGGCGACTGGCGGAGCATCGCGAGAAGAGTCGCATTCTCCTGCTCCGCATCATCTCGAAGCCAGGCTACGGGTATGCGGCCGTGCAAACTTCGTGGTCGGTCAATTCCCCGCGATTCACATACGAACGCAGTGCAACCTACGATGGCGGCATCTGGTGGCCAAGTGGGTTGCCTGAACGGACTGGCGGGCACATCGGATACGGATGGCCGATGCTGAGCCTCAGTGCAATCATCGCGCCGGACCGTGGCGTCGGTCTGGAGTCGGTAATCCGCACCGGAACTCCAGTCACAGTCTGGGGCGGATTCATGTTGAGGCGCACCGAGTTTGTTTATCCGGCCCGTGACGCTATGCCCATGATCTTCCCGTTCCGACCGCTTTGGTTCGGTCTTGTGTTCAATACGCTCCTCTTCGCTCTTGTACTTGCGTTGCTCGCCCTTGGTCCCGCGGCGCTGAGGCGCCTGCTTCGGATTCACCGCGGTCAGTGCCCCGCCTGCGCCTACCCGCGCGGCGTCTCGCCCATCTGCACGGAATGCGGCGAGCCGCTGCCGGGCGTCGTCGCGAAGTAGTTCAAGCATTCGTACGAGCGTCGCCCTCACCGCATCCTCTCCTCGCGCGGCGTCATCGGGATCGGCGATTTGGCTGTGCGCTCCAGCACGGCTGGCCTGCCGGTGAAGCGCTGATACCTGTCGCAGATGAGATCTGCGTAGGCCGGATCGATTTCCATGAGGAACGCGCGCCGCTGCGTCTGCTCGGCGGCGATCAGAGTCGAGCCCGATCCTCCGAAGAGGTCGAGAACATTCTCACCGGCCTTCGACGAGTACTGCAACGCGCGCACGGCGAGTTCAGCAGGCTTGGCCGTTAAGTGCTCCATCTGGTTCGGCGGGATCTTCTTGATGTGCCAAAGGTCAGCGACGTTGTTCGGGCCGTAGAAGCGGTGTGCAGCGCCGAGTTTCCAGCCGTAGAAACATACCTCGAACGCGCCCATGTAGTCTTTTCGTGTCAGGACGGGGTGCTGCTTATCCCAGATGATCGCTTGGCTGAAGTACAGACCCGCGCGCTTGAGCGGCCCCGGATAGTTGCCGAGGTTGGCGTAGCCGCCCCAGCAATAGAAGCCTCCGCCGGGGATGAGCACGCGAGCCATGTTGCCGAACCACGCATCGAGCATCTCCTCGAACGCTTCATCGCTCACGAAGTCGTTTTCAAGCGGCCTGTCCTTCGCTCGCATCTTGCGCGTGGTCCGGCGCTTCTCGCCCTGGCGCGCGACATCGAACGACTGGTGATGGGTGCGCCGCTTCTTCTTCGAGGCCGTGAACGACGAGTTGCCGGCGGCGATCGCGTTGTTGCTGCGCGGTTCAACTTTGACGTTGTACGGCGGATCCGTGTTCACCAGGTGAATCGGCTGGCCGTCGAGCAGTCGATCGACATCGGCCGCGCTCGCGCTGTCGCCGCACAGCAATCGGTGCTCACCGAGAATCCAAAGGTCGCCGCGCTTTGTGATCGGCTCATCGGGCGGCTCAGGGATCGCATCGGGATCGGTGAGCCCCTCCTGCACGCCCGGGTCGAAGATCTTGGCCAGGTCGTCGGCGCTGAAGCCCAGCGCCGACCAGTCGAATCCGGCGCCCTGGAGTTCGGCCATCTCGATCGGCAGCAATTCCATGTTCCACTCGGCCAGTTCGGCCGACTTGTTGTCTGCGATGCGGTACGCGCGCACCTGCTCGGGCGACAGATCGGTTGCGATGTGGATCGGAACCTTCTCGAGGCCGAGGCGCTCCGCGGCCTTCCAGCGCGTATGCCCGCAGATGATGACGCCGTCGCCATCGACGACGATGGGCTGCCGCCAGCCGAAGGCCTGGATGCTGTTCATCACGGCCTCGACGGCGTCGTCATTGAGCCGAGGGTTCTTCTCGTAGGGCTTGATCTCGGCCAGCGGCCGCAGTTCGACCTTGAACGCGTTCATGAGTCCGTTCTCCTTGTGCTGGTGGGTTTGCGGCCCGGGCGCGATTCCGCCGCCCCGGTGGCCGCCATGTTGCCGCCCACGTTCGCCCCTGTCGCGAGATGTGGCGTAGCGGCGTAGTTCCGGCCGCCTGCCGTGGGCACATCGCGCCCGGGCCCAAACTCGTCGCCCACCATCGGCCCGCCGTGGGCCGGCAGAGGCAGCAGGCCGATCTCGCGCTCCGAGCGCGGGGCCGCGGCGAGGCGAACCTGCATCGCGTGCGCTCCCTCGCGCCACGCGAGCGCGCAATCGGCATCGGCGTCGATCGCCGGCGGCTCCTCCGCCGGCGCTTCCGTCAGCGCCGCGCGCCCAGCAGCAGTGAGGCTGTACCACACCCGGCCGTGCAGATCGGCGCCGCTTTGGAGCCAGCCGCGGACCAGCGCCGGGATCGCCGCCTCCTCAAGTACCGACAGTCGATGGCGGTTGGCGCGCCCGGCCTCGTCGCTCCCGCACGCGGCCCAGAACGGCGGCGTGCCGGCCAGCGCCCACTCCGCCGTCCATCGCGTGCCGAGGTGCATCATCGTGGCCCGCGCATCACCGAAGGCGGCGAGGCGCTGACATACATCCCGGCCATCGGACCAGCACGGCGCGCCAGCCAGCGAGCAGGCCCGCTCGATCCCCGTGTCGAGCAGCCGCGTAGCGATCACCTTCGTCTTCTCGACGCGGCGAGTCAGCAGGCCGCGCCGCTCCAGTCGCCCGAGCGCCTCGACATTCTCATCGCGCTCATCACGATCGCGGCCCTGATGCCGCCAGCGCAGACCAGCGCCGGACCGAAACGATCGCCGCGCCAGGTACGCCGCCGCCGCGCCGCCGCCACCCCACGGGCCGCGCCACGGCGCGAACACCGCCCACAACTCGCCCACCAGGCGACAAATCAATGTGTCATCAACACTTGCGCTCATGTTGCGGTCCTCCGCAGCGCGCGCCAATCCAAAAAGTCGGACAGGGTCGCGTTATCATGTGTCTCTCTACTTTGGCGGCTGTTCCCGCGGGCCTGCTGGCACGCCATTTGCTGGGAAGTACCTATGCCGATGGGTGCCACCGTCGCGCACCGTCGAAGACCGTCACGACGGTCCCTATTAAGCGCACGCGTGCGCGCGGGCGCGCGTGTGCGCGCACGACACGATGTTGAATACAGTGGCGACCGTCGTGACGGTGTGCAGCGGTAAGCGGCGGTGGCGTGCTTCACTGAACACTCCCTTCGAGGCCGATTCCCTCGTAGAACGGGACATCGCCAGCGCCACGACGCCGCTTGATTCCAGGAACGGCGGCCGCCAGGTCTCGGCCGAACGACATCTTGCTGCTGACGACGTGGCGGCCGTCGCGCTCGCACCACCCCTGCCACGCCTTGTAGAGGTCATCCACCCATGCGCGGCAGCCCGGTGCGACGGTGCAGCACTCGCGGACGAAGGCACCGACCGGCGACGCGAGATCCTCAAGATCGCGAATGGCGTCGGCGACGCTTTCCGGCTGCACGAATCGGCCGCGCGCCTTGAGTCGCTTCCAGCCTTCGATGGCCCACAGCAGGATGCCGGGGAGTTCAGCTATGAGTTGATCCGTGAGCGTCAGGTCTTCCTGGCCATAGAAGGAGTTGGTCAGCCGCAGCACCAGGAATCGACCGGCCAGCGCGGTGCTGGCGTCGTTGAGACGCGGCAGTTCGTTTGTGAGGAACATGAACCTCGTCGGGAGCTTCATGCTGATGGAGCCGAGGAACTTGCGATCAACGCTGAGCGTGTCCTCGCCCGAGATGCACAGAAGTCGCTCGACCACGATGCTGATGTTCTCACCGCCGAAGCGGGCATCGCTGACGATCGCGAGAGATTTGCCGATCAGGGGTTGCAGTCCGAAGTTGCCGGCGAGACTACTCGTTGTCGGCCCGACAACATTGCCTTCGCCGACGAGACGCCGCAGGATGCGACCGATCGTGCCCTTGCCCGATCGCCGCGGCCCGACGAGCAGGAGCATCTTCTGCTGGCTGGTGTCGCTCGTGAGGCAATACGCCATCCACTCCTGGAGCAGCTCCATCGACTCGATGTCATCGCCGAAGAGTTGTTCCATGAATTTGATCCAGCGCTCGGGCGGCGCGGGATCAGGTTCGTAATCGAAGTCGAGCGCGTTGACGGTGAACAGCGCCGGCGTCGGCTTGAAGATGCGACCCGTGGGAATGTGGAAGTTCAGCGACTTGCAGGGCAGAATCTCCAGCGCCGGTGGACGATCGGTCCGCGAGTCGAGCCATGAGGGGGTGTTGATTGACGCCGGCAGGTGGACGAACGAACGGATCGTGTCCAGCGCCTGCTTGACGGTAGTGGGATTGGACTCGAACGCTGCGAGTTCCAACCCTCCGGTCCCTTTGCTGAACACGTACCGCAGCGCCTGGTGCAGCCACGGCTGGAGCAGGTGCTTGAGGTATTCATCTTCGACCTGGCAGTACCGGTTGTCGCGCCAATGCATGATCAGTCCGCCGTAGGCGTGGATGGTCCTACCCTCGTCATGCTGGTGAAACTCGCGGACGAACGCCTCGGCGGTGGGCAGGGTGCGCCTCGGCGACAGCACGAGCCGGCCGGTTTCGGGGTCGCGCTGGCCGAGGGGCACGAATCCGGCATCATCGCCGCTGGCCGGGGCATCGTCTTGCGTTGCACGGGTTTCGGTGCTCGGGCTTTCCGCTTTCACGCTGCCGTTGGGTGTGCAGCCTGCGTCGGAGTGCGCGCGGCCCGGCGCGACCGGACGCGGCGCATCACGCAGCCAGCCATAAGGCTTGTCGTGCGACTTCGTTGCCGCATCGTCGACCTTGTGTCGCAGTTCCTTCTCGCTCCACGGCGGTTCACAGCGCGGGTTGTAGCGTTCGAGCAGCAGCCGCAGCGCAGTTTCCGGATCGAGGCAGAAGCCATGCACCATCGCGGTGGCGGCGGTGTAGGTTGTGTCGTGCCCGCCCTGGCCGGAGATCGCCGGGTCCATCGCGTCGAGGTAGGCGGTGGCGCGGCGGAGCACCGCCTCGTCGGCGGGTGCGGCAGCGCGGCGCGCCGGACGCGCCGCCGCAGGTGCTGCCGCGCCGGTGCGAGCAGCAACCGCCCGAGCGAGCCCTTCGACCGCTCTGGCAAGCACTTCGTGCTCTACGGCCGCGGGTTCGCCCGTGAGCCACTCGTAAGCCTCGCCGGACGGGTGAATGCTCGGCCCGACCACGGTCTGGCAGCCGGTGCTGCGGATCTCGACGATCATCTTCTTCGTGCCGGGAAAGTGGTGCTTTCTGGTCACCGCGCCCGGGCATCGGTACCACCAATGCGAATTGGGCGCGCTGGCGCGGCCGGTGATCGCGAGCGTCGGCGGCAGGTACTGCGGCGCCAGGTCAATCGCCTCCGGGCAGTCGAGATCGACGTCAGTGAGCCCGCCGCTGGGCTCGCCCAGCAGGAGACCGATGTTGCCGCAGCCGCTGAAGTGCTGCTGCAGGTCGGCGTCATCGAGACGCAAGTCCGGCCACCCCGCGTCGACCGGCCCCTTCTTGCGCAGCGGGATCGGCACGCATCGAAATCCGCGCATCGTGTACGCTCGGGCGGCGTCGAGCCGGCTCATGCCGTCGTGGACCGATGCGCCGTTCTGTGTCACGGGTTCCATCAGTCCGGTCGCTCCTGCACCATGCGAATGGCCGCGATCAGGCAGGGAATGTCCTCCGCGGCGATCACGACCAGCAGGCGTGAGCGGCGGCGACGTGCAAGAAGGGCTGGAACCCGGTTTCCGGCGGCTCTCCGGGCACGATTCCATTCGCGCCAGAAGTCCGGCAGATCGACCTGCACTTCCACTACGGCAACACCTGGAAGGTCGGCATCGGGTTCATCCGGTCGCGCACCGGCTGGCGCACGGCGAACGCTCGCAAGCAAGTCGTGCGGAGGGGCAGGGTGGCGTGATTTCGGCTTGGCAGGGCGTCGTTGCGTCACAGACCCGCCTCCTCGAGTTCTTGCTCGGCTTCGAGGTGGCGGCGCTGCGACTCGTGCATCGCGTTGCGCGGGGGCCTGCGACGGAGGGGTCGCCGCGGCGAGCGGGCCTCAGCGGCGGGCGCTTCTCGCTCTGGCCGATCGAAATGGACCGCATCAGCCTCGGCGAGAGCAAGGCCAAAGTCATGCAGCCATTGACGCGTGGTGTAGATGCGCGAGCCAAAGCGCATATGCTTGAGCCGGACACGCTGGCCGGACGCCGACTTGACGCCCTCCCGGCACCACCGCCAGACGCAGTTGGATGATGGCCGACCGGGTGCCAGCCTCGCGGCTTGGGAGAGCGTGATGTACTCCTCCGTCGCCAGCGCGTCAGTGCTCGTGTCGCCCGACTTCCCTGTCAAGTATTGCCCGTCCATGCGAAACTCCTCACCGGTGTGGCTCGATGTTGAGCCACTTGCGATGAGCGATTTTCAACACGGCTTTCGGGTGGTAACTCGGTAACTCGAGTTACCGCGCCGGGCCACAACGACAGCGGCCCTACAGCAACGAGAACGCCGCTCGCAGTCGCGAGATTTTTCTCCGCTACCGTAATGTGGTAACTCAGAGATGACTCGCGAGAGAGCGATTATCGCAGGCGGCCGAACCACCATGGCCGGACGCATAGTCCGGCGACCGATTGAGGAGTTTCGAAGTGACGCATCAGGCCAGCACGACAGGGCTCAACGCGCCGTCGACGCCTGAATCGGGGCGTGCGTTTGCGTCGGCAGAAGCCGCTGAGCGAGCCGTAGCAAGGATCATGTCCGATCAACGCGATCTCTACGCCCGGCAGCCAAAGGAGCTCGTCGGCCACGCGAACAGGGAGCTTGCCGCCATCGAGGGCTATCGAGGGCGGCAGTTGCTCGAACTTCTCCAGAATGCTGATGACGCCGCTGAGCACTCAAGTGGCGGACGCCTGCTTGTCGAACTGCTCGATGACTGCGTGGTGGTCGCCAATTCCGGGTCTGCCTTCTCCGCGAGCGGCCTTGAGTCCCTCGTCATCAGCGATTGCAGCCCCAAGCAGCTCGACCGGAACAAGTACATCGGTTGCAAGGGTCTTGGATTTAAATCGGTGCTGACTTGGTCTGAGTGCCCACTTCTGTCGAGCGGCCACCTATCGGTGGCATTCGACCGGTCGAAGGCGCTCCTCCAAATCAATGAGCTTGTTGCGACGTTCCCGGCCGTGCGAAGCATCGTGGACGACTTCACTCGCGCAGTGGGCTATCCGCCTGTGCCGATAATGCGATTCCCGTTTGTCCCGCCTGCCGCCGATCTCGCCCATCGCTACCGAGACCATGGATTTGATACAGTTCTCGTGCTCCGCCTTCCGGATGACACTCGACGTGACGCCGTGCGGCGCGATGTTCTCAACCAACTGGACGGCCTCCAGACCGAGGCACTGCTGTTCTGCCGATCCCTAACGGAGATCGAGATGCGAGGCACCGCGCCGCGGCGCTGGGAGATCCTTCGAGAAGAGGTCAGCAGGACCACGACGCGACTCATCGTTCAGAGCTCGGGCGGAGACTCGCTATGGACCCTGCACCGTCGCGAGGGGCGACTTGCTCCGAGTGAACACTCGCGCCAACGGCGAGCTCGCGACTATGAGACCGCGATCGCCGTGCCCGACAAAACCGAGCCGGCCGCGGATCGGTGCCTGTGCGTGTTTTTTCCTACAAAGGACGCTCTGCCGCTTCCAATGGTGCTCCACGCGACGCTTGAGGTGAGCGACGATCGCAATCGCATCCACGACACTGAGGGCAACCGGCAAGTGCTCGGCGCGCTCGCTACGCAGTTGGCGGATGTTGTCGCCGCAGAGGCTACTCGCGCTCAGCCGCGCCGCGCCCTGAAACTCCTCGACGGCTTGGACCAGGTCGATCCGGAGCTCAAGCGGCTGGGTTTCTTGGAGCGTGCCGTGGTGGAGCTGAAGGAGCGGCACATCTTTCCTCGTATCGACGGACACCTGGGTCCCGCTGCGAAGGCATATCGCACACCACATGATTCATGGCATCCGCTGCTCACGCCCAAACACTTCCCCGACGTGCTCAGCGTGCGCACGGACGAGAAACTCACCGGTGTCTTGAATCTCTTCGAGATTGGCTGGTTCGGGCAACCTGAGCTCCTCCGACGGTTGCGTTCGCAGCTTGAGGAGATGGAGCCATTGCCTGCCGGCGAACTGGTTGGCCGGTTGCTGGCAACAGAGCGACTTGGCAAGCTGCCGCTTGGCGCTTTCATACTGACCGCAAGAGGCACATTCGTCGCGCCAGACGAGCAGTGCTTTTTCACGCCCGGTGTGAATCCGTACCCGGTACCCGCGTGGGTACAGGAAATCCAGTTCGTGCATCCCGAGTTTCAGCGCGGATTGCAGTCCGCCGCCGGGGCATCGAGCATTCGCGCCCTGTCCGGACAGCTTGAGGCCCGAGAAGCTCGTGTTGATGAATACCGTCTGGACACGGTCGTCAGGGCATTGGTATCGCGCGCGCGACAAGCGGACGAGCATGCGCAGGCAGGCCGCGTTCAAGAGCTCCTGAAGTGGCTGTTTAACACGACCAACGGACAGCCCGGCATCCTCTCGGGCGTCACAGTGCCAATCGTCGATCGGAACGGCCACGTCATCGCTCCCGGTGATTGCTACCTGGGGCCTGAATATCCCGGGGGCGACATGCTGCATCGACTTTACTCGGGCATCGAGGGCGTGCGGTTCTCGGGTTCGCCCAATCAAGTCGGCCTGGAGGACGCGGACATTCGTCGCGTTGCTGAGTTCTTGGTCGCGCTCGGTGTCCATGACCGGCCAAGAACGGTGCCGCTTTCTCACCCTGAGAGCGAGCGCCTTGCGCTTCGGGCTCTGGAGCAGCATGATTATCCAGGGGTGGTCCGCGGGGAGGAGTGCGTGGATCTCGTTGCCGCGCTCTGCCTCTGCAAAGAGCTACGTGTCGAGGGAGCGACTGTCCCGCACCACTTTGGGCGCCTGCTTCTCGAAGCGGACCCGACGGGCCTTGTGGCCTACCTACTGACGGATGGCCAGCATTTTCTCGCAAGCGACATCATCGAGGACGCATACTTCGTGGCGCGTAAGTCTCGCGAGCAGAAGATGTGGGTGGACCGCGGCATCCGGATTCCCAACCCGGTGATGCTGGCCCTTCGTTCGACCAACTGGGTGCCGACTGTTGACGGCACTCGCTGCAAGCCGGGCCAAGTGATCCTGAGCGGCGTTGCGGGCCGCTTGCTCCGCGGGCTTTACTCGCAACACGCCATCGACATCAACGATCCGGTCATTCGCCGAAGCGGCGGCCGACGCGCCGTGAATGGCTTGCTGACACGATTGGGCGCGATCTCCTCTTTGGAAGCGGTCGACGCGGACTCGCTTTACGAGCTATTGAGCCGACTTCCCCAGGACGATCCCGACGGCCAGCACGCGCCGGGTGTCTACCGCACGCTGATTGAAGCGGGAGTCATGACTGAGGACAGCCTGTCCCGGCGGCAGTTCTTCAAGATTGGTCGGGTATGGTCGCGCGTTCGCGGAGAATCGAAGTACCTGCCGGTCTCCGAGGTCAGATACAACGCCAACGTGATGGTGCCGCGTGTCATCGAGCAGCACCTGAAGCTGGCAGAGTTCCCGCGTCGAAAGTCGACCAAACTGGTGCGCGAAGTGTTCGGGGTAGAGCCGCTGGCAACCAATGACATCGAGATCGCGCTGGTTGAGAACGGCACGGAATACGCGCCCACAAGCGAGGATGCCAACGCCGCGTTCAGGCGCGCCCTTCCGTACCTTTACGCCATTCGACTAGGAAAGAAGCTCGACGATGACAATCGGGAGCGCAACCTGTTGCACCAAGCGGAACTCCGGCTATGCACTCGGATGCGGGCGGAGGCCAAGCTCCCGAGCGGGGAGACGCAGACTATCGAGATGGACAGCCAAGGGGACCGTTTGCTTCTCGATCGGACGCTCTACATGATCGATGACTTTGATCGTGGGGCGCCGTCGCTCGTGCGGTTCTGGCAAGGCGTGGCTGCTTTGGTTGCGGAGCTGTTGGGAACGGATGTCGCTGCGGAGGCGGCCAACGTTTTTCGGTGCCGGACTGTGGCAGAGATGGAGGACGTTGTCCGAGGGCTTGTGGACGACGATGCCGAGGGGAAGCTCGTGCAGGCGCACGAGCGGTTCCACCTAGAGGCGGACGAAGAACCAACGACGCCGCGACCGTTGCTCCCGCCCGACGAGGAACCCAAGGACGGATCGGAGTCGTCCGGCGGCGATGCGGACGAGCCGCTGGCCCCGGGGTCTGACGACGAGTTGGGGGGGGAACCTGCGGCGGGCGCTGGCAACGTTACCTTCCAGCCGGTGCAACCGCCGAAGCGAAGGACGGGCACGCGCCGAAAGCTCGTGATCACTACCAGACCGGGCTCCGGTGTGGCGCACCGGCGCGGGCCGCTCGCGACGGAGGTCGTGACGTTCCGAGTGGTCGAGGCCTACGAACGACTGGAGGGGCGTTACCCGATCCGCGTCAGCCACCTCCACGGCGCGGAGGCGTTCGGTTGTGACATTATCAGCGTCGGGCTGGCAGAGGTGTACGAAGCTGTGCTGGCCGCGCGGGAGGTACAAGAGGCTCGTATTGCCCGGTACATCGAAGTCAAGGGGCGGAGCAGCCGCAGCGGCGAGATCGAGCTCACCGATAACGAGTATCGAAAGGCTGAGTCGGCGCGGGAGCGGTACTTCTTGTACCGCGTGTTCCGCGATCCCGACGACTCGGCTCGCTTCGAGGTGGCGATCCTCGGCGACCCGGTGCATTCCGATGCGGTCAGGCAGGTCACGCGGTTCGATCTATCTGACGGTTCCGGCGCAACGTGGTACGCGATGATCGACGTTCCCGAAGACGAGAATGGGCCGTCGGCCGAACCGCAGTAGGCGACGCCGCCGTTCGACCCTCCCGAGCTATCCGACGCGTCGCATGATTTCGGCCACCTTTGACTGGTCCCGTTCGGCGTAGACGGCGTCCGTGACTCGGGCGCTGGCGTGCCCGAGGACGAGGGCAGACGCTTCGAGACCGTGTTCGCGGCGGTACAGAGTCGCGGCCGTGTGGCGGAGTTGGTATGGGAACCACCGGTGTTCCTTCCGCCATGCGTCGAGAGCATCCTTCAGTTCGTCCGTTACCAACCGATTCCGCCACTCCTCGCGGATCTCGTCGTCTCGCTTCGCGAGCGGCGGGGGAGGCGGGAACGCCACATCGCAGGCGTACTGCACTGCGCGGTAGTATGCCCGCGCGTCGTAGCGCTCTCCAGCTGCTTTCTTCGGCTCGGCTCTGCGGTTAGTGCCGGCACGGTTGCCGCATGAGAGTGGTGTCTTCCTCGCTGCGGCCCGGGCCGCACGGCGCTCCACATCTGCCTCGGCGGGGCTGAAGAGATATGCCTCCGGCGCTCGTTTCATGAACGGCGCTAGCACGGCCTGCGCCTTCGGGCCAAGGAAGAGCACGCGGTCGTGGCCCATGTACTGCGTCTTGTGGCGCTCCAGCCTCGCCACCCACACGCCGTCTGCGGCCGTGGCATCGATGTCGCATGGCCGCAGGCTCAGCACCTCGTCGGGTCGCGCGCCGGTGAGCAGTTGGAGCCGCACAGCAGCCGCGACAGGGCTGGCCATGAACGGCAGCGTCTGCTCGACCACCTCCACCGGTACTGGTTTCACGACGCGGCCGACGCGAGCCGCGCAGCGGCCGGGTTTGAGCGGATCAACCGACAACAGTTCCACGCGCACTCTCGCCGTGACGAGTTCCTGCGATGCGGCCCACTTGAAGAGTCGACACAGCCGACGCACTTGGGCGTTCGCATACGTGATGCCCCATGCGCGCCGCCCGTGCTCTTCGTCATCGCGGACCATCTGGTCGCGCAGACGCTGCAGGCGTTTCGGGCCGAATGCCGCCGCCGGCGTCGAGCCGTACGACCGTCGCAGAAGCCGGATCAGAGATCTGTGATGGTCCTGCTCGCGCTTGTTCAGATGGGTGCCGCGCGTGCGCCAGAAGCGGGCGCACAATTCAGAGATGGTGATGCCATCGCCCTCGCCCTCGCCGCCGGCGGGTGGCTTCTCGAAGTTGGCCTCGAAGAGCCGCCTTCCGTTGGCTTCCCATTCCGCGATGACGCGGTGGTACAACTCGCGGCTTTCGGGCGATCCTGGCTCACCGAGCCAGTAATCCCGTCGCTGCTTGGTGACGGCGTCGGTGAGAGTGACGATGGCCTGGTTGCGGTCGTGACGCTTGCGATAGCCCGGGGTCTTGGGCACGGGGCACCTCCCGAAACTCCAGCGCGGTGCGCGCACCGCGCGGAAATCGTCTCGAGCTGCGCCCCCGACCGTCGGGAGGTATCCGTAACCTACGGATTCAGCAAGGTTTTCAGAAACGAGGCGGACGGGATTCGAACCCGCAACCACCGGATCGACAGTCCGGGACTCTAACCAATTGAGCTACCGCCCCGAGGTCGGGGTGCGGCGGGTTTGGCACGAAGGGTCGGGTCTGATGGCTCCCGGTCGGGGCTTGACTCCCTCCCGGTTTCGACCCGGAATCCCGACGGCCTTTCCCGGCCGCGAAATGCCGCAAAATGTACCGCACCTGCCCTTCCAGTCAAGACAGCCGACTGACTGAGTTGTCGCCCTCAGCGGCGCCGGCTTCTGCAGAATGCGCCGAACTATCACCCATCGACAAGTGGAGCTGATCGGGATCGAACCGACGACCTCTTGCATGCCATGCAAGCGCTCTCCCAGCTGAGCTACAGCCCCGGGCTGCGGCCGGTTGCCTGAACCAGCCGCAATATGAAGGTTAGGCAAGCGGCGCGGAGCGTCAACAGTGGGTCGCGGACCACGACCTGGGGCGCTGGGGACGCGTGCGATGGTGTTCAGACCTGCCGCGCCAGCGACTGAATGACCAGCCCGGCTCCGAGGAGCGCGGCCGTCTCCACACGCAGGATGTGCGGGCCAAGGCTCAGCCGTGTCGCGGCGCCGGCGTCGATGAGCGCATGCTCTTCATCGCTGAACCCGCCTTCAGGCCCGACAAGCAGAAGAACCGGCCGCTGTGTATCCGTCCTGGCAAGCGCTTCGCCG
This sequence comes from uncultured Planctomycetota bacterium, assembly GCA_900696685.1. GTDB lineage: Bacteria > Planctomycetota > Phycisphaerae > Phycisphaerales > UBA5793 > UBA5793. The sequence goes on from CAADHA010000169.1 coordinate 28,195, forward strand.
CACGGCCGGCCCTGGGCGTCGGCGAGGACCAGCAGCGGCCGATCAGGCCGCGTCAGGCATGCCTCCAAGGGAACCGGTTCGTCGATCTCCATGAGCCATGCGCGGCCGCATTGCCGGGCGGACTCGACGGCGGTGATGGTGCGCCACTTGTCGATTCGAGTCTCGCGCGGCTCGACGATGCTGCGCGCCGTGATGAGCGGCAGGAACCGGCTGACGCCGACCTGGCTCAACTGGTCGATCATTGCCTCCGCGCGCGATCCCTTCGGAGGCGGGCAGGCGATGATGACCTCCGGGCGCGGCCGGGGCGCGATCGAAGAAGCGATGACCTGCGCACTGATCGACCGCCGTGAAACAGAGAGGATGTGCGCGACAGCGGCGAATCCCCGCCCGCTGAAGATCTCGACCCGTTCACCGGCGCGGAGGCGCTTGATCGCTGCCGCGTAGCGTGCCTCTTCTGCGGTGATTTCCGCGGTTGCGCCGGGCGCGAGAAGTGCGGAATCGATCTCGGGCTGATAGACTCGGTGAAGGGCCATGCAATCCTGCCGGCGCCCCGGCCAGAACAGGGCGGCAGGGCGAGAGAGGGGTGGCGGCCGACCTTGAGTCGGCGTCGGGGAATGACGATCATAACGAGTGTACCGCGCCCGGCCGGGCGCGGAGTTCTGCGGACGCCGGAGTGGTCGATCGACCGGGGCGGGGAGCATGGGTCAGACGTCGCGCCCAGTGACGGCCAGGACGCGTGAGAAACAGGAGCCGAAGAAGGCGACTGTCGGCGGGACGCACGCTTCGCCGGCGGCTTGCGAGGAAGTTTCGATGCAGCCCAGGAAACCCAACAAGCCGCCAGCCGCGACCAGGCAGGATGTTGCGTCGGATCCGTCTGCCGCCGCTTCACCTCCAGATCAGGCCGGCGGGAGTACGGGCCAGAACATCGAAGGACAGGTTGAGGCGCTGCTCGATCAGGCACAGGCGCACGTGCAGGCGATATCGCAACTGTCGGCAGAGGTTTCACCCGACGAGGCGGTTGCGCCGCCCGTGAACGAGGCGTCCAGCGAGGCGACCGTCGGGGCGGCGACGGAGGAGCCCATCGACCCGGTGGCCCTCCAGAAGCAGGTGGACGCGATTCTCGAGGAGGCGGGTCATTTCGTGGATGAACCGGCGGGCGAGGCGGACGAGGACGACGCGGCCGCGTCGCCGCTCGGCGCGGGAGCGCCGGTCACGGCGACAGCGACGGTCGCCACACCGGCGGCGTCTGCGCTTCAGGATCCGGCGCGCGCCGTCGGGCCGGCGCAGACGGACGATGAGGTCGGGCGCAGCGGCGTTGACACGACGCCCGTCGATCTTGCCGCGGTGGATGCGGTGATAGCCGACGCGGCCCTGAAGGCGCTGGAGGAGGACGTCGAGCCGGCCGACGAGGCGACTCCTTCAGTGGGCGCAATGCCCGCTCCTCGAACGGGCGCGGGCGTCGGGCCGACCGTCGCGGCGAGTGCGGCGGCTTCATCCGGAGTGCCTGCCGTGTCGCGCAAGCCAGTTGTGAAGGGCGGCGACGCGTCGATGAGGCGCGGCAAGAAGAAGCGAGTCGCGCCTGATTCCGATCTCGACGGCGACTTTGCTCGCCCGTCGCCCGAGCCGGAGCCTTCGGCCGAGGAATCGGCAGTGCCGACCGAGCCGGCGCCGATGCCGGAACCCGGGGGAAACGTTGCGTCGTCGTCGCCTCGCGCGCCGATCGTGCAGCGGCTGGGGCGCTTCGCGCTGACGGGTCTGGCGGCGCTGAACGCGCCGTGGCACACGTGGCCGTTGCTCACTCGCTATGCGGTGCTCGCGCTGACGCTGGGCAACGTCCTGCTGGCGGCGATTGCATTCACAGTCGTGCTGTCGCGGCTGATCTGAGGACGCCTTGGCGCGCCGGGCCGCCCGGGGCTTCGCGGCTCGTGCCGCGAGTCGCGGGACATGCCCGGCTCATGCGCACGCTGCGCCCCTCCAGCGCTGCGGTCTTACACTTGGACCTCTCCCCTGGACCCGAGGCCCGGCATGACTGAGCCGCCGCGACGGTACACTCTCGGGCGCAGCCGCCGGCTCACGCACGCGCGCGAGTTCTCGGCCGTGTACAACGCGCGCTGCCGCAAGGCGGCCGGGCCGCTGGTCATTCACGGCCGGCCGAACGGCCTCGACCACCCGCGCCTGGGCCTGAGCGTGGGCCGAAGGGTCGGCACGGCGGTGAAGCGCAACCGCATCAAGCGCCTGGTGCGCGAGGCCTTCCGCCGCCTTCAACATGACTTTCCGCGCGGCTACGATGTAATCGTCGTCGTTCGGCCGCACGAGGTTCTCAACCTCGCGGCGTATCAGGACCTGATTCACAAGACTCTCCGCCAGGTTCACAGGGAATGGGACAGGCGCGGCACATCCACGGAAACCTGACCAGCAGGCGCGGGTTCTACGGCGCTGCTTCGCCCGCCGCGCGTCCATTCATCGCCCTGGTGCGACTCTACCAGATCGTGCTCGGCCCGCTGGTCGGCGGGCATTGCCGCTTTCGACCGACCTGCTCGCACTACGCCATCGAGGCGCTCGCGCGGTTCGGCGCGTGGCGCGGGACCTGGCTGACCATGCGCCGCCTTCTCTGCTGCCATCCGTGGGGCGGCAGCGGGCACGACCCGGTTCCCGGAGAAAACAAAAGGGACAGGTACATTTTATCTCCTTGAATATCAATATCTTACACGCGATCATGGTTGGAAAATAAACGTACCTGTCCCTTTTGTTTGGGGCGATTTGATGCCGACTCTCTCAGCCGCCGTGTCGCCCGTCGATACCGAGGCAGCCGCACCCGTCGCCGACTCGAGGCGCATCGATTCGCTCGACGTGCTTCGCGGTTTCGCGGTGCTGGGCATTCTGATCATGAACATCAATTCCTTCGGCCTGCCGATGGCGGCGTACATGAACCCGACGGTTGCAGGCGGGTTCGAGGGGGCGAACTACTGGGTCTGGGTGATCGGCCACCTCCTTGCCGATCTCAAATTCATGAGCATCTTCTCGATGCTCTTCGGGGCCGGCGTCGTGCTTTTCACCAGCCGCATTGAAGCGCAGGGTCGAAGCGCGCTGGGCCTGCACTATCGCCGCATGGGGTGGCTGCTGCTCATCGGCCTCCTGCACGGATACCTCCTGTGGCTCGGCGACATCCTCTTCATGTATGCCCTGAGCGGGATGGTGCTCTACTGGGTGCGGCGCCGGCGGCCGGGGGCGCTTGCCGCGCTGGCGCTGACCTCGCTGCTGGTGACAACGGGCATCACCGCGCTCTCCGGCTGGTGGTTCTCGACACTGCAGGACGCCCTGGATGAGTATGACCGAAAGGCGCTGGTGCATGCCGTGGAGGAGGCAGACCATTCAGGCGAGGCGGGCATCGAGCACGCGGGGGAAAGTTCGCTCACGGGCGAAACAGCCGACGAGCAGACGACGCAGTTGCTGAAGGGGGTGACCGTCGCTCAGGCGCGCGAAGCGATCGAGGAGATGCGCAAGGGCTACGACCCTCCGCCGGAGATACTTGAGAAAGAGATCGCGGCGATGACCGGCTCCTATTCCGACGAGATCGTGTACCGCGCTCCGAGCGTGGTGTTCATGCAGACGTTTCTTGTGGTGATCTACGGCTGGCGCGTGCTTGCGATGATGCTCCTGGGGATGGCGCTGTTCAAGTGGAGCGTGCTGAGCGCCGCGCGATCGACGGCGTCGTATGCCACGATGGCGGCCGTCGGGTTCGGCCTCGGCATGCCGCTCGTCTGGCTGGGCTTGCAGGCTGACCTCGCCGTCGATTTCCACGTGGTGCAGGCGAAGTTTTTCAACTCTCACTACAACTACTTCGGCAGCATCTTCGTGGCCATGGGGTGGATCGGCGTCATCATGCTCCTGTGCCGCACCGCCGCCACCGGGTGGCTGACGTCCTCCCTCGCCGCGGTCGGGCGCATGGCCTTCACCAACTACCTCATGCACACGATCATCTGCACGACAATCTTCAACGGCCGCAGCGGGCTGGGACTGGCGAAGTTCGGCGAGTTCGACCGCGTGCAACTGCTCGCGATCGTCGCGGCGATCTTCCTCTTCCAGATCATCGTCTCGCCGATCTGGCTGAGACACTTCCGCTTCGGTCCCTTCGAGTGGCTCTGGCGCTCGCTGACCTATTGGCGCTTCCAGCCGATGCGGCGGCTCGCGCCGGCATAGGGCGCCACCCCGCGCCCGCCATTACCAGTCGTTGCTCCGCTCGATGCCGAGGCGCACGAGAGCGTCGCCTGCGACCGCCTTGAAACGCTCTCTGAGCGCGGGCGTGAAGTGGTTGACCCAGTCGCCCACGATGCCCTTGCGGTTGAAGGACGAGGCGTCCTGCGTGCCTGGCGTGCGGCCGGTCGCCTTCCGGAACGTGTGGCGCTCCACGATCCGGCGCATCTGCACGGTAGAGAGGTTGATCTCATAGTAGTCGCAGATGCCGTGAAAGGCGTTCAGCGGATCGCGCAGGAGGCTCTCGTAGCGCACGACCAGGCCCCACTTCGGATCGTGGCCGCGCAGCCAGCCGTCAATCCACTCGATCCGCTGAGCCAGTTTCTCGTCAATCCACCGGGCGACTCCCTCCTCCACGCCGAGCACGCGGTACGGCTCGGCGGATTCATGCCTGTTGACGCCGTGGAGATAGAAGTAGCCGCTCACCGCCGCGTCGCGCAGGTCGCGGAAGAGGATCACGTAGGGCCGCTGAAGGCCGTTGAGCAGGTCGATGTGCTCGGGAGTGGGCTTGCAGTGCAGTTTGGTGACGGTGTAGCCCAGGGGCGGGCGTCGAAGCGAATCGGGCCGCAGCGTATGGTCTGTCTCAGTGATGTACGTGGGAATCCACTGCCGGTAGCCGGGAATCGAGGCGACCATTTTCGCCAGCCAGGTGCTGCCCGATTTCGGCATGGCGGTGATGAAGAGGTTGCGGTGCGGGTGGCGGTGCACCAGCGCCCCGGCGAGGCTCTGGAGCCGGCGCAGCGGCTTGCCGCGGAACCACGGCCGGCGGTCGGAGGCGCGGCTCTCCATCGCGGCAACGCTGACTCCAGACGCTCCAGTCATACAGCCGCACGATAGCGCGCGTCCGCGAAGCAGACCGGGTGGAGGGAGATGGTGAAGGCCGCCCATCTCCCCGATGCGAGGCGCGTCACAGCATTCGGGTTCATCCCCCAGCGCCGCGATCGCCTCACCAGCGACTGGTTCCCGAATCAGGGACGGCTCCCTCCTGTTCGCCATCGTGGTGCGCCGGCGAGCGGCGTCCTAGACTCGGCGTTGCCGCCCGTCGGCGCGCCGTAGGCGCCATGGGAGGTGCGCCCGGCGGGCCGTCTGCCGGACAAGCCGCGATTCTGCTGCCGCAATGTCCTCGCCAATCACTCAATCCGAGCCGACATCGGAGCGCCCGGCCGCGCTGGCGGTCTCGCCGCTGCGCGAGTTGATTGCGCTGGCGTGGCCGACTGTTCTCACGATGACCAGTTACACGGTGATGCAGTTCGTCGATGCGATGATGGTCAGCCGCGTCGGCTCGCTGGAGTTGGCGGCCCAGGGCAACGGAGGCCTGGCGACCTTCATGCCCCTGTCGTTCATGCTGGGCGTGCTGTCGATGGTGAACACCTACGTGAGCCAGAATCTCGGGGCCGGCCGTCCGCGCGAGGCGCCGCGCTACGCCTGGGCCGCCATCTGGATGAGCCTCGCCGCCTGGATCGTCCTGCTGCCCTACGCCGCGTGCATGGGAATGCTCTTCTCGAGCGTCGGCCACGAGCCGGAACTCATCGCCCTCGAGACGGCCTACGGGCAGATTCTCATGTTCACGTGCTTCACGACGCTGATGAGCCGCGGGCTGAGCCACTTCTTCTACGGCCTGCACCGGCCCAAGATCGTCTTCGCCGCCACCATCGTCGGCAACGTGACCAACGTCCTGGGCAACTGGGTGCTCATCTTCGGCCACCTCGGTTTTCCGAAACTCGGGCTGACGGGGGCTGCGATCGCCACGGTGATCGGCACGTCCGTCGAACTGCTCATCCCCCTGGCCTTCTTCCTCGGGCCGGGAATGAACGCGGCACTGGGGACGCGCCGCGCCTGGCGTCCGGATTGGCGCACCATGCGCCAACTCTGGCGCGTCGGCTGGCCGCGAAGCCTCACCTTCGGCAACGAGATGGTCTGCTGGGCCGTCTTCATGATCTACCTCATCGGGACCTTCGGCAAGGAGCACAGCACGGCCGGGTGGATCGCCCTGCGCTACATGCACCTCAGTTTCATGCCGGCGGTCGGCATCTCCGTCGCCGTCACCGCGACGGTCGGGCGCTACATCGGGGCCGGCCGGCCCGACACGGCCAACCACCGCGCGTGGCTCGGCGTGCGCCTCGCCATGGCTTACATGGGAACCTGTGCGGTGCTCTTCGTTCTCCTGCGCGAGCCCCTGGCGAGAGTGCTCATCAAGCCCGGCGATCAGGCCGAGGCGGAGATCCTGAAGATCGCGATGCAACTGCTCATCTGCGCCGCGGTCTTCCAGGTCTTCGACGCCCTGGCCATCACGCTCAGCGGCGCACTGAGCGGCGCGGGAGACACCGTCTGGCCCGGCATGGTCACCATGATCACGTCATGGACCTGCATCGTCGGCGGCGGCTTCGCCTTTGTCACCTGGGCGCCGGGACTGCAGTCGCTCGGCCCGTGGATCGGCGCTTCCGCCTACATCATCCTCCTCGGCCTGGCCTTCCTCTGGCGCTGGACCAGCGGCCGCTGGCGGTCGATCAGGCTGCTCGACGTTGGTGCCCCCGCCGCGGCTTCAGCACCGGGCGAGCCGCCTGCAACCGGAGATGAGGCGCTCGCCGGCGCGGCCGCGCCCGTCGAGAGCAGAGAGATCGAGGCCCAGGCAAGCCCCGCGGGCGCGCCATGACTGCGCCGAAACGCAACCGAACATCCGCCGCCGCGGCTCCGCCGAAACGCGCGGACAACGAAACACTCGCGCCCGCGGCCGCGCAGCGAATCGCCCGAGCGCTCGAACAGTGGTATGCGAAGCATCGGCGCGACCTCCCCTGGAGGCGCCGCGCGCAGAATCGGCAGGACCGCGCCTACCGCACGCTCATCGCCGAGTACATGCTTCACCAGACGCAGGTTGTCCGCGTGCTCGAGTACTACGAGCGTTTTCTCGAGGCGTTCGGCGACGTTGCCGCTCTCGCGCAGGCGAGCGAGCAGCAGGTGCTCGCGCTCTGGCAGGGGCTGGGTTACTACCGCCGCGCGCGCCACCTGCACCAGGCCGCGAAGATGATCTGCGACGATCACGGCGGACGAATTCCGGGCGATGTGGACGCCCTGCTCGCACTGCCGGGCGTCGGGCGCTACACCGCCGGCGCCGTCGCCTCCATCGCTTTCGGCCGACGCGCCCCCATCGTGGACGGCAATGTGCAGCGCGTCATCGCCCGCTGGTTCGAGATAGGCGGCGGGGAGCGGCCGGCGAACGCGGAGGTCTGGCGCTGCGCCGATCGCCTCGTGAAGTCGTGCAGCGAGCCGGGCGCGTTCAACCAGGCACTGATGGAACTCGGCTCGACCGTGTGTCTGCCGCGGCAGCCTTGCTGCGACGGGTGTCCGGCCGCGCGCTGGTGCCGCGCACGAATCAATAAGACGGTCGAACAGTTCCCCTCGGCGCGCCGTCGCGCACGCACGCCCGTGATCCACTCCGCTTGCCTCGTTGCGCATCGCGGAGGACGGATCCTGCTGGCGCAGCGGCCCGCGACGGGCCTCTGGGCCGGGTTGTGGCAGTGCCCGACGCTCGAAGGCGAGTCGCGCGCCACGTGGGAGCAACTGGCGGCGTTCGTGAAGAGCCGCCACGGTCTCGCGGCGGCGAACCCCGGCTACGCCGGCGCCTTTGCCCACCAGACGAGCCACCGCCGCATCCTGTTCGACATTTGGATCGCCGGACGCGCGGCAGGTCGGGCGCGGCGGGCGCGATGGGTCCGGCGTGAGGATCTCGCGCAGTTCCCCCTCTCCAATGCTCAGAAGCGAGCGCTCGCCCTCGCGCCGCGGCCCACGGGAGCAGGGGCGTACACTGCCGCCGCGCGGGAGCAGCGGCACCGAGCGTCCTAGACTGCCGATCTGAAAACCGACGGCTCACGCATCCCATGCTCCTCACGCTGACCGCCCGATCTCTCGCCCCCCGCCTCGGCGCTCGCGGCCCGATGGCCGTGTCAATGGCCGAACTGCCGCGCTTCGTGTTTCAGCAGACGGCCCTTCGCGGCCTGGCGGTGGACACGTCGCTGCTCAAGGGCTGGGGACTGGACAGGCTCGAAAGCCTCCGCACCCAGGCCGACCAGGCCGGCTGCCCGTGCCTTCTTTTGCGCGAATCGTTCCCCGTCGCCTCGGGCCATGCGCCGGGTGCGCACTTCGATGAGGCCATGAAGCGAGTCGATCTCGTCGCGCGCGCGGCACACCGCCTCGGCTGCAACGCCCTTGCTCTTCAGCCCGACTGCCCCGGCGCCCAGGCCGACGATCGCGCCTTCGACTTCCACGTTGCCTTTTACCGCCGCCTCATCGAGCGCCTCGACCGCCTGGAGGTGAATGTGCTCATCGAGCCGGCCGCGGGCTGGCTCGGCACGCCGCAGTGGCACGTCGAACTGGTCAAGAAGGTCGGCGGCTTCCGCATCGGAACACTGCCGACATTTGAGGCCGCCTGCCGCACGCCCGACTGCGTGGCGGCGCTTCGCCAGACGGCCCCCTACGCCGGCGCGGTGCTCGCGTCGTTCAGCAATCATGATGTCCCGGAAGCCGTTCTCGATGCCGCTGCACCCGCCGATGACGAGACATCCGATGAAAAGCCGGGGCGCACCACGAAGAAGAAGACCGTGCGCAAGGGCGCCTCGGCCTCAGCGACCGCCACGGCGACCAGGTCCAGGAAGAAGACGGCCCGCAAACCCAAGGCCGAAGATTCTCCGCCTCCTCCCTCGCGCTTCCTCGACTGCGTGAAGGCGCTCGGGGCCGTGGGCTATGAGCAGATACTCGCCCTTGACTATCTCGGGTCGGGCGATTCAGTTGCAGCGGTCAACGCGGCGCGCAAGCAGATCGAGACCTCGCTGGAGGCGACCTGAGATGGTCATTCATGCCGCGGCACAGGCGCTCGCTCACGCCTCGACCCGTGAAGGAACCGCGCCGGTGCGATCAGAAGTCACTATCACGATCGACGGACCGGCGGGCACAGGCAAATCCACCACCGCCCGCCTGCTCGCTCGGCGCCTCGGGCTTGAGTTTCTCGACACCGGCTCGATGTACCGCGCCGCCGCCCTCATCGCGCTCGAGGCTCGCCTCGACCTCGGCGACGCGAAGCGCATCGCCGCAGCGGCTCGGTCGGCCGGGATGCGTTTTGACTGGTCCGCCGACCCGCCGCGACTCTGGCTCTCTTCGCCCGTCCCGCGCGACGTGACCGACCGCCTGCGCGACGGCGACGTGACGCTCGCGTCGTCGGCCATCGCGCGGCTGCCGGAGGTGCGGGCGATCCTCGTCGACGCCCAGAGGCGCCTGCGCGCCGACCATCCCCGCCTCGTAAGCGAGGGCCGCGACCAGGGGTCGGTCGTTTTTCCCGACGCCGATGTCAAGTTCTTCCTCGACGCCACGCCGCAGGCGCGGGCCCGGCGTCGGGCGGACCAGTTGCGCCGGGCCGGCCAGAGCGTCGATGAGCCGCGGCTTCTCGCCGAGATCATCGAACGCGACGAGGCCGACCGCAACCGCGACACGGGGCCGCTCATCATCCCCGAGGACTCCGTCGTCATCGATACCACTTGCATGACGCACGAGCAGGTGCTCGAAGCCCTGGAGCGGGAAGTGCACGCTCGCCTGGGGCCGCTGGGCTGAGGGGTTTGCGTCGATGCTGCTCCTTGATTACCTCCGATCGCGTAACCCCGGCATACCGCTGCCGCGCGTCCTCGCCTACACCTCGTGCTGGTATCCCATCCGCGCCTTCTTCACGACGCTCTACCACATGCAGGTCGAGGGGCGCGAAAACGTCCCCGCCTCGGGCGGCGTGCTCGTCGTCGCCAACCACCAGACCAACTTTGATCCGCCTCTCATGGCCGTCGGATGCCGGCGCCACTTTCACTTCGTCGCCAAACTCCCGCTCTTCACCAACCGCTACGCCGGCGCGATCATCCGCTACTACAACGCGATCCCCATCGAGCAGGGCAAGCCCGACACCGCGGCCATCAAAGCCTCCATCGAGCATCTGCGGCAGGATCGCGCCGTGCTGATCTATCCAGAGGGCAACCGCACGCACGACGGCGCGATGAACCGCTTCAAGGCGGGCATGGCCCTGCTCATCCGCCGCGCCAAGGTGCCCGTCGTCCCCCTGGCGATCGAAGGCGCCTTCGACGTCTGGCCGCGGTGGAAGTCAAAGCCGAGTCTCACGGGACACATCCGCATCCGCTTCGATCCCGTGATCCCCTATGAGGAGCTGGTCGCCGCGGGATCGCAGGGGATGCTGGAGATGCTCGAACGCAGGATCGACTCCATGCGCCTCGACCTCCGCCGCAAGATCCGCGCTGCGTCGCACGGCCGCTGGCCTCGCCCCGGGCCGGGTGATTACCGCTTCGACGACCCCATCCTCCAGAGCCTCCGGACCCCCGATCCGGATGCGTAGAGCGGCGGCGACGCCGAAATCGGCCCCCGCCATCAGAGCCACGGGATCCCGGCAATTGGCAAGATCGCCCATGATCGGCCGATGAGGGGGAGGGTAAACCCTGACTTCTCTATCGAATAGTTGGAATTTGCATCGAATTTGTGTGTTTTTTAGAATCATTTGAACCTTTGCGCGTCATATTCCATACATAGAGGGCAGAGTCCGTCTCCGCGCCGCCGAGGCGCCTGTGTAGCCCGACCAGAGGCCAGACATATACACGCCCTGGGAGTGAACCGGGCGGACGGCCCTCAAGGTAAAAAAATGCGCAAGAGCGACACTCCAACCCGATCCCCATTCGAGCAGATGCAGTTCCACGGCGGCCTGCGGACGCCCATGCGTTCGGTCCGCTCGCCTGCCCTGCCTGACCTGCGCCCTGACGACGCGCGCATCATCGCCGAACTGCTCAGCGGCCCGATCGACTTCATCGACAGCCCGGCGTTCCACGAGCGCGAGGCACAGGTCCGCATCTACGAGAAAACCATCGCCAAGCCGGACATCTCCTGGTATCAGCCGCTGATGGACCGCCTGACGCGCTCGCCCAACCAGTCGGTTTCGAGCGGGCAGATCAAGCGCCTCTCCAGCAAGCAGGAGCGCGTCCTTTTCCACCAGTTCAACTACGCCAAGTTCCGGATCCGCAAGATCCAGAAGGAACTGGGGATGAAGGGCGACGAGCCGGCGTCGATCGAACCGACCGCCGAGCAGATCCGTGAACTTCTCCGGTGGCACCGCAAGGTCGAGGACCTGCGGACGCAGATCGCCGAGAGCAACGTCGGCCTCGTCATCGCCATGGCGCGCCGCACGCGCATCCGCGACCTCGAGTTCGCCGACCTCGTCAGCGAGGGCAACATGGCTCTTCTTCGCTCGGCGGAGAAGTTCAACGCGGACTACGGCTTCAAGTTCTCGACCTACGCCTGCCAGTCGATCCTCAAGGCGTTCAGCCGTCTCGGGGTGAAGGCCAGCCGGCACCGCGAGCGCTTCCCCGTCGAGTTCGAGCCTGAACTTGAAACGGCCCGGCCCTTCGACGAGCGCCGCGAGATGCTCGACCAGGACTGCGCCGAGGAAGTCGCGAGCATCGTTCGCGAGAACCGCTGCGGCCTGACCGACGTTGAGATGTCGATCATTCGGCATCGCTTCGGCATCGGCGAGGAGGGCATGCCGCCCGCGTCCCAGGATCAGGACCGCAGCCTCACTCTCGGCCAGGTCGGCCAGATCGTCGGCGTGGGCAAGGAGCGAGTCCGGCAGATCCAGGTCAAGGCGCTGGCCAAGATCCGGCGCGAACTGGAGAGCCGCTTCCTCTACCGTGAGGAAACGCAGGACCCCAGCACCATCACCAACTGACGCCGCCACGGCGCGGCTGAAAACTCTCACTCTCCTTCGCAGCGCCACGGACGAAAGTCCGTGGCGCTGTTCGTTGACGGCTGCATCGCGCGCGGGCCGATGGTTACAATCGACCACGGATCGACTCACCGCTCCTCGACGCACACCAGGCAACCGGAGCCACCATGCCCTCGTCCGGCGCCGAACAGATCGCGATGGACAGCAGCGCCTTCACCACACTCGACTGGGCCGTCCTCTGCGCCTACGGCGCACTCCTGATCATCACCGGCTGGATCGTCTCGCTCCGCAAGCGAACGAGCACGGGCGACTACTTCCTCGGCGGGCGCAACCTGCCGGCGTGGGCGGTGGCGGTCTCGGTGCTGGCGACCTCCCTCTCGGCCGCGACCTTCATCGGCGGGCCGGAGCAGTCCTACAAGGGCAATCTGACCTATCTCTCGGCCAACATCGGGGCGATCATCGCGGTGGTGGTCGTCGCCGCCTTCTTCATCCCCGCCTTCTACCGCTCCAACGTCAGCACGGTGTACGAACTGCTCGAAGCACGTTTCGGACCGACGGCGCGGACCTGTTCGAGCCTGATGTACATGGCCGGGCGGGTGCTGGCGAGCGGGTCGCGCATCTATATCGCCGCCATCCCCGCATCGCTCATCCTCTTCAACGACACTGATCCGGCCCACCTCTGGCTCGCCATTGTGCTCTTCATGGTCGCGGGCGTCGGCTACACGTTCGTCGGCGGCGTGGCGAGCGTGATCTGGACCGATGTCATTCAGACGATCGTCTTCGTCGGCGCTGCGCTCATTGCCGGCGCGATCCTGCTCAATCGCATTCCCATCGGCATGGGGGAACTGCTCGGCGTGCTGCGCGAGCCGGCGCGCGATACCGCCTCGAAACTCACGATCATCGACCTCTCAACAAACCCCTCAACGACGTACACGCTCTGGACCGCGATCCTCGGCTTTGTGCTCTTCAACGTCGCGGCCTACGGCACGGACCACGACCTCGCACAGCGCACGCTGACGTGCAAGTCGGCCCTCAAGGGCAGCCGCAGCGTGATCGGGGCCATCCTCATCGGCCTGCCGGTGACGCTTCTCTTCATGCTCATCGGCCTGCTGCTGTTCGTGTTCTACAAAAGGCCGGATGTGATGGGCGCGGCCGGGCCGCACGCCGCGCCCGACGCCTCGCGCGAGGTGTTTCTCAGTTTCATCATCAACGAACTGCCGGCGGGCCTGCCGGGGCTGATGATGGCGGGCCTCTTCGCGGCCGGACTCTCGACCGTCAACTCATCGCTCAATGCGATGGCGTCGGCCTTCACCAACGACGTGTACAAGCGCCTCGTTCCGGGCGAGGACGAGAAACATTACCTGCTCGTCGGCCGGCTCGCCGTGACGGGCTGGGGCGTGGTGCTCGCGATGTTCGCAGGTCTGTGCATGCTCTGGCACGCGGAGAGCGAGCAGACGCTTATCGACTTCGCACTCGGCGTGATGACGTATGCCTACCCCGGCCTGCTGGCCGTCTTCCTCACGGCAATCTTCACGCGGCGGGGCAACAGCCCCAGCGCCGTGGCTGCCCTCATCATCGGGACGGCGGCCGCAGTCCTTCTCACGCCGGGCTGGTTCAATGATCTCAAGCCGCAATACCTCATCGATCTCAAGCCCGCGTTCCCCTGGCGGCTCCTCGGCTGCACGGCGCTGGCGATGATGGTGTGCGTGGCGGGCCGGCCGAAGGTTCAGGTTGCTTCGGGCGATGCCGCGTCATGAGTGACGCGCCGCTGCTCATTCCGTCGCCGCGATCGCTGCGCCTCACGGGCGGACTGGTGCCGATGCCGCAAGGACCGTGCAGGGTCAGCGGAACCGGTGACTGGCCTGAACTCCAGCCGCTCGAAGCGCAGCGGGCCGTTGCCGAGTGCAAGGCGCACGTGAACGTGCGCTTCACGCGAGAATCGGTTGATCCCCGCTCGACGCGCGGCCAGTGGTATCGGCTGACGATCACCCCGCCGACGGACGACCGCACGGCTCTCGCGCGAATCGAGGCGCACACGGAGATCGGCGCTCGATACGCGCTGCGCACGCTGGCGCAACTCGTTCGGTGGGCGCGCTCTGCAAAGCCCATGCATGGCAATGCTTGCGCCTTGCCTTGCTGCGTGATTGAAGATGAACCATCGTTCCCATGTCGCGGCGTCATGCTCGACATCTCGCGCGACCGCGTGCCGACGATGGAGATGCTCTTCGAGATCATCGATCACCTTGCGGCGCTGAAGATCAACCACTTTCAACTCTACATCGAGCACACATTCGCGTACACGGGGCACGAAGAGGCGTGGCGCGACGCCTCGCCGATGACGCCTGAAGAGGTCCGCGCCCTGGACGCATACGCGGCGCAGCACGGCATCGAACTCGCGGCGAACCAGAACTGCTTCGGCCACCTCGCGCGCTGGCTCGCTCGTCCCCGCTACGCGCCGCTTGCGGAGACGCATGGCGACTGGGTATTCGATAACGGGCAGGTCCGCGTGCCGCGATCGGGGCCGTTCAGTCTCTGCCCGGTGGATCCGGGATCGCTGCGACTTGTTGAAGACTGGCTGGGTCAACTGCTGCCGTGCTTCACTTCGCCGCGCGTGAACATCGGCTGCGATGAGACGTTTGATGTAGGGACGGGGCGCAGCGGCGAAGCGGTTGCGCAGCGAGGCCGGGCGGCGGTGTATGCGGAGTATGTCAGCGCCGTTGCAGCCGTCGCACGACGGCATGGCAAGTCATCCATGTTCTGGGCCGACATCGCGCTGCGCGAGCCGCGCTCGCTTGAACTGCTGGATGCCGATCTCACCGCGCTGGTGTGGGGGTATGAACCCGATGCGCCCTTTGATCAGTGGTGCAGAGTGATTCGCGAAGCCCCGGGCGGCAGCGCGCGGGAAGTGTGGATGTGCCCCGGCACGAGCGCGTGGCGCAGCATCACCGGCCGCACGAGCGAGCGGCGCGGCAACCTCATCGCCGCCGCCCGCGCCGGCCTCGCCTGTGGCGCGACGGGATACCTCATTACGGAGTGGGGCGACCACGGCCACCGGCAGCAGTGGCCTGTCACTCTGCACGCCCTCGCCGACGGCGCCGGCGTCGCGTGGAACGCGGATGCCGCGGATCGCTTCGATGCGGCCGCCGCATCATTTCACCTCATGGGCGATGCAAGCGGCCTCGTCGGACCCTGGCTGGAAGAGCTCGGCGACCTCGACGGCCCGCTTCGCGGCGCGTGGGAGATGGTCCAGGGGCCGGGGCCGCCTCCGGAGCGCGTCCTCAACGCCACCGCCCTCTACAGCGACCTGCACGAACCGCTGAGCGCCGAGCCGCACTACGGAGGCCACGCGTCGAACTGGGGTTTCCTGAAGGCGCGCCTTTCAACTCTGCTCGCCGACAGGCCGCGCTTCCCCACGGAACTCCTGCACGATGAAATCCGGCTGACATTGGAAGTGTGCCGCTTCGGCATCATGCGCGGGTTGTGGCGGCGGGGGCATCGCGAGTGGGCGGCCCCGGACCTCGCCCGGTTCATGCGGCAGATTATCGAAGAACACCGCCGCCTCTGGCTCAAGCGCAGCCGCATCGGCGGTCTCGACGATTCCTGCCGATACTATCAGAGGATCGCTGAGGAACTCGAGCGTTAGCGGGCGGCAGGAGCAGATCGAGAGATGGCCAGGAAACCGGATACGACGACACGACTCGTTGCCGGCTGCATGACCGGCACAAGCATTGACGCCCTTGACGTTGCACTCGTCGAACTGACCGGTCGCGGCCTCGACGTGCGCGTGCGCCTGGTGCGGACGCTCAGCCGCCCTCGCGGGACGATGGGCGAGGCGCTGAGGCGATTTGCCCGCCAGGAGGCGCTCTCGGCCGGTGCGATCGCGGCGCTCAACCACGAGTTCAGCGATCTCCACGCCGACGCGGTTGAAGAGGTCATCGGCGCGGACGTGGCCGACCTCGTCGCCGTGCACGGGCAGACGGTGTACCACGCGCCGCCGCTCACGTGGCAACTGCTCGAGCCGGCGGTTGTGGCGCGGCGTCTGTGCGTGCCGGTGGTGAGCAACCTGCGCGCGGCCGACGTGGCCGCGGGCGGGCAGGGCGCGCCGATCACGCCGATGGCCGATTACATCATGTTCAGGGATGCGAAGGAAAGGCGGGCGGTCCTCAACCTCGGCGGGTTCTGCAACTACACGACTCTTCCGCCTGCCGGCGTGCGGGCGGATCACTTCAAGGCCCTCGACGGCATCGAGGCCGGCGACATCTGCGCGTGCAATCACGTGCTCGACGGCCTGAGCCGCCTCTTGTTCAACCTTCCCTTCGACGAGGGCGGCTCGCAGGCGCTCCAGGGACATCTCGACGAAGCATGCTTCACTCGATTCGTGGATGTCTTCGAGCATCAGCGTGACCTGCGCCGGTCGCTGGGCACCGAAGACGATCTTGCGCAGGGGCTGGCGCGCGTAACACAGGCGGCGGGGCGCGACGCGGCCGTCTCCACAGACCAGCGCGCCAACATCCTTCGCTCCGCGTGCGCGGCCGTGGCCGCCGTGGCGCTCGATCGCGTCGGCGCCGTCGATCGACTCATCCTCGCCGGCGGAGGCGTGCTCAACAAGGCCCTGCTCGGCGAGTTTCAGAAGCGGGCGACGTGTCCGGTGAACCGCAGCGACGACCTCGGCGTGCCGGCGCCGTACCGCGAAGCCATTGCCATGGCGGTCCTCGGCGCCCTCTGCGAGGAGCGCATTCCCATCACGCTGCCGCAGGTGACGAAACTTTCCGGCCCCGCGCCCGTCGCCGGCTCGTGGACGTATCCATGAGCGCCTCCGCGCCCGAGCATCCTCCCGACCGCGGACACGTGCGCACCGAGCACCGCAACGAGCGGACGATGAACCTGCACGAGTTGAGCGTCGCGCAGTGTGTTGCGGTGATGCAGCGCGAGGATCGGGCGGTCTTTGAGGCCATGGAGCGCGCAGCGCCGGCGCTGACGGCCTTCATCGAGGCGGTCGAGCCGGGCTTTGCGCGCGGCGGGCGGCTCGTCTACATCGGTGCCGGAACATCCGGTCGCCTCGGCGTGCTCGACGCTGCCGAAGCGCCGCCGACCTTTCAGATTCCGCCGGACCGGATCATCGCGATCATTGCGGGGGGAGATGCGGCGCTGCGAAAGTCGAGCGAAGGGCGCGAAGATGATCCGCGTGGCGCGGAGAGCGAACTGGCGGCTCTGCGCCTCACGCGCGACGACGCGGTGCTGGGGATCGCCGCGGGGGGGACGACGCCTTACGTCCTCGGCGCGATCGCGTTTGCGAAGTCGGGATGTGAAGACGCAAGCGGGGTCGGAGACGCAGGAGCGCCGTTGACGGGACTGCTGACGTGCGCGCCGATGGAGCGCCCTTCGTGCGTCGATTCTCTCATCGTCATCGAGACAGGCCCCGAGGTGCTCACGGGATCGACGCGCCTCAAGGCGGGGACCGCGACGAAACTCGCCCTCAACACGATCTCAACGACGCTGATGATCCGTACCGGGCGCGTCCATGAGAACCTGATGGTCGATCTCCGGGCGAGCAACGCGAAACTGCGCGACCGCGCGGCCCGCATCATCATGACCCTCACCGGCCTTGAGCGCGGCGAAGCGCTGGCGCTGCTCGACAAGGCGGGCGGGGCGGTCAAGACCGCGATCATCATGCAGCGCCGCAGCATCGATTGCGCCGCAGCCGAGCAGATGCTCGCGCAGCACCGCGGAAGACTCGATGCGGCGCTTGGCGACCGGTGATGCTCGATGGCGGGTGGCATGGCCTCGCGCTTCGCGTGGCTATGCCGGGCGCGAAGGAGCGTGCGAGTGCTGTTGCACGTTCGGGCAAAAAGGGGAATCAAAAGGGACAGGTACATTTATTCTGGTCCGTAACACCTTGTCACATAACGACATAAAATGTACCTGTCCCTTTTGTTCGGCGGTCATCGACGCCGCGCCAGGCGCCACTTGAGGCGCAGGGAGTTACCGATGACCGAGAGGTCGCTCAGGCCCATCGCGGCGGCGGCGAGGAGCGGACCTTGCATCCCCAGCAGGCCCAGCGCCGCCACGGGAATCGCCAGCGTGTTGTAGATGAAGGACATGAACAGGTTCTGCCTGATCGTGCGCAGCGTGTCGGCGCTGAGAGCCAGAAGATCGACAAGCCGGTCGAGACTCTCGCCGGGAATCACGACATCCGCGGCTTCGATGGCGATGTTGGCGCCCGAGCCGATGGCGATGCCCACGCCGCCGCGGCTGCCCGCCTCGGCGAGCGCGGCGGCGTCGTTGATCCCGTCCCCGACCATGGCGGCGACTCGACCCTGCTGCGCCGCCTCGCGCACCGCCGCGACCTTGTCCTCCGGGCGCAACTCGGCGCGGATCATCTCCGGCTTGAGTCCCGCCGCGGCGCCGATGCGAACCGCAACGGCCTCTCGATCGCCCGTGAGGAGCATCGCCTCGACGCCGCGCGATCGCAGGTTCTCGATGAGTTGCCTCGCCTGCGGGCGCATCTGATCGCCGAAGGTGATCGAGCCGATGGTCCTGCCGTCCACGACGACGATGCTGCGCGTGGCGTCATCGTTCTCGTTCGTCGCCGATTCATACCCCGCATCTTTCGCGGCGCTCGGAGAGAGGACGTGAACCTCGCGCCCCTGCACGCGGCCTGAAAGCCCCTTGCCGCTCGATTCATCCACCTGGTCGGCGCGCGGCACGTCGAGCGAGCGCTCCTGCGCCGCGGCGACGATCGCCTTGCTGAGCGGATGCGTCGAAGCGCCGGCGAGGGCGGCGGCGAAGCGCAGCGGCTCATCCTCCGCCTCCTGCACCGCGGGCCTGCCCTGCGTGAGTGTGCCCGTCTTGTCGAAGAGGATGAGATCGACCTTGGCGCAGCGTTCGAGGGTGGCGGCGCTCTTGACGAGGATGCCGCGCCGGCTGGCCGCGCCGCTGCCGACCATCACCGCCGTCGGCGTCGCCAGCCCCAGTGCGCAGGGGCACGAGATCACCAGCACCGTCGTCGCGTTCACCAGCGCGTGTGTCAGATTGTCCGCCTCGGCGAAAAGAAGCCAGCCGAGGAAGGCGATCGCCGCAATCCCGAGGACCGAGGGCACGAAGATTGAACTGATGTAATCGGCGAGGCGCTGAATCTCCGCCTTGCTCGACTGCGCGCTGCGCACCATCTCCGCAATCCGCGAGACGGTCGTGTCCAGGCCGCTGGTCTCGGCGCGAACGATGAGCCGCCCCGTCTGGTTGAGCGAGCCGGCGACGACCTTTGCGCCGGCCGTGCGCTGCACGGGCATCGACTCGCCCGTCACGATCGACTCATCCACGCTCGAAGAGCCGCTCACGACCTGCCCGTCCACCGCGATGCGCTCGCCCGGGCGCACGAGCATCAGGTCGCCCGGCACGATGTCGGCCGAGCGCACAACCTCTCCCGATGAGTCCGCTTCGCTGGTGAGCCTCGTGACTTCATCGGGCTGGAGGGAGAGGAGTTCGCGGATGGCCGAGCCGGCCGCGGCGGTGGTGCGGGCTTCGAGCCAGTGTCCGATGGAGATGAGCGTGAGCAGGCCGGCGGCCTCGCTGAAGTAGAAGGGCTGCTGCGGGCGATAGCCGAGCAGGTGGCCGAGGAGCACGACGACGGAGAAGCCGAACGCAGCCGTGGACCCGATGGCAATGAGCGTGTCCATGTTCGTCGTGCGCTTCGTCGCGGCGTGCCAGGCGGACTTGTAGAACGCGCTGCCGACGTAGACCTGCACGATCGTCGAGAGCACGACGCTCAGCCAGGTGTACCAGTTGAGTTCGCCATGCAGGTGTTCGATGCCCGTCCACGAAGCAGGCAGGTGCATGGGGATCATCGGCAGCGAGGCAACGACGCCGACGAGCGCGCGGCGTCGCCAGGCGACGGCGTGGTGCGCCTGGCGCTGCTCGATCTCGCTGCGCTGATCGGCGACGGATGTGCGAACGGCCAGGGGCCGGGCCTTGTAACCCGCGCGATCCACGGCCTGCACCAGTGACTCAACGTCAAGGCCCGATCCCTCGACATCGGCCGAAGCGTGCGCGAGGCTGACGCGCGCCGATTCCACGCCGGGGACTGACTTGAGCGCCCTCTCGACGCTGCCCACACAGCCGGCGCAGTTCATCCCATCGACGGAGAGTCGGAAGCGGTCGGATGCGGCAGTCTCATGCGCCGCGTGAGGCGAGAGGGGCATGGAGAAGTCTAGCGGCGGCGTCGATCGCGAAGCCGTAAGCGTCGGCACGCGCCAATGCGCCTCTCAGCGGGCATACACTGCGCCATGCCCGGGATCGAGACTTCTGAGATCTGGCAACTCGTGGCGGCGGGCCTGCTGGCGGGGCTGCTCGGCGGACTCATGGGCGTGGGCGGGTCAATCATCATGATCCCCATCCTCACTCTCGCGCTCAAGCACGATCAGCATCTTTCACAGGCGGCGGCGATGATCGTCAACGTCTTCGTCGCGCTGCTTGCGCTTTCGCGCCATCACCGCGCCCGCGCCGTCCGCTGGGATGTGATGCTGCGCATGATCCCCGCCGGGCTGGCCTGCATGATCCTCGGCGTCCTGGTCGGCAATCTCCTCGACGGCGCCACGCTCAAGGTGATCTTCGGTTCGTTTCTCCTGATCGTCTTCAGCGTGTACGGCCTGCGCCTCTTCCAGGATCGCCACGGCGCCCCGAGGCGCGAGCCAAGCGTCACATGGGTTCCCGTCGGCGTCGTCGGCGGTCTGATGGGCTTCTTCGGCGGCCTGCTGGGCATCGGAGGCGGACCGATTGCCGTGCCCCTTCTTCAGCGCATCTGCGACCTGCCCCTGCGGCAGGCGATCGCCACAAGCAGCGCCGTCATGGGCATCACCTCGCTGATCGGCGCCATACAGAAGAACATGGCCCTTGACTCCCTCGTCGGAGCGCACGGTGAGCCGCTCAACCTCGATTACCACTTCAGTTTCTCCATCGCGCTGTGCCTGGCGCCGACGGCGATGATCGGCGCCTTCTTCGGCGCCGGCTTCTCGCATGCGCTGCCCGAGCGCCTCCTCCGCGCCGCCTTCATGGTCCTGCTCCTCTGGGCCAGCCTGCAGATGCTCGGCGTGCTGTGAGGCTGGAGCATGCGCGTCTCGCCCGCGCGAGACAATGGGAGGCGTCACACAACTCGAAACGCCTCAGCGCTCGGCCGCACCGCCCGCGCGAACCACAGCGGCCGGCGCAAGGCATCCGGCCCGGGCCCCGGGCGCGTTCTGGCCAGCCACTCGCGGTAGACCTCCATCGACTTGTTCGTATCGACGAAGACATCGCCGTATTGGTCATCCGGCCCGGCGCGCGAAATCGTCACCGCCTGGTGCCAGCAATGCATGCCCGAGATCGGATCGGGCTGCACGGGGAACGTCAGATTCTGATGTACGCCGCCGTCCGACCACCAGATGCGCTTCGTGTCCGGATCATCGCTGGCGTATG
Organism: uncultured Planctomycetota bacterium; assembly: GCA_900696685.1. Classification (GTDB taxonomy): domain Bacteria; phylum Planctomycetota; class Phycisphaerae; order Phycisphaerales; family UBA5793; genus UBA5793. The sequence goes on from CAADHA010000169.1 coordinate 49,652, forward strand.
GTCCGATCTTCTCAACTTTCCGGAAGCGGAACTGGCCCGGTGCGACTTCTTCGCGCGAGACTCTGCACGCGGCCATGCGGTCCGTGCCGTCATCAAAGAGCCTCCAGCGGCCGAGGTGGTGCGAGCATGCGATCACGCCCGGCCGCATCGCCTCCGTCACCCACACCTTGTTGATGAAGTGGCCGATGCGCGTGGCGACCTTGATGAGGTCCGTCGTCTTCACGCCGTGCATCTCGGCGTCTTGCGGATGCATCCAGACGGGGTTGGCATTGGAGAGTTCGTAGAGCCACTTGGCGTTGGCGCTGCGCGTGTGAATGAGCGTCGGCAGGCGGAACGTGGGGATGAGGACGTACTGCCCCATGGCGCGGTCCATGTGCTTGCGGTGGATGTGGCTCTCGATGTACGCGGGCAGGTCGTGCTCGGGCCACTTCCACTGCTTCATCGTCTCGCTGTAGAGTTCAAGTTTGCGCGACGGCGTGTTGAAGCCGGTAACGAAAGCGTCGCCGTGTTTCACACCGACGATCGAGCCGCCCTTGACAACACTGCCGTCTTCGCGATTTTCCGCGCCCTGCGTCTGTTCGGCCTTGAGTTTGGCGAGGTGTCCCGTGTACGCCTCGGCCTCGACGAGAAACGCGCCGTGGCGCTTCATGTATTCGAGCGGCGTCATGCCCACGGCCCTGGCCGCCTCGGGCAACCCCGGCACCGAGTTCTCGAAGATCCAGCGGTAATACTCCTCGATCGTGATCTTCGCGCCGGGCCGATACGGCGACTCGAAATACTTGCGTACACCCAGCGAGCCATCCGGGTCGATGCGCCAGGAGAGTTCGATCCAGAACTCATCCTCTTCCCAGACTTCGCCGGGATTCGCCTGATAGGTGAACTCGACGCTCTGGCCGAGGCGCTCAGCCGCGACGCGCAGCACCGGCTGGCGGAAACTGATCCACTTGGCCGCGTGCGTCTCCTGGCTCATGAGGTCGTGGCGCTCGGCGCCGTTGCCCATGGGCAGGACATAGTCGGCATACTGCGCCGTTTCGCTCCACACCGGCGTGAGGGCGGCGTGCAGGCCGATCTTGTCTTCATCGCGCAGCATCCTCTCCCACATCATCCCGTCGGGGTTTGTCCAGACGGGGTTGTAGACGCGGGTGAAGTAGACATCGACTCTGCCGCGTTCTTCTTCAAGGAAGTGCGGCAGCAGATACGAGAGTTCGTGGTACGCCAGCGGATACTCGATCGGGTAGAGCAGTTCGCTCCAGACGTTCTGCGGCGGGGGCTTGAGAAAAGGCGGGGGGACGAACTTGTTGTTGCTGTTGAGGTGCGTGCCGCCGACGGTGTTCACCGCGCCCATCAGCACGACAATGAACTGAAGGCACCGCGCCACCTGCCACCCGCCGAGGTTGCCCGCGGCGGCGTTACGCCAGACGTGCGTCGCCAGCGCGCTGCCGGCCGCGCCGATCTCGCGCGCGATCGTGCGGATCGTCTCGGCGGGAATGCCGCACTCGCGCTCCGCCGCCTCGGGGGTTGCGCAGGCGTAATGCCCTTTGAGATGCTCAACGAAACGATCAAACTCAAGCGGGTCGTTCGGCGCCTTGGCTCTGAGATACTCGCGCCAGTTCACCCACTGCCTCACATACTCGCGATCGAAGAGATTCTCGTGCAGCAGCACATGCGCGATGGCCAGAAGGAGCATCGCCTCGGTGCCCGGCCAGGGCGCGAGCCAGTGGTCGGCCATTGAGGCGGTGTTGGAGTGGCGCACGTCGATGACGCAGATCTTCGCTCCCCGGTTCCTGCCTTCGATGATGCGCTGCGCGTGCGGGTTGAAGTAGTGCCCGGTTTCGAGGTGAGATGAGAGCATGAGGATGAACTTCGCGTTGGCGTGATCGGGCGAGGGGCGGTCGGCGCCGCACCACAGCGCGTAGCCCACGCGTGCCGCCGAGGAGCACACGTTGGTGTGCGAGTTGTGCCCGTCCACTCCCCACGCCTGGAGGACGCGGTCCATGTAACCGTCGTGCCCCGGCCGGCCGACGTGGTACATGATCTCCGTGCGGCGGTCCTCGATGAGCGCTGTGCGGATGCGGGCGGCGAAGGTGTCGAGCACCTCATCCCACGTCGTGCGCTCGAACTGGCCCGAGCCGCGCGGCCCGACGCGCTTGAGGGGGAAGAGAATGCGATTGGGATCCTGCACCTGGTTGAGCGTCGCGGGGCCTTTGGCGCAGTTCCTTCCGCGCGAGGCGGGGTGGTGGGGGTTGCCTTCGAGTTTGGTGATTTTCAGTTGAGGAAGTGAAGACGCGGCGCTTCGAGGCGACGACGCAAGCGGCGTTCCACGCGAGGCGCCCTGGCTTGCGTCTTCGCTTCCCGCGCCCTTCTCGACATACGCCACCAGCCCGCACGCGGCCTCGCAGTTGAAGCACGTCGTGGGCACAAGCACGTAGCGCTTCTCCACCTTGCGCGGCCACGCCGCGGGGTCGTACTCCACCCAGTCATCCCACCGGTCCATCGGTGGAAAGGACTCAAGCGGCGTCGTCGTCATTGTCTCAGGATCGTGTGATCGCACGTTGTTCACTCCATCCCTTCGCGCCGCATCGCCCCGCCCTCATCGCACTGCGGTTCCCGCCGTTCACTTGCACCCGCACGCCGCTTGCGTCTTCGCCTCATTCAACTACGAAAGCGGCGGCAACTGGCCGGCGCGCACGAAGGCGTACTCATATAAATACAATCCGACGAGCACTACGCCGATCATCACTCCGGGCAGCACCCATGCCAGTCCGCTGACGCCGGCGAGGACGATGAACGAAGTCCAGAAGCATGGAAGCGGCCCGAGGCGCACTATACCAAGGAATCCCGCCGCCTGGCGCGCGTTGTCGGTGCCGTGCGCGCCCTTGAGTTCATTGAGCGCCAGCAGCACGTGCGACCAGATCGACGCGAGGAGCACCAGTCGAACCATCACATCTGTCTGGCCGAAGACCTGCCAGGCGCCAGGTTGAAAGGCAATGAACACAGCGGTGCCGAGCATGATGGCCTGCGCGATGAGGTGCGGCAGGAGCCACTTGCTTTCCCACAGGTCGCGCCCCTTGCACTGCGCGAACAGAAAGGCCGTGTACCCCGCCACCGCCAGCGCGATGGGCACGTTGATCCAGCGCACGACGTTGGCCGCCGCATCCATCTCCATCCAGCGCAGCAGGATCGCAAGCGGGGTCGTAACGAGGTACACGCCGAGGATCACCCCGCCCTTGACAAGCCAACTGTTCCAGTTCGGCCGCGTGACCATGCGATAGAAGCGCATCGGCTTGGCGAGGTCTTCGACCAGCAGGGCGCAGGTGATGAGCGTGAAGAGCAGCGAGACGATCTCGGGCATGAACCGCTGCGCCCAACTGCCGTATTCGAGGCCGAGGATGCGCGCGAAAGGCGCCAGAATGCCCGTTCCGGCTGCGACTCCCTTCGTGACGAGGTAGAGCGCCACCGGCCAGCCCCACTCGACCTTGTGCCCCGCGTCGAGCACGGTCCGCGCGTGGGGCGTCGTCGGCGCCGAGGCCGGCCAGGGCTCGCGCTTGTGCGGCGGGCGGTCGCTCCAGAGGTACATCTCCGGCCGCTCGGCGCTGCCGGGCCGCAGCGCCACATCTGACGCGCCGATGTAGCGCACGTTCGGCCCCGTGCGCTGCTCGGGGCGGCGCACCTTCGTCTCGTGGTTGAGAACCATCAGCGAGATGCGCGAGGCCGGGTCGTGCAGGTCGCCGGAAACGATCGCCCCGACGGGGCAGACGTTCACGCACGCCGGCTCAAGGTTCTTCTCGATGCGATGCGCGCAGTAGTGGCACTTCTCAACCGCCCCGAGGTCCTCGTTGAGATAGATCGCGTCATACGGGCACGCCTGCATGCACGCCCGGCAGCCGATGCAGGCGTCGCGGTCGAGATCGACAATGCCGTCGCGGCGCTTCTCGAGGGCGTTGACGGGGCAGATGGTTACGCACGGCGCCTCGGTGCAGTGGTTGCACCGCTGCACGAGGAACATGCGGCGGACGTCGGGAAAGAGGCCGACCTCGGTGTACTTGACCGAGGTGCGGAAGCCGCCGACGGGCACGGTGTTCTCCGCCTTGCACGCCACGGTGCAGGCGTGGCAGCCGATGCAGTCGTCGTGATTGATAACAAAGCCATACTGCATGGGTCCAGTGTATGGGGGTCGGTGGCGCGGTTCATTGGGGAGCGTCGAGGCGGGTTCGTACGCGTTCGGCGCGACGGCAGGCGGCGGAAGCCGCCGGATCGCGCCGCCGGCCTTCGCTCTCGCCCCGCCCGTGCAATAGAATGCGAACGCACGATCCGCAGTGGCTGCAACAGGAGCACGCAAATGACGAAACGATCATCCGCGAAGAAGCCGTCGTCGAAGAAGTCAAAGGGCAGCGCAGGCGTCCCGCAGACTTTCAAGGATTTCATCACGAAGTACCCCGCGCTGGGCGAAGCGCACGAGCGCGTGGCCCGCGCCGTCGAGAAGGCCGGGCCGCTCGATGGGAAGACCTGCGCGCTGATCAAGATCGGCATCTGCCTCGGGGCCGGGCTTGACTCCGCCCTGCGCAGCCACGTCCGGCGGGCCATGCAGGCCGGTGCGACGAAAGTGGAGATCGAGCAGGCCATCCTCCTCGCGATGAACACCTGCGGCCTGCCGCGCACCGTCGCCGCATGGTCGTGGGCGCACGAGCAGTTTGCCCGCGGCGTGTGAGGAGTGTGCCGGTTCACTCACCACGAAGGACACAAGGATACGAAGGGGGCACACAGGGTGAGAGCACAGCCGCAAAGAGGCACAGATGGCGCAAAGGGAGGGCGTTGGAGTTCTCTTTCATGCCCGCGAACGCGAGATTCCAGCGACTGCCGAAGAATCGAACCAGGCAAGAGTGATCTCCCGCGCGTGCGAACAGAGCGAAGTCATCCTCTTCCACCCTTTTGCGTCTCCTGTGCGTCATTGCGGCCGTACTGACTCATGAATCGGCTGCCCGTCTACATCCTCGCGGGTGGAAGGAGTTCGCGCTTCGGCAGCGACAAGGCGCGGGCGCTGCTCGACGGCGAGGCGCTCATCGTGCGCCTGGCGCGGCAGGCGGCGCCGGTCGCGGCGGGCATCGCCGTCGTCGCTGACGCGGCCGACCGTTACGCCGACCTCGGCCTGCGCACCATCGCCGACCGCCGCCCGGGCCTCGGCCCCCTCGCCGGGCTCGAAGCGGCGATGCTCGACCTGATCGAATCGTGCGCCGCCCGCACCGGAAAGCGGGGCGAGTGTCCGTTTCCCGGCTGGCTTGCTCTTCTCACATGCGACATGACGCGCATCGAGCCGGCGTGGATCGAGCAACTCCTCGCGGCCGCCGGCGGCCGTGCACGCATCATCTGTTTCCGCGACGCCGGGCGGCGCCACCCTTTCCCCGGCCTCTACCACGTCGATCTGCTCGCGCCGATTCAGCGTCGGCTCAATGATCGCTCTCTCGCGGCACAGGAGTTGATAGGAGCATCCGAACACCTCGACCTGCCGGCCCCATCCGACTGGCCGCAGATCGCGCAGGTCAACACGCCCGATGACCTCCGCCGCGCCGCGCGCGGGCTATGCTGATGAACCGCGTGCGGCCCCGCCGCCGGGCCGCATGAAAGGAAGGTCCGCTCCATGAACGGCGCCTGGGTTCACCTCGGTTCGGTCCATCTGCCCATCGCCCTTGCCGTCATCTCCGTCCTGCTCGTGCTCTTTGCACTGGTGACGAAGAGTCCGGCCCGCCTCAAGTTCGCCCTCGAAATGATCGTCATCGGGGCCGTGCTGAGTTGGCCGGCCTTCCTGAGCGGCGAGAAGGCCGAGCACGTCGTCGAAGACTTCCGCGGCAATGTGCGCGAGCGGCTCATCCTCGAAGACGTGGACCTCAGAGCCGTCATCCGCGACCACGAGCAGTGGGCGGAGAAGGCGCACTACTGCTTCCAGGCGGCGGGCGTCGTCGCCCTGCTCGGCTGGCTTTTCTGCCGCAACGCCGAAAAGTTCCGTCTGCCCCTGGCGATCGTCGCCCTTCTCTTCACCGGCGGCACGGCGGGCCTCATGGGCTGGACCGGCCACCTCGGCGGGCAGATCAGGCATCTCGAAATCCGTGAAGCCACTGCGGGCGCTTCCACAACCTCTCAAGCCGACCCTCCCAACGCCGGTGCGCCGCGCGAACGCGAAGGTGAGGACGAGAGGTAGATCGCCCGGCGGGCAACCCGCGGTTTCCGCCGTGGGCTGTTGGCGCTTCACGCCTCAAGCCCCCAGGCCTCCCCCTAGAATCCGCCCATGCGGGCCATCGTGACCGGCCAGGTCGGGATGAACAAGAAAGAGTACCTCGACGCCGTCAAGCGCCTTTCAAGTGAACAGGGTGTGGGCATCGACCTCTTCCACGTCGGCGACATGATGTACGCCGAGGCGCCCGACGTGCGTCCCGGCCGCATCCTCGACCTTCCGCTGAGCCGCCTGCACGCACTGCGCCGCAGCGTCTTCAAGGACATCATCAGCCTCGCCGCCTCGTCGCGCCACCTCATCGTCAACACGCATGCGACGTTCCGCTGGCGCCATGGCCTCTTCTCCGCCTTCGACTTCGACCAGATCAAGGCGCTCGAACCGGACATGTTCATCTGCCTCGTGGACAACATCGAGGTGGTGCACCACCGCCTGCACCGTGAGCACGACATCGACGCGACCATGAAAGACTGCATGGTCTGGCGCGAGGAGGAGATCCTCGCGACCGAACTCATGGCCCAGGCCGTCGGATGCCGTGAACGCTTCTACATTCTCGCGCGCGGCCGGCACCAGGACACGGTGCGCTCATGCGTGCAACTCATCACCCGGGGCGACATGCGCAAGGTATACCCGAGTTTCCCGATGAGCCACGTCTTCGACATGCCCGAGGTGCTCGCGGAGATCGACCGCTTCCGCGTCGAACTCGCCAGGCATTTCATCACCTTCGACCCCGGCGACGTCGATGAGAAACTGCTGCTGGAGCGTGCGATCGCGGCGGCGCGCGAGGGGCGCGACTTCCTCGAAGTCGAGCCGCACTCCTTCGGCGGACGCCGAGTCAGCGACGAACCGATCCGCGTGCCGGTCCGGCAGGTGCTCGACATCGCCGGCGACGTGGACGGGCAGATCTACATGCGCGACTTCAAGTTGATCGACCAGGCCGACATGATCGTTTCGCTCATCCCCGAACTGCCCGGCGGCATCCCAGGCCTGAGCAGCGGCGTGGAGCGCGAACTGCATCACGCCTTCGAGCACACCAAAGAGGTCTACGTCGTCTGGAAGCCGGCCAAAAACCCCTCGCCTTTCATCACCGAGACTGCCACGCGCATCTTCCGCACCGTCGACGAGGCTCTGGCGTGGTTCGAGAGCAAGGGCATGTTCGCGCAGCGCGATCTGTTCGGGAATTGATATCCGAACCGCAGCCCGCAGCGCCGGCAAGGAACGGGAGAGCGAAGCCACAAGAGAGATCGGCGGCTGCGCCGAGCCGATCCGCCCAACCACGCTTTCGCTTCGGCCTGGACGGCGCTCCGCGGCCGTTGCTGGACTTGCGGCCGGTCGCGGGCAAGATAAGCGCTGCATGATTCCCGGAGTCCGCGACATCATTGTGCAGCGGCACTTCCTGCGGGGGCTGATCCGCCTGCTCAGTCTGCCGTGTTTCATCCTCGCCCTCTGGCCGTGGTCATCGTGGCTTCTCGAGGGGCTGAGCGACGGCGACCTGTTTGACTTTTCCTACTACTGGAGCCGCATCATGAAAGGTGCATGGCTGGCGGGAACGGGCCTTGTGTTGCTCGTGTTCAACCGCTGGCTGGTGCTGTGGATGCTCCCCATGCCGCGATCGGGCGAGTGCCCGGCCTGCGGCTTTCCGGCGCGGGGCCTGAGCAAGCCGCGGTGTCCGGAATGCGGCCTGGACCTGCCGGCCGACCTTGTCTCTCCGGCGAGTCCGCCGAGTCCGCCGCCCGCGCCGCCTCCCGTGCAGTCGCAACGCCCCGAGCGGTGTTGACCGCTCGGCCTGCCTGGCGGGGATGAGGATTCGCCAGCGTACCTCGGAGGGCATCGGCGATTCGCTCCCATTACCCTGGTCCCGGAAATCGCCGCAAGTCGCCCCCTCTGCGATCCGATAAACGCAGGTGTGGATGGACCCGCCTTCAGGGGGATCGCGCCATGGAAGAGAGTCCGCAGACCCGTTCCGAACGCCGCACCAGCGAGCGCATGCAGGTCGTGCGCCCCGCCAAGGTCTTCGACCCGAGGGCGCAGCGCTACCACGCCGCCCAGACATGCAACATCTCGGCGGGCGGAGCGCTGCTGAAGGTGCAGCGCACGCTGCCGGTCTTCAGCGGAGATCGGCTGGAGGTGGTCATCGAGGCCGAGGAGGAGGTGCGGCGCCTTCTCTCGCTCGACGACGCCGTGGAGTCGCGAGGCGTGCGCGTGAGGGCGATCGACCGTTACACGCAATCGGTGGCGGTGCAGTTCCACGCGGGCGAGGAGTCGGCCGCGCAGGAACCGCCCGACCCGGTCATTCACACGCGCGTGGAGCCGATTCGCGGCCGCACGCAGCGCGCTGCGGCGTGAGTTGGCCCGATGATGCTCCGTTTGACCGGATGGCATGGCGTCGTGCTGCGCGCCGCTGATGTGCAACGCCATCGCGCCGCCGTCGGATCGCTCAGCGATCCTCGTCGCGCGGGTTGAGGATTCCGCCGTAGCGCCGGCCCGCCGTGCCTCGGGGTGAGATGCTCAGGCTCACCGTCGTATCTTCACGGTACTGGTTGTGGCTCACGCCGATGATAATGTCCAGTTGCGGCGTCTTGCGGATCAGTTCCACGTTCGTCGTCTGCGACTCGTCGCGGTCGAGGTCGAACGTCACCGAACCCCGGAACAGGTACAGAGGCGAAACGGTGTAGCCCAGGCCGCGGCTCAGCAGGGTCGAGTCGTCCGCATCGGCGTAGCGCAGGTCGGTGTAGGAATAGAGGTCGCGCGAATGGTCGAGGCGGTAGCCCAGCGCGCTCCGCGCCACGGCGCTCTCGTTGAGGTCGTAGATGAGGTTGCCCGCGATGGCGAAGTGATCGCTCACCAGCCAGAGGAAGTCGCCGGCGAAGTGGTCGCCGAAGCGAGAGAGTTCCGGCCGATAGTCGAAGTAGCGCGGGATGGAGTAGTCGCCCTGCGTCTCGGAGGTGTGCAGGACGACGTCGGTGTCGACGGTGAGGACGTCGACGCTGCGCCATCGCCCCGGTCCGCCGCGCTGGGTCTGCCACGTGTTGCGCAGGCCGACGCGCATCAGCGTGCCGGTCGAGATCCCCTCGATATCGAGGTCGTAGATCGGGTAATCGCCGACGCCCGCGTCGGAGTCGGCGGAGAAGAGCGTGACGCTGGGCTCGATGATGTGCCGCATGCGGTGCAGGTCGAGCAGGCGGCTGCTGACCGTGTTGTCCACGCGCGAGAACTGCGTCGCCACGCGCACGCCTCCGCCGCCGAACCAGCGGATCGCCTCGCTGGCCGCGTTGAACTCGTCGAAGTCGTTGTCGTAGGCCGTGAACCGACCGACCACGAAAGGAACGATCCGGAAGATGCCGGCCTGCATGGGCATCGCCAGTTCCTGGCGCGTCGTGAACCGATCGACGTACTTCTCCTGGTAGCCCGCCAGCAGCGCGGCCGTCGAGAGGTTGGTCGAGGAAGGAATGCCGAAGCCCGCGCGGCCCTGGCCGATCTCCTCGAGCGTGTGCCTCGGGAAACTCAGCCTCATGCGGCTCAACTGGTACTCGCTCGACCACGAGACCTTGCCGCTCCAGAGCGAATCCGCGTAGCGGTAATAGCCGATCTCGGGCATCTTCTCGACGAGGTAGCCCTGCGACTGGAGGAGGTCCTCGTTGGCGATGAAGTCGTTGAGGTCGTACTTGGCGAAGGCCTCGAAGGCCCAGTTGTCGCGCTGCTGCCTGGCGTAGAGGCGCGTCTGGTACTCGCGCCGCTCATCCGCATCGCCTTCGAAGAACGAGTCGACGATGTTGGGGTCGGAGAGGTAGGAGAGTTCGCCGATGACGGTCCAGTCGTCGGGCAGGCGGTGCATGTGGGACCAGGTGAAGATGCCGCGCAGGTCTTCCTCGACGTCGCGCTTGGCGCCGGAGGAAAGTTTGTCTTCGCCGTCGTCGAAGATGGTCCAGGCGAAGAATCGGCCGCGGGCGTCGCGCGTGCGGTAGACGGCGTCGACGCCGGCCGCCGGCCCTCGCTCGCTGTAGTAGTCGAGGAGGAGTCCGGCGTCGTTGCCGGCGGGGACTTCCAGGCCCATGAGACTCAGCAGGTCCCACTCGCTCTTGAACGTGGCGCCGTTCTGGCTGTTGCCGCCGAAGGTCAGGCGCCTCAGCGGAAACTGTTCGACGCGCCCCTTGTAGCCCGGCACCCAGAAGATCGGCGCCTCCCCGACGCGCAGCGTCGCGTCGCGCACCTTCACGTAATCCTCCGACTGGCGCGTCACCGGGTCCTCTCGCTTCTGAAGCGTCACCGTCCCCGCGCCGATGCTGACGTGCGGCGTGTAGAACTCGCTCGTCGAAAGGCGCACGCGGTCGGCCTGCCATTCGTGCCGCGTCGTCTGGCGGATCTCCTCGGCGCGCATGTAGATCGGGACGCGGGCGTCCGCGTTGTAGGTGTGCACGACGCCGTCGAGCACGATCCCGCGGTTGGTCGAGAACTCGTAGTAGACGCGCGGGCCGCGCATCGTGTACTTCCCGTCCGTCGCCACCACGTCGCCCTCGAGATAGATGCCCCGCACCATCTCCGACGAGATCTGCTGCCTCGCCAGGTCTTCGGGCGCAATCGGATCGGTGAAGAGCACCGCCCGGTCGGCGGTGAGCGTGAGTTGGCGCGGCTCGCGCTCGCCGGGCCGCACGCTCAGCTCGAGGTACTGCACGACGAGGTTGTCGCGCAGCGTGATCGTGCCCTCGGCTCCATCCTCGCTCACGCGGTATTCGAGGCGCCCGTCCATGCGGAAGGCGATGACCGCCTCGGGCGGGATGCCGACCTGCGGGCGGAACGGGTCGGGGGGCGCTGTCTCGCCGGGCGGGCGGGGCAGATCGATCAGTGCGGGGGGGGGCGGCGGCGCGATGCGCTCGATCTTCGGTCCGGCCTCCTCGTCCCGCGCGGCCGCGCGCCGCAGGTGCTCGAGCAGCCTCGCCTCGCCTCGCTCGAGCACGGGCGACGGGATCGTCTCGATCTGCTCGTTGAACTCGTCACAGCGCAGGCGCACCGGGCCCAGGATCGCCGCCGTCACCAGCAGTTCATCGCCTTCGGAGGTCATGCCCGAGGGGCGGTTGACGGCGCTGACCCGATCGAGATAGAGCGCCACCTCGCTGACCACGCCCTCTTCCTCATTCCGGCGGATCACCCACGCAACGGCGCTCTGGGCGGCGAAGTGGTAAGGCCCGACCTCGGCCGTCACCCATCCTTCGAGGTACAGCCTCTGAACGTCGCCCTCGCGCCAGATCGTGGCGCGCAGGGCGTGCAGAACGGCCTCGCCCTCGACGGCCGCCAGCCCCACGCCGTCCTGAGAGAGCAGGCGCGAGGCGTTCCCGATCCCGACCGGCTGCGCGGAGATCGCGTTTTCAGCGGTCGTGAGTGCGATGGCGGCGGCCGATGTGCCCGCGCCGGCCCGCGCGCCGCGGCCCGAAGGCACGAGCAGCAGAGCCGCCGCCGCGGCAAGGGTCATCCGGCGCAGGAAATTGGAGCAGTGCAGCGCATCCACCGGCGGCCATCATACCGAACCCCAGGTACACCGGCAACCGCCGCGAGTCGTGATCGGATCGAGGCAAAGCCGCGACTCGTGCCGAAACCGCAATCATCAATAGAACGACAGCGTCGTTCCGTCGCGCCAGGTGCGAGCCGGCTGGACCGCCCCCTGGGAGAGGCCCCAGAGGATGCGCTCGGCGGGAGTGGCCGTCAGGAGCGAGAGCCAGCGCTGGGGCCTGGTGCCGGCGCGAAGGCGCACCTTCGCCTTTCCCGGCTCCCAATGCGACAGGACGTGCGACCAGGCTTCGTTCCAATGCCGCGCGCGCAGGTGGATCGGATCAAAGCCGTACCACGCGCCGCGCTGTTCAGCCAGTGCGACGCACCCGCCGTGCGTCATCCGGCGCATCATGCCGTCGAGCGATTCCACGTGCTCGTGCAACTGCTCGAGGCGGAAAGGGCGCAACGGAAAGTAGAGGCGGCGGAACAATTCGAAGCGCCGGCGGCCGAGGCGCCGCAGGCTCTCGACCGGCAGGGCCGTCATCACGATGCGGCTGTCCGCCGCGCGCAGGCGCGACACGGCCTCCGCCAGCCAGCGGGCGAGCGTCTCGGGGTCGACGCCGTAGGCGATGTCGTTGCCGACGTCGGTGATGAGGGCCCACGTCGGCGCGGGCTTGCCCGCTTCCAGCGCCCTCCAGAGTTCGCACTCGAGGATGCCCGGCAGGCGGCGCCCCAGAACGCTGCTCCACTGACCGAATGATCGGCCGTGCCCCAGCGCGATGAGCATGTCGCAAGGCCGGCCGACCTGCGCTCGCGCCATCTGCGTGATCGTCGAGATGCCCAGCGTGAGATTGCTGGCGCCGAGGAGCACGACGCGAGGCCGCGCGTCGTCCGACGCCGTCTGTTCCACCCGCTGCATGGGCCATTCTAGAGGTCTGGGGGTATCCTCATCTATCAGCAACACGCCGAAACCGGAGGTTCGCCATGTCCGATCTCGATACTCTCTTCGAGCGCATCGCCCGGGGCGAGATCCCGTCTTACCGCGTCTACGAAGATGAGCACATCTTCGCCTTCCTGGACATCAATCCCCTCAGCCGGGGACACACGCTGGTGATACCGCGCGTGCGCTACGAGCGGCTGGAGGAGTTGCCCGAGGAGGTCGGAGCGGCGCTGGGGCGAGCGCTGCCGCGCATCGCCGCGGCGGTGATCAGGGCGACGGGCGCGCCGGCGTACAACGTCCTGCAGAACAACGGCCGCGGGGCCGGCCAGGCCATTCCCCACGTCCACTTTCACATCATCCCCAGGTACGCCGACGGCTCAGGCCTGCCCCATCACTGGCCCGCGCGCACGCTCGACAAGTCCGAGGCGCCGCAACTGGCGCAGCGCATCGCCGGATTCCTCGCGTGATCGGCCATGTGTAGTTCGATCGTCGCGCCGATCCAGGTCCGCGGCCGGGCCTGATGAATGCGCGTTGAGGCCGATGAGGTGCGTCCGGCCGCCGTCCATGCGGGCGGCCCGGCCGGATGAAAGGAAGATCACCCGCCCGTCGAGGGGGGGGGCGCAAAGCCGTTCGCACGACGCTCGGCCGTCTCGAGCCGAAGGTGGATCACCTGGAGCCGGTTGCGCACCTGCTCCATCGTCGGCCGGCGCTCGGGATCGGGGTCCACGCATTCGGTGATCAGGTCGCTGAATTCGCGGCTGATGTTCGGCTTGATCTCGATGGGCGGAATCGGGCGGTCGATCTGATGATCGTCCTTGGCGACGCCCAGGCCCGTGCGGTCGGTCATGGCCGTCGGAATGTGCCGTCCGGTGACGCACCAGTACATCGTGGCGCCGAGGTTGTACACGTCGGTGGCGGGCGTGATGGCGCGGCGGTGAACCTGCTCAGGCGCGATGTAGTCCATCGTTCCCTGGATGCGCTCCTTGATTGTCCCGATGCTGCACGACTGTCCGAGGTCGATGATCTTCGCCTGGCCCGAGTCCGTCACGATCACGTTGTTGGGCTTCATGTCGGCGTGGACGAAGCCGCGGCTGTGCATATACATCAATCCGTCCGCGACCTGCGTGAAGATGTCCGCCGCCTCGAGGAACGTCGCCGGAGGCTCCTTGTCCAGCGCGATCCCGTCCACGAGTTCGAGCAGCAGGAACATCTCCGAGACGCGAAGGACCCGGCGGTTCTTGATGAGCCGCTCGACGCGGCGGACGTTCGGATGGTTGAGTTGCGTACCGACCGAGTACTCGACTTCGGTCTGGTCGAGGAAGCGCTGGTCCTTCTCGGTTTCCTTGCGGACGTGCTTGAGGGCCCAGATCTGCTTGGACCGGGGATCCTGAACGAGGTAAAGGAACGACGCGGCCCCGGTGCCGAGGTCCTTGAGGACGCGGAAGCCTGCGATTTCAGACCCGGGGGCCACGGTGCAATCTCGCTGTACCACAGACTGGTTCACGTCTCAACCCTGCCCACGGGCATTAACGCCGGGCCGCATGTCCGGTCAAGCGAACAGGCACCATGACCTCGACGCCCGACCTCTCGGATCGGTCCCATTCGGGCACAACTTGATCCCAAACTCACGACCTGGCGTGATCCCTGTGCCAGGGAACCGCCTCCTTCTCGACACGGGCCGGATTATAGATGGCTACGTCGTCGCCGGCTCAGCCGTTCAGACGAAGTTGGTCCCGGAAGCGCTGCTCCGGAAACCGGCGCCCGGGGCTGGGTCGGTCACTGAGCGCGGAGTTGAGCAGGACGCGCTCGATGCCGATGTTCAACTCCTCCTGCAGGCCCCGAACCAGTGCGACGAGGCGGTCCATCTGCCGGGGAGTGAAATCCGCGACCTCGCCGTTGCCCACGAGGCAGATCGCGATGCTGTGCAGGTTGTGCCAGTCTGCGTCAGGGCCGGCAAGATGCGCGCCCGGGAGTTGTTCGTTCCAGCGGTATCCGACATGCAGGTCGCCGTCGCCCATCCCGTTGCCGTTGCCGATCACGAAGTGATAGCCCAGGCCCTTGAGTCCCTGCGACTGGGCCTCCCGGGCCAGGCTTTCGACCGTGCCGTGCTGGCTGCCCGAGTCGTGGATGATGATCTCGACCCACTGGTCGCGCTTGACGGGTGCGGCCGTGTCGAAGATTGTCCCGATCGGCCGCGCGCTGACGTTGAGATCAAGCGCGGGCCGGCCGCTGCCCAGGCGCGGCGCCGGCGCCGGATCGCTGAGAATCAGCAGGCCGCCCACCACCGTCATCGTCGCCACGAAGGCGCTCCAGACCGTGACGGCGCGGCGATGCGGCCGCGAAGCGAAGTTGAAACGGCTGGCCGGAAGCATGGACACGAACAGTGTACCCCATCAATTCAGGTGACGGAACAAGTATCGTCCCCTGAAGAGAAAAAACTTTGTGATTTTGCCCGATTGTCGGGCGACACCGCCGCTTCAGGCGGCCCAGACCGTCAGGTCGCACGGCCGCCCGCAGGCTCTGCGCTGCCATGCTCAGCGCGGCTTGAGGCGTTCACGCAAGGAGGGCACCGGTCTCCCATACGCGTCCGTCTGCCTCGGCTCGACAAACTGCCCGCGCAGACGATCGTAGTGATCGTACTGTGTCCGGTAGGTGTTATCGGGGAATAGAGGCTTGGAGCACGCAGGGAGCAGCGCCGTTATCGCGACCAGAGCGCCGAGCAGCGCTGCCGCGGCCGCCGCCCCGCGCCCATGACACATCGGCAGGTCATCGCCACGTCGCCGCCTCATGGCCAGAGTATATCGCGCCCGGCCCGTCGCGGAGAACAGACGGGCCGCTTCATTCAGCGACGGCCCGCTCCCGGCTTCTCGCTCACCTGCGGGACGCAACGCACCGTACTTACTATGGTCTGGCCATGCCCGCGGCGTCCCATGCTTCCGTGGACATACCGCTTCTCGTCGTCAACCTCCTCGGCGGGCTGGCGCTCTTTCTCTTCGGCATCGCGCTGATGTCCGAGGCCCTTCGCTCGGCCGCAGGCGCGGGGATGAAGCGCCTCCTCGCCACGCTCACCACCAATCGCCTGCGTGGTGTTGCCGTCGGCGCCGTCGTCACCGCGATCATTCAGTCCTCCACCGTCACGACCGTTCTCATCGTCGGCTTCATCAGCGCTGGAGTGATGACTCTGCCTCAGTCTGTCGGCGTGATCATGGGCGCCAACATCGGCTCGACGGTGACGGCCCAGGTCATCGCCTTCCGGATCACGCAGTTCGCCCTGCCGATCATCGCCGCGGGGTTCCTCCTGCGCGAGGCCACGCGCCACGACCGGTTGCGTCAGGCCGGCTCGATGTTGCTCGGACTCGGGCTGATCTTCCTCGCCATGGACCTGATGAGCGGCGTCACACGCCCCCTGCGCGACGATCCTGTCTTCATTGATCTGATGAGCCGGATGGACAATCCGCTGGCGGCGGTGCTCGCGGGCGCGGTGTTCACGGCCGTGGTGCAGAGTTCGGCCGCCGCGGCGGGCGTCGTGATCATGCTTGCGTCGCAAGGTCTGGTTACACTCGAGGCCGGCATCGCACTCACCCTCGGCGCCAACATCGGCACCTGCTCGACGGCGCTGCTCGCGGCGATCGGCCGCCCGCGGGAGGCCGTGCAGGCCGCCGTCGTTCACCTTCTCTTCAACCTGATCGGCGTGGCGCTGTGGATCGGCCTGGTCGATCAACTCGCCGACCTCTCGCGGTCGGTTTCGCCCCGGTCGTTTTCGCTGGAAGGGACGGCACGCCTCGCGGCGGAAACCCCGCGTCAGATCGCCAACGCCCACACCATCTTCAACGTGCTCAACACGTTTGTGCTGATCTGGTTCGCCGGTCCGATCGCGCGCCTCGCGCAGCGCATCGCCCCGCCGAAGCCGGCCCCCGTCGAGCCGGACACCGGCAAGGCCGCGCCCCGCTACCTCGACAAGGTCTTCCTCGAGACCCCGTCGCTGGCGCTTGCACAGGTCCGCCTTGAACTGGGGCACCTCGGCGAGTCCGTCGTGCGCCTCATCGAGATCGCCCCGCCGGTCGTGATGCGCGGTGATGTGAAGGACCTGGCGAGGCTCGAGTCGATGGATGACGAGATTGACGCGCTCTATGACGCCGTCATTGCCTACACGCGCCAACTGGCGACCGCCGCGCTGAACCGCGACGAGTCGCAGGAGATGGAAGACCTCCTCGCCGTCGCCAATCACCTCGAAGCCACCGCCGACGTCATCACCATGAACCTCGTCATGCACGGGCGCAAGCGCATCGAGCGCGGCCTGAGGATCAGCGACGAGACGATGCGGGCGCTCCTGCCTCTTCAGCACGCGGTGACGGCCGCAATGCAAAGCGCGGTCAAGGCCGTCGTCGAACGCGATGCGGCCCGGGCGGCGGAAGTGATGAACCGGCACGAGGAGGTGGCGCTGATGACCGAGTCCATCCACGCCCACCTCCAGCGCCGCCTCGTCGCCGACGAGCCGAATCGCGTTCGCACCTTCCGGCTCGAAGCGGACCTGGCCACGCAGATCCGCAACCTCTACGACCATGCGCGCCGCATCGCCCGGATCGTGGCGGGACGCGCGGCGCCGCCGCCTCCTGCCGCGCCGCCTCCTGCCGCGCCGTCCGCTTCCGGACCCCATGCGCCCTGACGGCCGGCGCGCCGCCTCCCGCTCACAACCCCAGCCTCGGCGCCTCCGCCGCGAGCGCATCGATGCACCGCTGGATGTGCGCATCGCGGTCCACGCCCAGCTCGCCGATGCCGGTTTCGATGTCGGCGCGGCTGACGGCCGCGGCGAAAGCCTTGTCCTTGAGCTTCTTCTTCACGCTCGATGCCCGCATGTCCGATACGCCGCCGGGCCTGACCCGGGCGCACGCCACGATAAAGCCCGCGAGTTCATCGACCGCGAAGAGCGCCCGCGCCATCGCCGAGTCGCGGGGAGTGCCGCTGTACTCTGCGTGCCCCAGGATCGCCCGCCTGATCTCCTCATCCACTCCGAGCGATTCAAGGTGCCGCACGCCAACAAAGGGATGCTCCTCTCGCGACGGGTGCTTCTCGTAATCAAAGTCGTGCAGCAGGCCGGCGATGATCCACCGATCAACCTCCGCCGGCTCAAGTTCCCGGGCGTACGACGCCATGCAGCACGCCACGCACTCCATGTGCAGCCGCAGGGCGGGTGACGCCACCCACTCGTGCATCAGCGATCGCGCCTGTTCGATCGTCATGGTCATCGCGGCGGCCTCCGGCGGCGGGCGAGTCGGGCCATTCTACCCGGCAACGAAACATCCATCAGTGACCCCCCGTCCGCAAACCGCGAGGCTGATCCTGCCGATCTGAATCGGGCGGCCGCGCACCTTGCGCAGCCTCAGCGCGAGAGGATCGAGGCCGATGAGTTCCAGCCACCAGCCCGAATGCCGTAATGACGCTTCCACCCCCCAGGGCGCCGGCAAACGCCGGCACGATCGCTACCAGTGGAAGGCCACCGTGCAGGTCCTCTGGCTTGAAGAGCACTTCTACGGCTCATCCATCGCCGTGCGCACGCAGGACCTCAGCGCCGGCGGCATCGCCCTGCTCTCGGCGTCGTGGGTCTACCAGCATCGTCTCGCGGCCGTCCTCCTCACGGACAAGTCCGGCCAGCGCTCCGTGCGCTGGATCGAAGTGATGCACGGCCGCTATGACCCCCTGCAGAAGGCCCACGTCATCGGCTGCCGCTGGGTGCCCACGCCCGAGAACGCCCCGCTCGTCAGGATCACCGAATCCCAATCCGGACCACGCCTCGAGTTCGAACCTGAAACCCTCACGCGCAAGTAACCGGGAAGCCGGGCCGACTCTGCGGCCTGTTGCGGACTTCCGCCGCGAACGCCGTTGACGTCGGGTCTCGCCTTCAAGTGCGCCCACCTTCCGTGCGACAAACGTGCAGTGTGCCGGCCCCCTGACCCATCGGAAGGGAACGCAGACCGTGTCCAGCGACCTGGCCCATAATCTCGGCGCTCTGCCGCACCTCGTTGGTTGCGATCGAAGGCATGATCGCTACGAGTGGCGCCACTGGGTGCAGGTCTGCTGGCTCCAGCCCACCGGACTGAGCAAGCCCATCACCATCAGCACCACCGACCTCAGCGCCGGAGGCATCGGCCTCCTTTGCCCCAACATGGTCTATCCCGACACGCTCGGCGTCGTCCTTCTTGTCGATGCGCAGGATCGCACCGCGCTCCGCTACGTCGAGGTCATGCATTGCCGCTATCTCATCGGCTCGATGCTGCACCTTGTCGGTGCGCGCTGGGTCTCCGAGCCGATGGGCATGCCCAACATGGAAGTCGAGATGACGCCCGACGGACCGCGCCTCGCCGTCGGCCAGCCCCGCAGCCGACGCGACCTCTCCCGCCGCCGCCGCGCCGCCGGCGCCCGCGGCGCAACGGACTCCGGCCGCAATGCGATGGGAAGACGCCATGAACCCGGCTGATCAACCCCGCCCCGATGCGCCCTCCGGCTGCTCGCCGCGCGGCCTGCGATCGCACGAACGCTACGCCTGGCCCGAGCGCATCCACGCCTCGTGGATCACTGACGGCCGGCCCGCCCCCCCCCAAATCCTCGACTGCGCCAACCTCGGACTCGGCGGCATCGGAATCCTCAGCCCCGAGCCTGTCCCCGTCGGCACGCGCGGCGCCGTCCTCCTCCTCGGCGCCAACGATTGCGGCCGCCTCCGCGGCATCGAAATCGTCCACGTCCGGTTCGATCCCTCCCTCGGCCGCCACCTCCTCGGCGCCAGGTGGACGCCCGTCGCATCCGAAGCACGGCAACTCATCATCAAGCGCACGCCGCAAGGCCCCGCACTCGCCCTCGCTTCGCCCCACGCCCCCGATCCTTCCGGCCGCGAAGCCGCCTGATCGAAAGTTCGGCCAGTCGAGGGCGGGCCTGATTCTGCCCCCCCCTTCACCTCAGCACTTCCATCGCCGCGCTCAGCGACTTCACCTCCGTCAGACCGATCGCGCCCGCCCGCACGCCCTCGACCGCGCCCGCCGGCACGATCGCCCGCCTGAACCCCAGGCGCGCCGCCTCGCGCAATCTCTGCTCCATCTGGCTCACGCGCCGCACCTCCCCGCTCAGCCCGATCTCACCCAGAGCCGCCATCGCCGGCTCGATGCGCTTGCGCAGGTGTGAGCCCGCCACCGCAAGCGCAAGGCCCAGGTCCGCCGCCGGCTCCGCGACTCGCATGCCGCCGACCACCGACGCGAACACGTCCTGGTCCGCCAGCCGTAATCCTCCATGCTGCTCCAGCACCGCGAGGATCATGCTCAACCGGTTCGCATCAAGCCCCGACACGCGCCGCTTGGCCGCCCCGAGAATCCCCGCCGCCGTCAGCGCCTGCACCTCCACCATGAAACACCGCGTCCCCTGCATCGCCGGCACCACGACGCTCCCCGGCGTCGGCTGGTTCCTCGCGGGATCGCTGCTGAGAATTCCCGACGGGTCCACCACTTCGCGCAGACCCGCTTCGCTCATCTCAAACAGCCCGATCTCCAGCGTCGTCCCGAATCGGTTCTTCACGCCGCGCACGATCCGATGCGCGTGGTACCGGTCCCCCTCGAAATACAGCACCGCGTCAACAAGATGCTCGAGCAGCCGCGGCCCGGCCACCTGCCCGTCCTTCGTAACATGCCCGACCAGCGCGATCGCCATCCCCGTCGTCTTGGCCAGGAACACCAGTTCCATGCAGCACCGCCGCAACTGCGTCATCGAGCCCGGCGACGCATCCACCGACGCGTTGTAGATCATCTGCACCGAGTCGATCACCATCACCGCCGGCCTGATGCGCCCCGCCTGCGCAAATATCCGCGCCAGGTTCGTGTCCGCGAGAATGAAAAGTTCACCGCCGCCCGCTTGCTTCTTCGCCTCCGCCGTGGAACGCGCGCCTCGCCCGTGGTCCTCTATCCTCTTCGCCCTCATCTGAATCTGCTGGGCGCTTTCCTCACTCGTCACATAGAGCACCGCGCGTCCCTCGGCCGCCAATCGCCCCGCCGCCTGGAGCATCAGCGTCGACTTGCCGATCCCCGGCTCGCCGCCGATGAGTACCGTCGATCCGGGCACCAGCCCCCCCCCGAGCACGCGGTCCAGTTCCCCGATCCCCGTGCCCAGCCGCGGCATATCGAGCGGCTCGATCTCATTGAGCCGCTTGGCCTCAGGATTCCCCGCCGCGATCTCCCCCTCGGCCGCCCACCCCTCCGCCAGCCCGCGCTGCGGATCGCGCTGCCCCGACCCGTCCACCCCGCCCCCGCCCGCCGCCGAGCCGGCCACCTCCTCCAGCGAGTCCCACGCCCCGCACTCAGCACACTTGCCCATCCAGCGCGGCGACACCGACCCGCACTGATTGCACACGAATGACCGACGCACTTTCGCCATGCGGGGACTGTAGCCAATCCACAACGAGCCGCGCCCGCAAGGAAGCGGGCGCACGACGTTCGACCCGGCAAACATCGATCAATCTCACCACAGAGGCACGGAGAGCACCGAGAAGCCCCCGCAGCCCCAGGTCGAGCGCAGCAAGACTGACGCTTGCGTCTTCACTTCTCTTCTCAAGCGCCGACAAGGAAACGCAGCCGCAGGCAAGCAGGCCCAGGCAAACAGTCCAACCCAAGGCCCGAAGGCACAGAGAGCAAGCCCCAACGAGCCGCGCTTCAGCCTCATCCGCCCAGCCCCCGCCACTTCGCCCATGTACGCTCTGATCTGCCCGATCTCCTCATGCCCAGAATGGTCGCACCCACTCGGACCC
>CAADHA010000170.1 GCA_900696685.1 uncultured Planctomycetota bacterium
CGCGCCCATCAAGATTGATGTGCCCGGCGCCAATTCGGAAGTGACCCGCCACTGGGACTTCAAGTTTCCCGTCTACCGCAACGGCTCGGCGTGGGCGGCGCACTCCATCGGCCCCGGCAACCCGGGCCAGGAGCCGAATAAAGCCAAGGTGCGCTGGTATGAGATCGACATGAACGGCTGGCCGGTCAGCCAGAACGGTCCCGAACTCGTCCAGTACGGCACGATCAATCCTGGCACCTCAATCAGCGCCTTCTATCCCGCGATCCACGTGGACGATGACGGCAACGCGTCCATCGCGTGGAACCCGACGTCGGCCAGCGACCACGTGTCCATCCGCCGCGCCATACGCAAGCACTACGACGACGCGGGCGAGTTGCGCGCGACCCTCGTACTGAAAGAAAGCACAGGTTCGCCCTCCGCGTCGGAGCCTTGGGCGGACTCCAGCGCCATGGATGAGGATCCGCTGGAGGGCTTCGAGGGCGTGATGTGGAGCCATCTGATGTGGTGGGATGGCCAATCGACGCCGCAAGACCTGGGTCGCGCGGACGGACCTCAACCAGTCGATGCCCCTGGCGATCTCGCCGACGACAACGCCGATCATGCGCGGCACGTACCTGACCTTGTCGGTCAAGGGCGCGGGGGCGGGCAACCTGGTGCGCTGGTATTGCTCGACGACCGGCTGCGGATCGACGTACATCCCCGCCCTCGACGCGACGCTGGACATCGACACCGCCGTGCTGATCGGATCGAGCACGGCCGACGCTAACGGGGACGCGTCAAGGATTCTCACTGTGCCCAACGACTTTCCCCTCGACCTCGCGCACCTCCAGGCGGCCGAGGCGCAGAACACGTCGGCGGTGCTCGAGGTGACGGTCTCGGGGCAGTAAGGTCGGGAGCGGCGCGAAGACTTCTCACTCAACCGCCGTCTCGCGGAGCAGGCGCGAGGAGAGGAGCACAGACGCGGCGCCGGAGAGGGCGAGCATCGCCGCGATCGCAATGAACGCGCCGGCGAGTCCAAGCGCCGCGATGAAACCCTGCGCCAGCAGCGGGCCGCTGGCCGCGAAGACCCACGCGCCTCCCATCATCAGGCTCGAGGCGAAACTCGTGCGGTGCGGCAGCAGGCGCTGCGCCACCGCGATCGACACGGGCGTCGCCGAGGCGAAACCCACGCCGGCCAGGATCGCCAGCGCCACCGCCGCCCACGGCCCGGCAAGCGGAAAGAGCACAATCGCCGGCACGCCGATCACCGCCGAGCCGACGAGGACGCGCTTCTCACGCCCCGGCCGCACGAGCGTGCCGCCCAGCAGGCCGCCGACTCCCATGCCGACGGCCATTGCCGCCTGCATGCGGCCGTTGAGGATCGAAGACGATTCTCGCAGCGCGGTCGTGAGCGTGGTCGAGCCGGCGGCGCTGAGCGTCGCTGCCTCCGCCCAACGCACCACGAGTACGACGATCGCCTGATTGACGGTGAAGCGCAGAATGTTGCCGGCATAGAGGATGCCGACCGACCACCAGCGGCGCTGGACCTCGGCAGGCGAGAGGGCTGCGGCGCGGCTGCCCGCTTCGACATGGCGGTGGGGAATCGAGGCGATCGCCATCCACAGCGCCAAACCTCCGACGACGCCGGGCACGATGAACCACAGCAGCGAGCGCAGCCCCCATGCCTCGTTCATCGCGGGCACGAGAAGGCTCCCGAGCATCGTGCCCACCATTCCGCCGGTGAAGAAGACCGCGATGCCGACGGAGCGGCGGCGGCCGGAGATCTGCCCCATCGCCGACGCGCCAACGGGGTGAAACGCGCCGATGCCGGCCGTCGATATCGCCTGCAGCAGAAGCAACTGCGAGTAGGTGCTGACAAAGCCGAGGAGAGAGAGCGCCAGCGCGGCGGCCAGCAGGCCGAGCGGGCCAAAGAGGCGCGTGTTGTAGCGATCGCTGACCGCGGCTGTTACAGGCTGGATGAGTCCGCTGCACAGAGAGCCTACGGCAAGAAGCAGTGCTCCCTGCGGCTGAGTGATCGTGATGCGCCCTTCGAGGACGGTGAGCAGCGGCACAACCGTCATCGCGAGACAGTCCACGATGACGTGGGCCGTCACGAGCATTCCAAGGCGAGGGACCGCGTATTGGACGGGTGCAAAGGGGGCTGAAGCCGCGGCGAGCGCTGCGACGCCGGCCGCTGCCGCGTCAGGCGCGGCGGGGGCGATGGAGCGAACCGAGGGTGGTGGCGGAAGGGTGGCCGGCGGCGGCATGGACGATGGTAGCGAGCCGCGTCAACGATCAGCGGCTTCGGGCAGCACACGGGCGATCGCGGCCGTCAGGCCCGATCGCAGCCGCGCGCGTCGACGGGCAGTTCGAAGATGAAGCACGCGCCGCTCTGACCGGGGGGAAGGGCGGCGAGGCGCAGGTCGCCTCCCATGTCGCGTGCCAGCGCGCGGCACAGCGCCAGGCCCAGGCCGACGCCTGACGCCGCCTCTCTTGACGCGCTGCGCCCGCGCCGGAAGGGGGCGAAGAGCGTCCTGGCCGCATCGGGCGCCACGCCCGGCCCGTGGTCGCGCACCGCCACACGCACATGGCCGCCGACACGGCTCAGGCCGAGGTCGATCGACCTGTCCGCCGCGGCGCCGGCATACTTGCACGCGTTGTCCACGAGGTTGGTGAGGATTCTGCCGACGCTGTCGCGATCGACGCAGACGCACTCGCCGGAGTCGAGCGGATTATCGATGCGCAGGAACATGCCGTGGTCCGCAGCCTGACGCTCCAGGGCGGGCCGCACGTCGTCGATCAGGTCGCGGACGGCCACGCGCCTGGGCGCGGTGTGCTGCCGGCCTTCCTCAAGGCGCGCGTACGCCAACACGTTTTCGACAAGGCGCGCCAGGCGCGACGACTCCGTTCGCAGTGTTTCCAGGTACTCGCGCCGCCGGGCCGGCTCGGGAATCATGTCGTCGGCGAGCATCTCCGAGTAGAGGCGGAACGTCGTGAGCGGCGTGCGCAATTCGTGCGTGACGGCGGAGGCGAAGTCGCTGCGACGCCGGCCGTACAGAAGGCTCGCGTGGAGCATCATGCCCCCCGCCCCCAGCGCGACAACCACCACGCCCCAGACGATGAGAAGCGCCAGGCGCGTCGGCGTCATGCCCCTGATCGATGCAATCAAAGGCGGCAATCCCCTCACGCACGCGGGAACAGTCGCGAGGTTGATCGACGCGGCCGAGCCGTTCCCCTCCGCCTCGTCGAGGCGCGGCACGAGGTCTGCTCCAGGCATGAGGTCCGACACTTCCTCGATGAGCGTCTCGCGCAGCCGCGACCAGTCGACGAGAAATCCCTGCAATCGATGACTTTTGCCGATGCGGATCTGGCGTAGATAGACGAGTTCCGCCTGTTCGCCGCCGCCAAGCACCCACAGGGGGACGAAGGGACCGACCTGAACTGCGTCCGGTCGGATGGCTGCGATGTCGGCGCCCTGGGCCGGGAAGTCGACCTGCTGCCCGCTCTCATCGGGAATCAGCATCTGCTGCTGCGGCGCATCGAGTTGCTCAGCGTTTCGCGCCATGCGCTTGGTCTGCTCGATCATCGTCCAGGCCGTCTGCGCCTTCTGGTAGTCGCCGGACATCTCCTGCTGCCGGCGAACCTGCTGCTGCGGCGGGAGCGGGAGCGGCGTCATGGCCAGGCGCTGCTCGGCCCGGGCCACCTGCGCCCTGATCGCCTCCACATCGATCAGCGCCTCAACGCGCTCGAGGACCATGTTGCAGCCGACAATCGTCGCGGCGCTGAGCACCGTCGATTCGGCGAGGTCGCGGTGGTTGCTCGTGGGAACCTGCGGCGAACTGAGGCGCCCCGACTCATCGATCTGGAAGTGCAGCGGGATGAACGGCTCGCGGAATGTGAGCAGAGGCGATGGAGTGAGGATCGCGCCCTCTTCAATCGGCGTGAGCATGCGCGTGTAGGCACGTTCCTGGGGGAAGTAGGAGAGGTATTCGAAGTAGGGGCGGGCCGACTCGCGCGCCAGGCGCGGCGCCAGCCACGAGTCCATTCGCCACAGCGCCAGGCGCAGCACTTCCTGCCGCCGGGCGTCGGCGCGGGCGGCCCACTCGGATCGTTCGAGATCGAGCACGGCCGACGTCACCCATGCGAGCGCGACGATGACCAGTGCCGCGCCGAGGGCGAACCACTTCCACCAAGTGCTGCGGCGGCCGGTCATGCGGGATCGACCTCCACCTCGGCGGCGAGCATGTAGCCCTTGCCTCGCACGGTCTGGATCATCTCCGCCTCGCGGCCGTTGCCGGCGAGCTTGTCGCGCAGGCGGGCGACGTGCATGTCGACGGTGCGCGTCTCGACGCCGCGCGGGTCGATGCCCCAGACGCGGTGGAGGAGTTCATCGCGCGCGATCGCCCGGCCGGCATTGGCGGCGAGGTAGCGCAGGATGCCGCACTCGCGCTGCGAGAGAGTGGATCGAGCGGCGCCGCCTTCGACGATCTCCCCGCGATCGAGGCGCACGATGGTGTTGCCGAGGCGAATCGACCGCACATCGCTTGGCCGCTCGGGGCTGCGCCGCAGCACCGCCTCGACGCGCGCGAGCAGCTCGCGGGCGCTGAAGGGCTTGATGATGTAGTCATCCGCGCCGTTGACCAGGCCGCGCACGCGGTCATCCTCGCCGCCGCGCGCCGTGACCATGATGACCGGCAGCGTGGGCCGGCTGCGCCGCAACTCGTCGAGGATGCTGAAGCCGTCGCGCCCCGGCAGCATGACGTCGAGCAGAACAAGGTCGATCGTCGCCTCGATCGCCAGGACCGCGCCGCGGCGTCCGTCGGCGGCTTCGAGCACGGCGTACCCGGCGAACTGGAGCGCATCGACGAGGCCGCGCCGAATGGGCGTGTCGTCTTCGATCACCAGCACCGTGGGTTGGGACACGTGTCGGACTCCAGGGGACATTGGATCATACGGGGTGGGGGAGGCGTCGAAGCGTGTTCAGCCGCGACCCGGAGGCTCTGCGCAGGGGAGCGCGCCGGACGTGCAGACGCAGCCGGCGCGCGGGGTACGGACTCGACGTTGTTCCCCCTTCCCTCAACAGTCAAACGTGAGGCAGACCAGTTTTCCATCGAGGCGCACGATCAAGCCTCCGCCCCAGTAACTCAGCATCAGCATCTGGTCGATGATGGCCTGCGCAGCCTTCCGCTGGGACTCACTGAGCCGCGCCAGCAGCGCTTCGCGCCCTTCGGGCGTGTTGGGGATCGTTTCGTCGAACGTCGGCTGCTTAATCTTCGCGACGAGCGCATCGTACTCGTCCGCGTAGGAGGCATCGACCCACCAGTCGCCGCGCTGGACGAATGCGGTCTGCGCGAGCGGCCTGCTGGTCAGCGGCTCGACCTTGAACTCGAAGCCCTTGCTCATCGCCTGCGCACGGATCGCCTTGCGCAGGGCCGTGTCGAACGATCGATCCTCTTCGGACTGGTGCTTCTTCAACTCCTCGTTGACGTATGCCTGGCGTCTGGCGCTGAAGTCGGCGATCTCCTTCTGGATCGCCTCGCGCTGCGCGGCCATGTCGGCGACGATGGCCTGCTTCTGCTCGAGCGTCTTGCCGCGCATCGGCTCGGGCAGGTCTTCATCCTTCACGTCGGCGAGTTTGAACGCGGCGCTCCGGCACGCATCGACGAGGTCCCAGTGTTCGTTCGAGTAGAGTGCGCTGCCCTTGGACTGGCAGCGGGCAGCGACGACGGCGGAATTGCGGGTCTGCGCATTGGCGTCCTGCTGCGCCTGGTTGGTCGCGCCCCAGGCGCCCTTCTCGCCGTAGGCGAGGTAAGTCCGGTTGATGGTGCTGCTCAGTTCGGCGAGTTTGTCGTCGAAGGGAGAGGCGATCACGATGTTCCCGTTGTTGTGGTCAATCGCCGCGTAGTGGCCGTCGGCGAGGAGCGCCACCTCGCGCCACCCCGGCGCGATCTCGTCGGCCGGGTTGCCGCAGTAGATCGCGTTGACCATGATGCCGCGCGAGATCAGGCCCTTGCACACATCGGCGTAGCGGAAGGTCTGGTCCTGGTCGGCGCTCTCGTTGCCGGCGACGACGACGAGTTTGAGCGTGCTGTCCGAGGGCGTCCATTCGAGTTGCTCGCCCGCTTCGCGCAGGACGCGGCCGACGTACTCCGTCCCGCCGTTGGTGCGCAGTGCAAAGAGTTGGCGAGAGATCTCGTCGAGGTCTTCGGTGAGGGGCGAATCGACGCGAACCCAGCCGTCCTCGGCGAGGTGCCCGTCGTTGCCGAAGGTCAGCAGGGCCACGCGCAGGCGCGGCGTGGGGGTGGCGAGGGCGAGGTCGTTGACGATGTCCCAGAGTTTGAGTTTCGCCGCTTCGATCAGGCCGTCCATGCTCCCGCTCGTGTCGAGGCAGATGGCCAGTTCGACGGTTCGCCGCGCCTCGGCGGGGGTGATCCGCATGGTCGGCGGCCAGGAGAAAAGCGCCGGGCAGACCGCGCTCATCGGTCGCATCACCGGTGCCCTGAACGGCGCTGCGGGCGGCGCAGCGGCCATTGCCGCAAGTGTGCCGATTGAAAGGGCGGCCAATGTCGAAGACTTGAGAAGGTGCATGATGATCTCCCTGCTTGGTGAATTGTGTCGGACACGTGATCCGAATCACGGTGAAGGTGGAGTGTTTCGAACAAGGATGTTGCGCCCCTCGAAACGGAGCATGATGTCGCCGTCAAGCGAGAGCACGCCCTGGCGGTTCTGCTCGATGAGGCGGTGAAGGATGGCGATGTGCTCGGCGCTGCCGAACTCGATCGTCTCGTCCGGAGCAATCGGGGCAGCCTGCTTCTCGCCGGCGGTGATGAGTTGCGAGTCGATCCACTGCGCGCCGCGCTTGAAGAAGGCCCGGTCGCAGACCTGCTGAACCGAAGCGATCTCAACCCGGTTGAGTTTGTCGTCGACGAATCGATTGTCGTAGTTGAGTTTGGCCTGGACCTTCTGCTCGTTGAAGTTGACGCCCTGGTTGACGGCGCCCATGCCCCAGCGCTGCTGCACGGCCCGGCCGTCGAGGATGCTGTTGCACGTCGCCTGGAGGTTGCTCCAGTCGGAGAGATTCGTTCCCTCCGTGGCGAGGAATGCGGTGTACTCCGTCAGAATGCCGAACTCCGTCGAGAGTCGCAGAATCTCCTCGGCGAGTTCGCGGTAGCGCGGATCGTCGAAGATCGGCGCATTGGCGACGTGCGGCGATGCGGCCGACGACGCCCCTGCCTGGCGGATCTGATCGACGAGGTAGGCGATGCGCCGGCTCGCCCACAGCCGCGGCACAAAGGCGTTGCGCGTCGTCGCCGCGTCAAGGTCGAACTCAAACTCGAAGACCCTCGACTCGCCGAGAAACTCGCCGCTGAGACGGAAGCGGATCGGCGTCCTGCCGCCCTCGCCGCCGGCGCTTCGGTACTGCCCGAGGACCACGAGTTGATCGCCGTCAAAGAGATCAGGCAGGGCGGCGGGAATCAAATCGCTCACCGCGGCGCCCGTGGTGATCTCGCCTGCTTGGTCAATCGTGTTGAGCGAGGCGTCGGCGAAAACCGGCCCGGACAGGCGCCGGAAGGTCTGCGCGACCTTCAGTTCCACATCCTCCTCCGGCTGCACGTACACCGATACCGCCCGCGTCGCGTCGGAGAGGCGATCGAGCAGCGGCACGTTGACATCGTGGCCCACGCCGAACGTGAAGATGCGGCGGCCCTGCGGATTGCCCTTCTCCACCAGTTGGCGGATGTCCACCTCAGACGTGCGCCCCACGGTCGGCAGGCCGTCGGTCAGAAAGAGCACGAGCGGCAGGCGGCCCTCGGTGGACTGATGTGCCTTGAGCGCTTCGAGCAGCGCATCGTGAATGTTCGTCCCACCGCCGGAGCGGATCGCGTCGAGATACATGCGTGCGGCGGCGGTGCTTCTCTCGTTCTTCTCCACCGGCCTGCTCGAAAACATCGAGACAGTGGTCGAGAAGTCGATGATGTTGAACGCTTCGCCCTCGTCGAGGCCTTCGAGAACCTGGAGCGCGGCGGCCTTCGCCTGGTCCATCTTCACCCCCGCCATGCTCCCGCTGCGGTCGATGACGAGCGTGACCTCGCGCCTGACCGCGCGAGCCGCGATGTTCGCATCGCGGACCTTCACAGGATCGGCGGGCAGCCCCGCCACGAGAAGAAAGTACCCTCCCTCAATCTTCGGGTCCGGATAGGCATAGAGCGAAGCGGTGACGCCTTTGCCCTCGCGCAGGTACGAAAGGCGGAAGGAGCCGGGGTCGAGGCGTGAACTCTCGGCGATGCGCAGGCTCAGATGGTTCGGCGAGCGCCGCTCGGCTTCGAGCGTGTGGCTCGGCGAATACACGATCGAGACCGGCTCCTTGCACTGGAGATCGACGCGCACGCTCCAGGGTGTGCGCCGATCGAGCGATTCGCTGCGCGGCAGGATGTAATCGACGCGACTTCCATCGACGGGCAGCAGGTGCTCATAGGTGAGGCGGACCTTCTGCGTTCCCCCCGCCTCGACGGGGAAGACGCTGGAGCGCACCAGGTTGTAGCCGGCGAACTCGAGCAGCGCCGGATCGCGGACCCTGGCGACGATGGCGTCGTAGAGGCGGCGCGATTCATCGCGCCGCATGACCTGTGCCGTCGGCTCAGCCGATGCCCCCTCAAAGAGGAACGACCCGACTACGGCCCCGTCGGGCACGGGCAGAAGAAGCACCGCCTCGGCGAGGCTCGACGAAGCGTTGCGGAGCGAAATTTCCAGCGTCGTCGTCGCCGTCGCATCGAGAATGCGAACCAGCGCATCGACTCTCTCGACGACGACCGCCTCGCCGCGCCGCTCGATGGCGAAACTCCGCGTCTGCGGCATGACGACGTGCGTGGCCCGGCCGAGGTTTGAGCGGATGATGATCTCGATCTGGTCCTGGGCCCGTGCGGCCGGGGCGAAGAGGCCGGCGAGCATCAGAAGTCCGAAAACCGGGCGAATGCGGCGCAGGGCGGCGACGTACATGATTCATCTCCTTGCGGCAGGGCGAAACTCCCGCCCGCCACTGGAGATATACGCTCGAAGGCCCCGCCTCCGCGCAACAGGGGCGCAACATGCTGCAATCCCGTCGCCGCGGCTGACCCTCAGATCTGCCCCGTCCACCCGTGGTCGTGCCGCTTGAAGAGCTCGCGCAGGGCGGCGACCTGCTCGGGCGGGAGCGGGCCTTTGCGGAGCAACTCGACGTTGCGGCGGAAGTGCTCGACGCGCCGCGTGCCGATGATGATGCTGCACACGCCGCTCTGGAACGCTGCAAAGCGCAGGAAGAACTCGTCCCACGGCAGCGGATCGGGCCTGAGGTTCATTGCCCTGGCCCGCACCCAGTATTCCTCGCAGTATTCGCCGCGCGGCCGGTCGGCGAAGCGCCAGAAGGCGTTGGCGAGCGGCCGCTTGACGATCACCCCCAGGCCATTGAGATGGCAGTGCGGCAGGGCGCGGTCGAGGCAGCGCTGGTCGCAGATGTTCAGCGAGGTCTGGATGCCTGCAAAGTGACCTGACTCGACGGCCCAGAGGAGCTCCTCGTTGTCGCCGCTGTAGGCCGCGAAGCGCACCTTGCCCGCCTCCACCGCCTTGTGCAGGGCCGCGATCGCCTCGCCCTGGCGCAGCACCTGCATGTCGCACGAGTGCAGGTGCATGATGTCGATGCGGTCGGTCTTGAGGTACTTGAGCGAGCGGTCGATGCCGGCGGTGATCGCCTCGGCGGACCAGTCTTCGCTCTCATCGCGGTCGAAGCCGCACTTGGAGGAGAGGACAAACTCGCTGCGGCGATGGGCGATGGCGCGTCCGATGCGCTCCTCGGAGAGGCCGTACATGCCGGCGGTGTCGATGAGAGTGACGCCCGAGTCGAGCATGGCATTGAGGAGGGCATCGACTTCGTCATCGCCGACGCCGCCCTTCTCGCCCGGTGCATGCCAGATGGCCGCGCCTCCGAAGCCGATGACGGAGACGTTCAGCCCGGTGTGGCCGAATGGTCGCTGCTCCATGACGATCTCCCCTTGCGTGATCGTTTCTGCTGCTCAAGGTTAGCCGCCCGGGTTCCTGACACTAGGCCCTGTCTGAAAACCCATTGATCTGCCGATGATATGTGTGGGCGGCATGGAGGCCGCTGAGTTTGACATGGAGGTCACTGCACATGAAACGCCACGAGCTCACGGATGAGCAGTGGGATC
>CAADHA010000171.1 GCA_900696685.1 uncultured Planctomycetota bacterium
GTCGCCGCCGCCTGCCGCGCATCCTTGAGTTCGAAGTAGACCGTCGTCGCGCCGGGCACGGGCACGGCCGGGGGCGGATCGTTGCTGAGCACGACGCAGGGAACAAACGCCGACCATAACGCATCGTACGTTTGCCTCTTCCTGAGCCGGTACTGTCGCACCTGCTCATCAAACGCGGGCAACTCATCCTCGCGGAGCGTGTCGCGCCAGGCGCCGAGCACGCGGTCAAATGACGCGGCAAGGTCGATGGGAATGACGACGCAGTACTTGCCCTCGGGCCTGGGCAAGGTGAGTTCGCGCGGCCAGCGGTCGAGGGTGAGCGACCGGCTGGCGACGGTGTCGAGGGGATCGCTGCGCCGCTGCCAGGTGAGGTCGGCGACGAGGAACTCGTTCGCCCAGCGGCCGTGAAACATCCAGTTGCGCGCGTTGTCGAGTCGCCAGGTGGTCAGCATGCGCCGCGGCCGGCCCTGGGCGAGCACTTCAGGCATTGACCGGCGCAGGGCGTCGAGATCGATCCAGATTTCGAGGAAGGGCGGTCCGGCAGCGCGCTTTGCCCCCGCCGCGCGGTGCTGCGTCAGCAGGTCGTGTGGAGCCGGAGCGCCCTGGGCCGCGGCCCACTTCTCGAGCGAGCCGCGCCCCAGGCCGACGATGAACGAATCGGGCAGCGAGGCCCACTCGACCGTCTGCCACGCCGCCCACTGCGGCCGGCGGAAGCGCGCGGCGCGCCGGCCGCCGGGCAGATCGAAGAGTTCCTGTCCCGGCGCCTTCGCCTCGCCGCCCTCCTCTTCGCCCCCCCCCTCGTCGGGCGCAGCGCCTTCGCCCCGGTAGTGCGAGAGGATCGTCCCAAGCGCGGAGAGGAAGGCGCGGTGGTCGCGGGCCGATTCGAGCACGAGCACCGCCTGCAGCGCCGTGATGCGAAAGCCGTTCTTCGCCTGCTCATCGTGCACGGCGTCGAGTTCGAGCAGGCAGACCGTATGGGGAACGGCCCCGGCCACGCTCGCCGCCAGCACCGCGTCGAAGATCGGATGAAACTCGGGGTTCACCAGCCCGGCCTGCTCGGCGAAGCGCAGGGCGAGGGGCAGGAATGCCGCCGTCTTCGTGTCGAAACGTGAAGGGTCGAAGCGGTAGAAGGCCGGCGCGTCGGGCGGGATGATCGGCGGCGCAGCCGAGGAAACGGCCGCGCCCCCCATCGCGGCGACCAGCACGCCGAGGGCAATCGTGCACCGGACTGATCGAGGCTCGCGCATCTGTCTCACCGGACGATCCGGCACTTCCGCTCCGGTCGAAAAGACCGGACGCCGTCGGGATTGAATCGACGGCGTCCGGGCGAATCAAACGGAGCGAACGGAGTCCGTTCAGCGAATCTCTCGGAGGATCTCCTCCTGGGCGTTGCCTGCGATTGCCGAGGCGCCGATCGCGGCACCGATGAGGGCGGGCGTCATGCCCATCGAACCGGCTGCGCCGGCGACGTTGACCATGATCGACGGATCGCCGCTCGAAAGGAAGACGAAGTCGCCGCCCTGCATGCTGGTTACGCTGATCCACGCCTTGGCATTCTGCGTCAGCGCGCGATACGAAGGGGTGACCACGCCCGGGTCGCGCGAAGGATCAATCGGCGAGCGCACGAGGTTGGCGACCGCCGACCCGAGCATCTGCGCCACCGGGTAGCCGCGCTGAATTGTGCGAGGCATGTCGATGAAGTTCACATCCTGCGCCGTGGCAAGCAGGCCGGCGCTGGCTTCCTTGAAGCGCGGGTTGTCCGCGAGCGTCGGGCGGTTGCTGCGCCAGTGATCGACGGCGGCGAGCAGGCCCTGCGGCGTCAGGCCCATCACGAGTTTCCCGTCGATCACGCCCAGCGATACTTCGAGCGGAACGGGGAGGCCCGGAAAGGCGAGGCTGTGAAGTTTCACGGCGCCGCCCTGCGCATCCTTCGCCTCCCACGACCGCATCCGCACATAGCCGCGCAGGGGCGCGGCGTGCAGGTTGGCGCTGTTCATGAGGGAAGCAAGGGCATCGGTCATGGCCGGCGCATCGACGTCAGGCTGAATCATCACGAGCGACATCAGCCCGCCGCCGCCGGTCTCGTCGGACATGTAACTCACCCACGTCTTGCCCAGCGCTTCGACGACGGTGGCAAGTTCGGGCACGCCGATCTGGAACGCGGCCATCTGGAGCGGGCCGACGAGGCTGCTCAGGTCCTGCACCTGCGCACCGGCGATCGTGACGTCATGCGGGATGAGGCGGAACACGTCCGGACTGACCGGCGCGGTGCTCATCTCGGTCATGCCGAGCATCGCGCCATAGGTGGCGGCGACGTTGTTGAGGAGCGTCACCATCCCGCGACCGCGGATCACGGACCACCGGCGGTCGCCCTTGATGGCCGAGGCCGCGATGAGGTCAAGGCCGCCCTCCGGCATGAGTTGATCCATCATCTGGCGAACCGTGGCGGCTTCCCCGGCCTGCCCGTGCGAATCCATGATGCGCGTGACGAGGTTCGCGCCCGACTTGAGGTTGATGTAGAGTTGGGCATCGAGATTGAGGCCTGTGAACTCGGCGGGGCTGGGGATCTCGACGGCGCCGAGAGAGAGTCCGTCGCCCGCCGCGTCGAAGCCGATCACGAACGCCGTGCCCGCTTCGTTCGCGGGGCCGAAGAGCACCTGGCCCATCGGCAGCCCGAGCCGCTTGCGGCCCGTGCCCTGCTCATCGGTGAGCGCCAGCCCTTCTTCGTTGGCGGCCATCTGGGCGATGAACTGGACGGCCCCGTGCATCTGGTTCGTCGCGGGGCGGCTTCCAGTCTGCACGAGAATGCGGGCATCAATGTCCGGGAGCATCCCGGCCATGCCGCCGTGAGCGATCAGCGCCAGTTCCATCGGGTGATCGACCATGCCTCCGATCAGGGGCATGAGCGTCGTGAGCACGGTCAGGGCCTGCTCGGCATTCGGGTCATTGGCGATGGCCTGGATCTCGCGCGGAATCTCCCTGAGGCGATCGCTGAGCATGCCCATGGCGCGGCTCATGCCGGCATCCGCCGGAGCAGTGAAGATGTGCTTGAGGCCCGGCGCGCGGACCACGAGCAGCGGTTCCCCTTGCGCCAGCGCCAGGCCGGCCGGACCGATCGCGATGGCCCCCGCGAGAAGGCCGATCGCTCGGCCGCGGGTGTTCAACTGTCTCATGGATTCTCTCCTTTGAAGAGTGTGATGCTCTCGAAGCGGCGATTCGCCCCTCGGGCTGCAAACCACTACATTTCCTGAACGTGAGCGCTACCCCCCCCGGCCAAGTGAATCGTATCGCCATGATCCGTCCCAGCGCGCTGGGCGACGTCTGCCGCACGGTTCCGGTCCTCGCCAGTCTCCGCCGGGCCTTTCCCGGCGCGGAGATCGACTGGATCGTTCAGGACGGCTTCGCCGACGCAATCCGGGCGCATCCCGGCCTTACGCGGGTTATTCCGTTTGCGAGGCGCCGCTTTTCACGCGTCTGGCACAACTGGTCGGCGGCTCGGGAGTGGCTGGAATGGACCGGCGACCTGCGCCGCCGCCGCTATGACCTCGTCTACGACCTCCAGGGACTCGCCCGCAGCGGACTGATCGCCTTTCTCACCCGCGGTCGACGACGCGTCGGGTTCGCGGATGCCCGCGAAGGGGGGTTTCTGGGCTGCACGCATCGCCACCGGATCCCCGCGAATCTCCACACCGTCGATCGAATGCTCGCGCTGATCGAGGCGGAGGGGATCGAGCCGGTGCGCGACATGCGCCTCTATGTCCCGCCCGATGCGGCGCAGTGGTGGCGGCAGGAGCGTGCGGTGCGCGATCCGGGGGACCGTGGTTATGCCGTGATCGCTCCGACGAGCCGGTGGGCGTCCAAGCGCTGGCCTG
Source organism: uncultured Planctomycetota bacterium (assembly GCA_900696685.1). Taxonomy (GTDB): domain Bacteria; phylum Planctomycetota; class Phycisphaerae; order Phycisphaerales; family UBA5793; genus UBA5793. Next base: position 3,873 of record CAADHA010000171.1, read on the forward strand.
CCGCGCGCTTTGCCGCTCTCGCCGGGCATCTGCTCGCCTCCGGGCACGATTGCGTGGTGCTGGTGGGCGGGGCCGACGAGCGCAGCCAGATCGGGCCTCTGCTCGAACGGGCCGGCCGCGACAGGCGCATGGTCGATCTGGTCGGTCAGACAAGCGTCGGCGGACTGATGGCGGTGATCGAGAGCGCCGCGCTGGTCGTTGCGAATGACTCGGCGGCCCTGCACATGGCAGTCGGTTTTGAGCGGCCCTATGTCGCGCTTTTCGGCCCGACGGATGCGTCTCTGGTCGGCCCGTATCGGGGAGAGCAGTGGGTCATCCAGCCTCCGGTCGATCCGAAGCGCCTCAACCACAAGGACGCGGCGCTGGGGTCGAGCATCATGGAGCGCATCACCGTCGAGCAGGTGATCGAGCGAATCGAGCAGCGACTCGCCGGACAGCCTGCTTTCAATCCTCATCCGGCGGCGCAGCGCTAGCCATGTCTCCTCGAACACCGACCTCGGGCCTTCTCCTCGCCAGTCGCTCGCCTCGCCGATTGCTGCTGCTTCGCGAGGCAGGCTATCACGCGGACACGATCGCCACGTTCATCGACGACGGGCAACTCGTGCCGGGGCAGGTGACCGTCGCGCAGTGGGCGGCCGCACTCGCGCACCTCAAGGCTACGGCTGCCGCGAGGAAATCAATCACGCCCGGCGCTGATGCTCTCATCATCGGCGCCGACACGATCGTCGAGTGCGACGGCCGCATCATCGGCCAGCCGCGCAACGCCGGTCATGCCCGGCAGATCATCCTCGATCTCGCTGATCGCGGGCACGATGTCATCACCGGCGTGTCGATCATTCACACAGGGACAGGCCGTGAAGACCTCTTTGCCGATCTGGCACGGGTCCGAGTCGGGCGAGTTCCGGCCGACGAGATCGACGCCTACGTCGCCTCCGGTGAGTGGCGCGGCAAGGCGGGGGCATACAACCTCGTCGAGCGCATCGAGGCGGGCTGGCCGATCGAGTACGAGGGCGATGCGGGCACGATCATGGGGCTGCCGATGAAGCGCCTGGCATCCTGCCTCGCGTCGCGCTGGGGAATCGTTCCGACGGGGCCAGGGAACGACCAGCCTGCACCGTGATACGCTCAGAGGGACCGCTGAGAGCCATGATCCCATTCTGCGTCCATCTTGCCGACTCCGGCCCGCTCATGCCCGCGGCATGGTCCGCGCCGGCCGCGGTCATCGTCGTCGGCCTGCTGCTGGCGTATTGGCGCTGCCTGCGCCCGCGCGGCGTTCCGCGCAGCCGCCGTCGCATCCGCCGCGCCAACACCATCGTCCAGATCACGCTCACCGTGATGCTCGCGTACGCGCTGAGCGGAATCGACGGACACGCTCGGCCGGGGCCTTTCACCGTCGCCTGGATCGGAGTGATCCTCCTCGTCATTCTCACCATCGCCCTGGCGATGCTCGACGTCTTCAACACGATGCGGCTGCACAGGCGCACCCAGTCGCGCCTGAGGCGCGAGGCGCTGGGCGGCCTCGGCGAGGCGACACGGCCGCAGCGCGATGAGCCGGCCGGCGGGACGCGGAGCCGCCCGCTTCCATGATCACGCGCGTGAGAACGCGAGGCCTGCTGCCCGGGGCGCTGCGGCCGCTCGGCGCGCCGCTGGCGCTCGGGTATCGCGTCGCCGTCGCTGCGCGCAATGCGTGGTGGGATCGGGCGACGCCTCGGCGCGTCGATCGGCCCGTGGTCAGTGTCGGCAATCTCAGCGCCGGGGGAACGGGCAAGACGCCCGTCGTCGCCTGGCTGGCGGAGCAGCTTCTGCGGGCCGGCCATCAGCCCGCCATCGCCATGCGCGGCTACAAGTCGAGGCGCGGCAGCCCGAGCGATGAGCAACTCGAACACGAGTTGCGCCAGCCCGGCATCCCCGTAGTCGCGCATCCCGATCGGTTCGCGGCGCTGCGCCGCTTTCTCCCGGCGCACTGCGAGATTGACGCCGTGATTCTCGACGACGGCTTCCAGCACCGCCGTCTGCACCGCGACCTTGACCTGGTGCTCATCGATGCGCTGCGATCGCCCTTCGAGGATCATCTCCTTCCGGCCGGCTACCTGCGCGAGCCGGTCGGCAACCTCCGCCGCGCCGATGTGATTGCGCTCACGCGCGTGGACCTTGCCGCCGAGGACGCACTCGCCGACCTGCGCGCGTCGATCGCGCGCGCGGCGGGCGCTCCGCCGGCCGTCGAGTTTGCCGCGACGTGGTCGCGAGTCGATTCGACGGACGCCGCGGAGCCTCGCACGGTCGATTGGCTGCGCGGGCGCACGTTTACGGCGATGTGCGGGGTCGGGCGCCCGGAGGCCTTTCTCGCCATGGCGGGTCGGGCGGGCGCGTACCTCGCCGATACCATCATCCTGCCGGACCACGCTCGCTACGACGCCGCCCTGCTCGGCCGGACCGCACGCCGGGCGGCAGAGAGGGACGGGCTGCTCACCACAGCCAAGGACTGGGTCAAGATCGAACCGCTCATGAAGACGCTCCCGTTCAACGTCGCCGTCCATCGCCCTCGCCTCGAGATGGTTGCGCTGCGCGGCGGCGAGGCGCTCGTCGGCCGCATCCTCAAACTCCTGTCCTCGGGGGGGGTGCAGCCGCGATGACGCGCGAGATTCCCAAGATGTTCAGCCTCGAGCGTCTGCTCGAATTGCTCGAACGACGCCGCGACAGGGGCGAGCGCATCGTCTTCACCAACGGCTGTTTCGACATCCTGCACGTCGGGCACGTTCGGTATCTCAAGTCGGCGCGTCGTCTGGGCGAGGCGCTGGTGGTCGGGCTGAACTCGGACGAGTCGGTGCGCCGCCTCAAGGGCGCGGGCCGGCCTGTGAACACGCTCGAAGACCGCGCGGAGATCCTCGCCGCCTTCCCGTTCGTCACCTGCATTGTCGGCTTCGACACCGACAGCGTCGAACCGCTTGTAAGGGCGGTACGGCCTGATGTGCTCGTCAAGGGGGGGGACTACCGCGTCTCGCAGGTCGTGGGCAGCCGCTTCGTGCGCTCCTGCGGCGGCCAGGTGGTCGTGCTCGATCACGTCCCGCAGCGGTCAACGACTCAGACGCTGAGCCGCCTGCGCGGAGGCTGAATCGGCGGCCTCTTCCCCTTCGCCGTTCTCGAGTGCGGCGAGAAGGGGCCGCTCGATCCCGCCGAGTTGCGGCCGCACGGCAATGGGGCGCATCTCCATCGCGGCGGGCCGGCGGCGATCCGCGGTTACGCGCCACAGCAGAAGGAGGGTGAAGATGCGCACGCCCGCCGAAAGGCCGAAGAGCGTCATGTAGGCCCCGGTCGACTCATGGAGCAACTTGAGAATCGCGCCTCCGAGAAGCGACCCGCCGACCATCGCCGCCGCATTGGCGAAGTTGTAGGAGGTCAGCACGCTTGTGCGCTCGTCGCGGCCGATGTTCTCGAAGATGAGCAGGAAGACGCCGAGGTCGTACGCGGCCCACATGACGCCCGAGACCAGTTGCACACCCACGAGATATGCGACCGAGTCGGAGATCATCCAGAGTGCGGACATGGGGATGATGCCGATGCCGCCGATCCACAGCAGGCGCCGCGCCCCGAGGCTCTGCGCCACGCCCCCCCACATCGGGAAGGCCAGGAACTTTGCCACGAACGACACCGCCAGCAGCAGAAGGTATTGCCAGTAGTGGAACTCCAGGCGGCCGAGCATGTAGGGCGTGAAGTAGGGTCCGGAGATCTGGATCGCCACCTGCACCGCGAGGAGATAGGCGATGAGTTGCCCGTCGGCGCGCCGGCTCATGCGGCGGATCAGCTCCAGCGGCGACACCACTCGCGTCGACGACTGATCCACACGGTCTTCACTCTGCCGCGCCAGGTAGATGGTCGAGACGAGGCGCATCGCCGCAGCCGTGGCGAAGAGGATCGCGAAGGTGTTGAGCACCTGCCCCGTCTCGCGCCCGAACTGCAGCAGCAGTCCCGCCCCGAGCAGGCCGAGCAGGACGGCCATCTGAGACATGCGGCTGCGCACCGCGAAGTAGCGGGCGCGGATGCGGCCGGGCACGAGTGTTTCCATCCACGTGTTCCACGGCGGGCCGCACGCCAGCGCCGACGCCCAGTACACCGTCGCGGTTACGAACAGCGCCCACACGGGCATGCGCCCGATCAGCGCGCCCACCGCCAGCGGCACGAAGGACAGCGCCTGGATCGAAGCGCCCAGCACCACCGTCCGGCGGTTGGACCCCAGCGCCTGCACGACGCGCGGCGTAACGAGTTGCAGCGTCGCCCCGCCGAGGATCGGGACCGTCGCGATCAGCCCCGCCGCCGTCTGGCTCACGCTCAGCGCCAGCGCGAACGCTGCCAGATATGTCTCACCCACGCCGACCATCACGCTGTAGGCCAGCGCATCGACCACGCTCGAGCGCAGGTTGCGGCGCAGCACCCGCCGCCGCGTGCTGGGGACGGGAGCGGAAGTGTTCAGGTCGTGAGACATGGCGATGCGGGCGGCGCGCCGGCGCCGGCGCCGGAGATCATCGACAGGCGGCGCCGTGGACATTCGAGCCACGGCGGCGGCCGGCGCCGAAAAGGGGATGGTAGGTGTGCCTTGTGCCGCCCGCGGGGCTCAATCCTCGTCCGGCTCGCCGTCCGGACGGTCGGGATCGACTTCCACGTGGCGGTGTTCGCCGAAGATGGCCGTGCCGATGCGGACAATGTTGGCGCCGCACTCGACGGCGGCCTCGAAGTCGCTCGTCATCCCCATCGAGAGGATGTTGAAGGACTTGCCGCCGATGCCTCGGCGCCGAATGTCCTCAAAGCAGTCGCGGCAGCGCTCAAACGAGCCGCGAACCGCCGCGGCGTCGTCCGTGAGCGGGGCCATGGTCATCAGTCCGCGCAGTCTCAGGTGGACCATCGAGTCGATCTGCTCGGCGAGATGGACGGCCGCGGGCAGCGCCACGCCGGACTTCTGTCTTTCGAGCGAGGCGTTCACCTGCATGAGCACTTCGACGGGCGCCTCGCGCCTGAGCGCGCAGTCCTGGATCGCTTCGGCGAGGCGCAGGGTATCGACGGTGTGGATGAGCGTCGTGAGTTCCAGGGCCTTCTTGACCTTGTTGCGCTGGAGGTGGCCGATCATGTGCCATCGGACGCGGCGAGGGAGGTTGACGGCCCGCGAAGCCGTCATCGTCTTGTGCCGCGCGAGAAACTCATCGACGACCGCGACTCGGCGGATGAGTTGCTGAATGCGGTTCTCGCCGAAGTCGGCGTGGCCGATCTCGATGAGTTCGCGGATGGCCTCGGGCGAGGCGTACTTGGTGACGGCGACGATGAGAACGTCCTCGGGCCGCCGCCCGGCGCGCGCCGCCGCCTCCGCCACGCGCCGACGAACATCGTCGTAGCGCTCCTTCAGGGTCTCCATCGGCCTGGTCGTCACGTTCTGCATGGCCTCCTGCCCTCGCTCGGCGCCGGCCTCCGGCCCGGTGATGCGGTGTCACCGATCGCTTGCCTGCGCGGCGACGAACAGGTGCCGCGCGGCCCGGCCACATTCTACCAGCCTCGGCATCTTCGGGTCTGATCGGCGCCCCGGACGGCGCCGGTCACCGCGCCCCAAGAGCACTCCACACCTGGCAGCCCGTCACGAGCGCCTGCCAGACGACCTGCGCGATCAGGAACGGGCGCGGCATCAGGCGCACGCACCACAGCGGCCAGAGGAAAGTGAACGCGAGCAGATAGCGGTCATAGACGTCCCCGCTCGCCAGCGCCGAGAGCATCCAGCCGAAGAGGATCGTCAGCGCCGCGAGGCGCGCGGCGAAGGACGACAGCGATTCGCTCTGCAGCGCCGCCTGTCCGTCGGCGGTTCCTCTCCACGCGAGGAGGACGACGGAGGCGAGACTCGCGGCCCCGAGCGCCGCCAGCGCCATGATGACGCAGCGGAACAGGACCGGCGAATCGGCGAGCGGCCGCAGGGCCGTCGCGACCGGCCCTGCAAAGCGAAGGTCCTGCAAGTCGCTGGTGATCCCCGGCGGCGCGAGCAGCGCCAGCGCCGCGCCGACCACCGCCGCCGCGGCAACCGCTCTCACGGCCGCAGCCCCCATCTCCCGCCGCCTGAGCACCATCATGACCAGCGCCAGGGCGATCGTCGGCAGCAGGGCCGCGAGCAGGTAAGAGAGGCTGTCGAAACGCAGTCCGATGCTGTAGCGATCGCGGAACGATTCACCCACCAGGCCGCCCCAGCGCAGGTACAGAGGCAGCCGGCTCAGTCCCGCCAGCAGCATGGCCGCGATCCACGGCCAACTCTGCGCCCGATCTCGCAGCATCGCCAGCACGACGATCGCACCGGCAAGGGCGACGACGTGAATCCGATGGTGCAGCCCGACCGCCAGGAGCAGACCGAAGAGGATCGGCCCCTCGACGAGGCGCGTCCGCCGATCGTCGCTCCTCAGTGCCGCCGCGGCCGCGACGGCCGTGAGCGAGCAGCCCAGCAGGAACGTCGGTTCGCTCATCACGAGTTGACTCATCACCGTTGCATACGGCATCGTGATGGCGAGGAGCGTTACCGCGGCGAGTCGCGCGGCCGTCTGCCGCGATGGATCGAGCAGCCCCAGGAGCGTCGCCGTCCACAACGCCGTGGCGAGAATCGAAAGCCAGCGCAGCACCGCCGCATCGCGGCCGAACAACTCGCCCCACCCGGCATAGAGCCAGAAGAAAACCGGGCCCTTCGTGTCGTCGTAGTCGAGCAGCGAGCGGACCAGCCATTCGGCACGCCAGATGCGCTCGACGATGGCCAGGGCGTACCGCTCATCCCACGTGTATGGCAGCGCGCCGCCGCCGACTGCGAGGTGTACGGCGCCAAGCAGCGCCAACGCGCCGAGGGCGCATGCGGTCCACGCCGCCGCCAGACCGAATGCTCCTTTCTGCTCTCCCGTCTCCGTCACGTCAGATGCTCCGGTTCAGAAGCCGAAGAAGGAGTCGACCGCCCGGCCGAACGGCTCGATGGTCAGCAGCGCCGCAGCGCAGACGGCGAAGAGAGCGCTGCACGCGATCACCACTGCGTCCTGCGTCATGATGGCGAATGGGCTGTCGCTCAATCCGCGCAAGGCCGCACGATAGAAGCGAAACATCGCGATGATGACCAGCGGTGTGAGCAGCGCCAGGCCATGCACGCCCGGACCCGCGACCGGCGCGGCGTGATCTGAGAGCGCGTACATGAGGAACGTGATGACCGAGCACGCCGCGCTTACCGCGAGCATCCAGTTGAGTTCATCAACACTCTGGTAGCCAGCGGCCGCATGCCAGGCCTCTTCGCCGCCCGACTCGCCGCGCACGCTGCTCAGGTCGCACAGGCGCTTGATGAGTGCGAGGAAGAGGCAGACGCAGAACACCGTGGCGAGAAGCCACAGGCTCGCCTCAACCTCGATCGCCACCGCCCCGGCCCATGCCCTGAGCACGAATCCCAGGGAAAGCGTAATGACATCCACCGTCGCGATCCGCTTGAGCACAGCGTTGTACATCGCCTGGAGTGCGACGTAGGCCGCGAGGACCACCGCCAGCCTCCACGAGACTGTCGTGAAACTCATCACGACGCCCGCCGCGATCCAGACCGCGCCGGCAACCCGCCCTTCCGCCGGCGTCAGGGCGCCGCTCGCAATCGGCCGGCGCCGCTTGACCGGGTGCCGCCGGTCGCTTCGCCAGTCGATCGCGTCGTTGATGCAGTACACCCCGCTGGCGGTGAAAGAGAAGGCAAGGAACGCGATAAGCGCGGCGAGGATCGACGCCGGCTCGGTCGTCTCGCCTGACGCGAGCAGGGCGGGGAACACAAAGAGGTTCTTGGTCCACTCGCCCATCCGGGCCAGTTTGAGGTATGCCGCCGCCTTCAATGCCCGATCCTCGCGTCTGTGTTGCCCGGAGTTCCCGCACAGATTAGCCCGCTCGGGGCGTCGGTTCAGGTGTTTCACCCTATCGGCCTGGAATCACACCCTGGACCAGTTGCTCCCTTCGCCGCCGCCCCTCGCCGCACATATCATGCGCCACGCCCACGATGAGGCTCCGCGAATCGTGGGGTGCTTTCCGGCGAGTCGCCGGATGTTCCATAGCCGCAAGGGTCCGCCATGTCCGCTCCAAATGCGCACGCCGACGCTCCCGCACGCAGAGATTCATCGCGCCCGATGCGCACGGTCCGCCTGCGCATCCGCCGGCAGGACGGCCCGGGCAAGCCGGCGCGATGGGAGGAGTTTGACGTGCCGGTCGCGCCCGGCGCCAACGTCATCAGTTGCCTCCAATGGATCTGCGCCAATCCGCGCACCGCCGAAGGCAGGACCACGCAGCCGCCGGTCTGGGACTCGGCCTGCCTCGAAGAGGTCTGCGGCGCCTGCACCATGGTCATCAACGGCAAGGTGCGCCAGTCCTGTTCCTGCCTCATCGACGAATACGCGCCCAACGACGGCGACGTGATCACGCTCGAACCCATGTCCAAGTTCCCCGTCGTGCGCGACCTGTGGGTCGATCGCTCGCGCATGTTCAACGAACTCAAGCGCATCGAGGCATGGGTGCCCATCGACGGGACGTGGGATCTCGGCCCCGGCCCGCGCACCACTCCGGACAGGCAGGCGATGCGCTACCGCATCTCCGAGTGCATGACCTGCGGCTGCTGCCTCGAAGCGTGCCCGCAGTACCTTGAAGACAACAACTTCGTGGGCGCCAACGCCATCGCCCAGGTCCGCCTCTTCAACGAGCACGAGACGGGCGCCTCGCTCAAGGGCGATCGGCTCGATGCGCTCATGGGCCGGGGCGGAATCAATGACTGCGGCAACGCGCAGAACTGCGTCAAGGTCTGCCCCAAGCACATCCCCCTCACCGAAGCCATCGCCGCCATCGGGCGGGCGGTAACGGTCCACTCAATCAATCGCTTCTTCACGGGCCGCTGACGGCACCCCAGGCGAGCACTTTCCTTCCGGGGCGAACCGCCGCATGCGCCTCCGCCCGTCCTCGCACACGCATGCCCCCCCCGAAAACAAACGGGACAGGTACATTTTATGTCTTTGAACGGCAAGTAGTTATGACAGAAAACGCGCCGAAAATAAATGTACCTGTCCCGTTTATTCCGGAGGCGGGGCGCCGCCTGAGGTTCCGCCCTGTGCGTTCTTCACCCGCGCGTGTGGATCGACTGTCCGCGACGAACCTTGGTGAGGTCAAGCATGAGTCGGGCGATCGCGCCGCGCTGGACGGCGGGCACCTTGCCCGAGACCTCCGACTCGTAGAAGTTGAAGATCATGTTCACGCCGCGCGGATCGACCGTCGAGCCGGTCCGCTCCTGCGCGCGTTCCTGCTCGCGGCGTCCCTGGCGGTTCATGGACGCGAGGCGGTCTTCGTCGGAGACCGGCCGCTGCCGGCCCGCGAAGTCGTCCCCCATCTTGTCCATCTCGAGCAGGAGGTTGCGGAGGAAGGCTTCTCGCTCATGCGCCGGGATCGTCTGGTACTCCATGGCCGACTCGGCGAGGAAGTCCACCGCCAGTCGGCGCATGTTCTCCTCGATCTGCTTGCGCAGTTCGAAGTTCATCGAGGCGAGGAACTCGGCCAGCGCCGCCGCGTCATTCTCGTCAAAGTCACGGAAACGTGCGGCGAACTTCTGGAGAAACCCGAGGCGCTGCCGCGTCGGAAGGCGGTTGAAGTCCGGATGCATGACGAACGCCGCGACCGACGTGACTTCATCTTCCATGACGTCCGGCGGCGGCACGGGCAGCAGCGACAGGATCCCGAGCACGACGCCGCCCGCGAGCACAACGCCGCCGCTCAGGCTGAGCGTCCAGACGGCGCGCGGCTCGCGCAGACAGCGCAACTGCCGTCGCACACTCGATCCCCAACCTGAGAGAAGTCCGCTGCGTTTCATTTCGCCTCGACGGCCGGGCCGTCCGCGTCGATTCCCTGCAACATTGTCATTGCCGCCACCGGGGGTTGGACCAGTCGCGCAGCGTGGAGACGGACCCGTCCCACCACGACGCGTTCTTGCCCGTCTCGTCCAGCGGCTGGTGCCAGCCTTCGGCGTCGGCCATGACGGGGTATTTCTCAGGCGAGAACTCGTAGAACTTGGTGACGATGCGGGCGACGGAGTGGCGAGGATCGCCTCGGAACAACTCGCGCGCCCACATGATCCAGCCCGGCCAGTAGTCGTAACTGGTCCCGAGTTTCGCCGCCACGTCCGTGTTGTCATCGGGGCAGATCCAGGCGCCCTTGCCGTCCACGTACCGCCTCAGCGAGAAGAGCAGGTCGTCCTCATCCTCCTCGCCGTTGCGCTTGGTCAGCGGAATGACGTAAGGGAGGATGCCGCGGCTGTCGCCGAGGTAGTTCGTCAGGCCGATCGCCACCTGGTGGAGGTTGGAGGCGCAGGCCGTCCGCCGCGCGCTCTTGCGAGCCCACGAGAGGCTGGGCATGAGCAGGGCGATGAGCAGGCTGATGATGCCCATCACCACGAGCAACTCGATGAGCGTGAACGCGACTCGGCGGCGGTGCATGGCAGATCTCCAGTCTCCCGGGCCGGGGCTTCTCCCTTGATCGACTCGGGGCGGCACATTCCTCTACCGGCCCGCGGGCCGTGCGTTGCAGCCCGGCGGCTGAATCATCGGCTCCGGGACGCCTGGAGATCATAGAACGGGATGCGGGAGTGGGGAGCGCCGATCGGTGCTCTCCCGCAGGGCCAGGATCGGCCGGGCTCTGGGCGACCGACGTCATCGCCTCTTACTTCACAGCAGCCGTGAGGTGCTTGACGAGATGATCGACGATTGCCCCTTCCCAGGTGAGGCTCAGCGCCCCGTCGTGAAAGACCTCGATGAGCAGCGGCGCCACGTCGGAGGTGATGGTGAGGTCGTGCCGCGCCGACGAGCCGTTCGCCAGGAGCGACCGGACCATTTCGACAAGGACGCGAGTCTCGCCGCGCGTCACGGCCAGCGCGTTGCGCGTGTTTTGATGCAGCGCCGCCAGGGCGTCAATCTCCTGCCACTGCTCATCGGAGGCGAGGTCGAACGCGACGCAGTCGATGATGTCGCGCCACTGCCCGACGGGGATCACCAGGACTTCGCTGAGATGAATGCGGTCCAGCGCCTGCTCGAGGATGCCGCTGAGGTCCCCCTTGGGCCGGTCGAGCACGAAGGCGTCAGGGTATGGAGGCACGCGGCTCATAGGATCGCGCAGGTGCAGCGTCTTGAGTCGCGGCTGAGGTTCAATCTCGAGGCGCGTCAGGGCTTCTTCATCGGCGGCCTCAATGAGTCCCTGTTCCTGAAGGCCGGGCAGAACCTCACGGTACTGAACGAACTCCACCGGACGATCTCCGACTTGCGGTTCACGGGCGAGGTTCAGGCGGACGTACTCGCCGACTCGACTTGAAGAGTCTATCGTGGCCCGCGCCGCCGGCCAACAGGTCCGCCGCCGGTTTCACCGGATGCGCAACACGCCTTCGCCGGTCATATCGTTCCGCCGGGCCGCGGGGCTTGGCCCTCTGCCCCCCGGACTGCCAGATGAACGCCCGCACACTTCTCTTCGTCTGCACAGGCAACACCTGCCGCTCGCCCATGGCCGAGGGGCTGGCCCGGCACCTCCTCGCCCACGGCCTGGTGCCGGGCGACCGCAACTGGCAGATTCAGTCCGCCGGCGCATGGGCGTCGCTGGGTAGCCCTGCCACGCCGGAGGCCGTCGAAGCAATGCGCCGCCTCGACGTGGACATTTCCACTCACCGCTCGCAGCCGCTTACCCGCGACCTCATTGACTGGGCCGCGATCATCATCGGCATGTCTCAGGCGCACATCGACCAGGTGTTGTCGATGAACCCCGCGGCCCGCGGGAAGGTGATTCGGCTCGATCCCGAGCGCGACATCGAGGACCCCATCGGCCGGTCGCAGGACGTCTACGATCAGACCGCCCGGCTGATCAGGCGGCTCCTGGAGACACGACTTAAGGAATTGGCGCGGTGAGGATCATCGTCGGGGCCGATCATCGGGGCGTCAAGGGCGCGATTGAAGTCGTGGAGATGCTTCAGTCTCTCCGGTACGAGGTGCAGTACGTCGGCCACCTCGACCAGACGCTTGTTGATTACCCCGACCAGGCCTTCCTCGTCGCCTCCGCCGTCTCGCAGGGCCGCGCCGACCGCGGCATCCTCCTTTCGGGCAGCGGAATCGGCACCTGCGTCACGAGCAACAAGTTCACCGGCGTGCGGGCCGTCGTCGCCTACGACCAGTGGAGCGCCGAAATCAGCCGCGCCCACCATGACTGCAACGTGCTCTGCCTCCCCGCCGACCTCGTCGGCCCGGCCGAGTTGCGCAAGATCGTCGGCAAGTGGCTCGTGACTGAGTTCGAGGGCGGCCGGCACGAGCGGCGGCTGCGCAAAGTCCACATGGTCGAGCAGGGCCTCGATCCGCATGCCTATCGCGAAGAGTGAGATCCCGCACCTGCGCCGATCGTGGTCGGGTATTGGGTGGGGGGGGGCTGATCCCGCCCCGGTCTCAGCGTTCGCCGAGCAGCCACCGCTTTTTCACGGGAGGCGTGTACGACAGGCCGAAGTGGTCGATTGCGCACTGCCGCACGCAGTGCGCCGCTTCGTCGGGATCGTCCGTCAGGATCATCCGCGTCAGGTCCTCGGGGTTGATCGTCTTCTCCGGGATCATGCGGCTGCGGATGAACTCCATGAGGGGCGCCCAGTAATCGAGGCCCATGAGCACCAGGGGGAAGTCGAGAATCTTGCCCGTCTGCACGAGAGTGGCGGTCTCGAACACCTCGTCCATGGTGCCGAAACCGCCCGGCAGCGCCACGAACGCATACGAATATTTGACGAGCATCACTTTGCGCACGAAGAAGTAGCGGAAGGTGATGAAGTCGTCGAGGTAGGGATTGGGCCTCTGCTCAACGGGCAGGACGATGTTGCACCCGATCGACCGTCCGCCGACGTCGCGCGCGCCGCGGTTGGCGGCTTCCATGATGCCCGGCCCGCCGCCGGTCATCACGGTGAACCCGTGCCGCGCCAGCCTCGCGCCGACCTCCCGGCCCATGGCGTAGTACCGGTGATCCTCCTCGAAGCGCGCCGAGCCGAAGACCGTTACGCACGGCCCGACGAAGTGAAGCCGCCGGAAGCCCCGGATGAACTCCGCCATGATCCGCAGGAGGCGGAAGAACTCCGTCGTGCGCGCTTCCGGCCCGTGGAGGAAACGGATCTGTTCTTCCGAGCCGGGTGCGTGCCCCCAGATTTCCCCGTTGGGCGGCGCGGGCCGCCCCGCGACGCCGTGGTCCCATCCGTCATCCCGCCCATCGACCCCGTTGCGCATCTCACTCATATCCCGGCCTTCCCGGAAACACTATCGTCCCGCAGGCGCCGCGCCCTCGACCGGGCCGGGGCGCGCGAGGTTGACCGGCCTGCCCCTGCCTCGGAAGATAACGCATGGTCGTCCCGCACACCACGGCGTTCGACTGGTCCAACCTGCATCCCGCGGAGGGCCGTCTCGCCCGGACGATCCGCACCTCACACCAGGGCTGCCGCGTCGCGCTCCTCGGCCTGCCCGACGACACGGGCATCTCGCTCAACGCCGGCCGCCCCGGCGCCCGTCACGGCCCGCACGCCTTCCGCGAAGCGCTGGCGCGCTACGGCACATCGTACGATGCCGTCTCCGACAACGATCTCGCGTGCCTCGGCCTCTTCGACGCCGGCGACGTCGAACCCGCGGGCGATGAGATTCATCGAACGCACATCCGCGTCGCCGAGGCCGTTGACGCGATTCTTCAGCACGACATGATCCCCGTCTGCATCGGAGGCGGGCATGACCTCACCTTCCCCGGCGTCGCCGCCCTCACCCGGCGCCTCCGCGAGCAGGGCGGGTCGCTGGGCGGGCTGAACATCGACACGCACCTGGACGTGCGCGAGCGGGTCGGGTCGGGCATGGCCTTCCGCAGCATCATCGAAGAGGGCCGCGGGGTTCTCGATCCGAAGTCCTTCGCGGCCGTCGGCCTCGGGGCCTTCACCAACGATCTGCGTCACATCGACTGGCTGCGCCGCCAGGGGGCGGAACTGCTCGTCTTCGACGGCGATCAGCACCAGTTGCTCGAGGGATTCCGCCGAATCGTCAGTCGCCTTGCGGGCGAGGCCAACCTGTTCGCCAGTTTCGACCTCGACGTGATGGACGCCTCGGCGGCGCCCGGCGTCAGCGCGCTCAACCCGATGGGCGTTCTGCCCGTGACGGCGTCGCTGATGTGCCGGGCGCTGGGGCGCCTGCCGGGTCTGCGCTACTTCGATCTCATGGAACTCAGCCCCCCCCACGATGTGCAGGGCCGCACGGCGCGCCTTGCCGTCCACCTCTTCCTCCACTTCCTCGCCGGCGTCGCGGAGCGGCCATGACCGGCTCCGGCGACCTGCTCATCCGCGGGGCGCGGGTCATCACCCTCGCGCACGGTGCGGTGCCCCGCCGCGCCGCCGCCATGCGCGATCTCGGCGTCATCGAGCAAGGCGACGTGCTGGTGCGCGGCGGACTCATCGCCCAGGTCGGAGAGTCCCTCGACGCGGAAGCGCCTCACGAGATCGACGCCGCCGGCCGCATCCTCACCCCCGGACTGGTCGATTGCCACACCCACGCCTGCTGGGCGGGCGACCGGCTCGATGAGTTTGAGCGCCGCCTCGCCGGCGAAGACTACCTCTCGATCCTCCGGGCAGGGGGGGGGATCATGTCCACCGTCCGCGCCACGCGCGCCGCCTCGACCGACCAGCTCCGCGACCTCACCATCGCCCGCCTCGAACGCATGATGATGTTCGGGACCACGACCGCCGAGGTGAAGACGGGCTACGGCCTGAGCACGGAGGCCGAGTGCCGCATGGTGCAGGCCATCCTCGAGGCCGGCCGCAGCGAAGAACTCTGCTCCATGCGACTTGTCCCCACCTTCCTCGGCGCGCACGCGATCGATCCCGAACAGCCCGACTTCATGCAGCGCACCATCGACGAAACCCTGCCCGCCGTCGTGCGCCTGCATCCCGGCATCACATGCGACGCCTATTGCGAGCAGGGCGCCTGGCCGCTCGAACAGACGCGGCGTCTCTTCGAGCGGGCCGCCGGCCTCGGCTGCCCCTTGCGCCTGCACACCGATCAGTTTCACTCCCTCGGCGCGACGGCCATGGCGATCGGGATGGGCGCGCGCAGCGTCGATCACCTCGAAGCGATCACGGCGGGTGACGTGCCGCTCGTGGCGCGCTCCCGGACTGCGGCCGTGCTCCTGCCTGTCTCGGGCTTCTGCACCGATGGGCGCTACGCGCCGGGCCGGGCGCTCATCGACGCCGGCGCGATCGTCGCGCTGGCCACCAACTGCAATCCCGGCACGGCGCCGAGTCCGTCGCTGACCTTTGCCATGGCCCTGGCCTGCCGCATGATGAAACTCGCGCCCGCCGAAGCGCTCACTGCGTGCACGGTGAACGCGGCCCATGTGCTCGGCCTGTCTGACTGCGTCGGCCGCATCGTTCCGGGCCTGGCCGCCGATCTGGTTCTGTGGGATGAGCGCGACGTGCGGGCGCTGGCGTACGAGGTGGCCGGCCCGCCCGCGGAACTCGTCCTCATCGCCGGCCGCGTCGCCCACACGGGCGGCTGAGCCAACACCCGCCGGCCGCCCGGCCAACAAAAACCCCGCGGCGCTTGCCGCGGGGTCTTCGATGGAAGGGAGTGAACCAACCGCCTGATGGATGGGCGGACGTCGATCCGCCGCCATCAGCCGGGCAAAGGAGCATCTGTTCGTTCGGCGCATCGTGCCCGCGTGATCCGGGCGTCATCCGGCCGTCATCGCCTCGCTGATCTCTATTCCTCCGGGCCGCCCTCTTCGTCGCCTTCATCCTCGCACTCTTCACCCTCCTGCGTCTGCTCCTCGCTCAGTGCCTCGAGCATTTCGCGCAGGTACTTGTTCTCGCGCCGCGTCGCCTCGAGGTCGAAGACGAGGTATTTCACGCTCAGACGCAGGTAGTCCAGGCTTTCGGTGAGGTCGGCGATGGTCTGCCGCATCTTCTCCTGCCGGGCCTTTGTTTCCGCTGCCAGATCGCGCACCCGGGCCTGCTCATCCAGGGGCAGGTCCCGGATCTCGTCCATCAACTGGGCGAGTTTCTCATCGAGTCGCTTGGAGTCCATGGCGTGCGTTCCTGTCTGCGATTGTGAGCATTCGCGCCGAGACCAATCATGCCCCAGGATTGCACGCTGAAAAGGAACCTGTGCAGGATCTCCCCCTCATCGGGCCGGTCTGTAACGGCGGGGGCGATAATGACGGCCGTCGGCGCTCCGCCGCCCGCGTCAGATGTTCACAATACAATCACGCTCAAGCCCCTGCCGGGTCTGCTTGAGGAGCGATGCATGAACGTCCGTTGCATTCGACCGTTTGGCGCGTGGCTCTCTCTCGTCGCGGGGCTTGTCCTCGCCGTTCGCGCCGCCGCCGCACCGCCTCCGGAGCGCGACGTCTGGTACGTCATCAGCGACGGGCCGCAGCGTTACGGCTCGATGCACGTCGTGGTGCGGCAGCGCGACCACGGCCAGGTTCAGTACGACGTCGAGTCGCTCGTGAAGATCGAGTTCCTCGGCGCGCCGCAGGAACTGCAGTCCACGTCGTCCACGATCGTCGACCCGAGACTCGCCCCCGTCAGCATGCTCTCGGAATCGTCGCGGCTTTCAGGAGGCGGAACGCTTCGCGGCCGCGCCATCGAAAACGGCTACGTCGTGGCGCACGAAACGGAACACGGCGTCGACGAGACCACCCGCACCTTTGACGATGACATCCCCGCCATCTCGAACTTCGCGCTCGGCGCCGGGCTGCACTCGACCGGTGCGCGTCATCTCGGCTGAAAGCGGCGACGCGCAGCGCGCCGTCGTGCGCCTCGCCGCGCGCGGCCCGGCCGGCTCTGAATGGAACATCGAGTATGACGATCAGGCATGGCTCAGCACCACGATTCGACTCGACGAGCGCGGCATCATGATCGAGCAGACCGTCGCCACGCCCCGAACGCGCATTGTCCGGGCCACGCGCGAAGAGGCCGGGCAGATCAGTCACCGCCGCATCCCTGATCGCGAACTGCTCATGTTCCCCTTCGATCGCCAACTGCCTCCCACGCACCGCCTCAAGCGCCTGGACGTGAAACTCACCTGGAAGGACATCCCGCGCGACGAGTTTCAACTTGAAGACTCGCGACAGAACATTCTCTCTCTGGAGCAGGAGGGCGGCGGGTACACAGCCCTGGTGCGCCTCACGCGGCCGGCGGAGGGCGGGCCCGACCTCACGCTTCCAGTCTCGTGCGAGCAGTTCGCAGGCTCGCTTGCATCGACGGACTACATCCTGCCCGAAGATGAGGAGATCGCCGGGATCGCGGCCGAGATCGCCGGCACAACCACTTCCGCCCGCGCCGCGGCCGCGGCGATCTGCAAGTGGGTCAGCGACCACATCGAGCCGACGATGATCGCCGAGACGATCGGGGTGATGCGCATCAAGGCGATGGCCACGGCGCCGGCAGCCGATTCCGCCAATCGGGCCGGCACGCTCCTCGGCGCCAGACTCGGAGGTTGAGGGATCACGCGGCCCATTGCGCGAGGCGGCGCTGAACCCGGCTCGGGGACACGCCGATAGAGCCTGCCGGCCGGGCTACCCTTGCTCCCCGGCGAATGCCGACTGCCCGTGAAGGCCTCATGATGCCCGTTGACGCTCGATCGCCCGCACCTGCTCCGCCTTCCGGCGTCTGCGCCGCCTCTCCAACCGGGGCCGACCGGCCGCGCTGCTCGCCCGACGCCGACGGCACGCGGCACGACTTCGACGTCTCCATCGGGCTGCTGTGCTACCGCGACCGGCAACTCATTGACGACCTGCTTGCGTCGATCCTCAGGTCGAAGCGTCAGTATCGTTATGAGTACCTGCTCTCCGACAACGGCTCGACGGACGGCACGCGCGAGATGATCCGCGACAGGTACCCGTTTGTGACGGTTCTCGAGAACGGGTCGAACCTCGGCGTGGCGGGCGGGCGCAACCGCCTCTTCTGGAACAGCCGGGCAAAGTACACGATGATTCTCGATTCGGACACGCTCGTGCACGATGGGGCGATCGACACGCTCATTGACACGGCCGAGGCGAAGACTCGGGCGGCGATCGTGGCGCCGAAACTGGTGTATCGCGACGGATCGCTTCAACTGAGTTGCCGCCCCTTTCCGCGCATGCACCACATCCTCATCGAAGGCACGAAGTACCGGCGGTGGTTCGAGTGGACGGGCATCCCGGCGCGGGTGGACTTGCGGAACGTCAGCCACGATGAACTGATGCCCATCGACTGCGTGTACGGCGCGGCGATGCTGGTGCGCAACAGCGCGGCGCGGGCGATCGGCGGGTTCGACGAGGGGTACTTCTACCAGTATGAGGACTACGACCTGTGCTTTCGCGCCAAGCGAGCCGGCTTCGAGAACTGGTACCAGCCTGCGGCCCTGGTCACGCACTTCTACGAACGCGAGGAGCGCGGCGTGTTTCACTCGCGCCTCAAAACGCATCTCAGGTCGATCTGGCGCTTCCAGGCGCGCAACATGTGGCGCCTGTGGAAGGCGCCGGTGGTGAACCGCCGCGACCTCGACGGCGACAAGGTGCCGCGGGCCAGCGCGGCAACCGCCCGGGGCTGAACCGAGCGTACACGGCGCGGCACGGCGTTCGTCGCGCGGCCTGCACGCCAAGGCCCTGAGAGTGGACCGGCTCCGGTTTCCCGATCACACGGCGGCGCGACGTTGTTAGACTTCCGCCATGATGGATTCCGCGAAGCGCCCGGATCGCCGGTGCGTGGTGACGGGGGCGACGTCCGGCCTCGGCCGCGCGATGGCGATCCTCCTGGGCCGGCGAGGCGGGCGCGTCGCGATAACGGGCCGCCGCGCACCGATGCTCGATGCGGCGGCGGCGGAGGTTCGCCAGGCCGGCGCCGCCGACGTGCTCGTCCTGCACGGAGGGGTCGATGATCCGGCGGTCGTCGCGGGGCACCATGCGACGATCGTGGAGCGCTGGGGCGGGCTTGACCTTGCAATACTCAACGCCGGCGTGGGCGGCAGCAATGATCCTCGCGCCTTCTCCGCCGAGGCCTACCGCGACGCATTCGCCGTCAACTTCTTCGGCGTAGTCCACTGGCTGGAATGCCTCATTCCCGGCATGGCGGCCGGCGGCGGCGGGGTCATAGCGGGCATTTCCAGCCCCGGCGGATGGCGCGGCTTCCCCGGCATCGGACCCTACAGCGCCAGCAAGTCCGCCCTCTCGACCATGCTCGAATCTGTCCGCATCGGTCTGCGCGGCACGGGCGTGTGCATCGTCGATGTCTGCCCCGGCTATGTGAAGAGCGAGATGACCGCGAAGAACGATCCGAAGCACATGCCCTTCCTGATGGAGACGGAGGAGGGCGCGGCCCGCATTCTCCGCGGCATCGACCGGCGGCAGCGCCTCGTGCATTTCCCGAGGCGCCTCACCTGGCCCCTGCGCCACGTCGTGGCCCGGCTGCCCGGCGCGGTCTTCGACCCGCTCGCAGCACGATTCGGCCGGCCGGGGGCGGGAGAATGAGCGGCGCTGTGCCCGTTGTCGTTCACGCCGCCTGCCGCGCGAGGATCTCGAACACGGCCTGCGCGCGCAGCACAAGGCCGCAGCCGGCGTCGAGGTGCCACACCTGGGAGTGCACTTCGCACGGGTAACACTGCACGTCGAGCACGGAGAGGCTGTCGATGCGGCTGTCATCCTCGCGCCACCGGTGCATCAGCGAGCCGTTCTCCACCGCGTGATCGTGCATCTCCTGGAGCGTGGCGCGGTAGAGGTTGTCGGAGGTGATCTCGGTCTGCACGCTCGCGATGTAGTTGAGACGCTTGCCCACCCGCGACTCGCAGTCGCGCTCGCCGGCGCACGGCAGCGTATGAAGCACGCCGCGCTCCGGCATCGCCTGAGGGCAAGGCGTCAGCGCCTCGACCATGCACTCGTCTCCGCAGCGGCAAGCAATCACGTGCGCCCCGCGAGCCAGCCACGTGTCCAGGTCATACTGCGCGTGCCGCGTCGTCCGCTGCCGGCGGATCTCGAAGAACTCCGGGTGCAGAGGCCGGTCGAAGAGCAGGAGCCGGTAGGACTGAAGCGACGCCAGCGCCCGCGGAGAGAGTGTGCCCATGTCGGATCCTTCCTGTGTCAATGAAATCCGTTTCGCGGCCTGGAGATTCCCTCGAATGCGCTTTCTTCCGCTCCTTCTTTCACCCGGTGAATCGTACCGGTTTCCCCTGCCTGAACTCCGGCACGCCGGACGACTCGCACCACGCGCAAAGCCCAACCGCCAAGTCTTGCAGCGGTTGCATCGACTTGGCCGATGCACGGTGGTCGGACCCTGACGGGCGGGCTGTCCTCAAGGACGCCGCACCACCCGGGGTCCGCCGCGGAAACGCCCATGCCCATCCTTGCCCATCGACTGCGCCTGGTGGACAGCCTCGACGACACCCGCGCTGCGGCCGTCCTCGCCGAAGCCCTCGAGTTCGCCGATGCGTCGGAGTGTGCGCCGATCGCAGCGGCGCTGCTTGAACGTCCCATCAATCAGGAGTTTGCGCTGATTCTGCGGCGCTGGAGCGACCTGGATGAACCGACGCGGCAGAGCGCCTTTGCCGCCGCAGCATGCCTGCCCGCCGTCCTGCGCAAGTGCGCTGCCGCGGGCCTCGGACCGGAGAGGCGGCAGGCGATCGAGATCATCGGCCGCCTCGGCCTGTCTGCTGAGTCACCGGCCATTCTCGATGCGCTGGCGGATGAAGATGCGAACATTGTCCGCACAGCAGCGGAGGCGCTGGACCGTCTTGCAGCGGCCAGCTCCGAAGCGCTGCCTGCCGCCGCAGGCAGTGTGGCCGCGCCGCCGGCCGGTGATCCGCTGGATGAGGCGATTGCGTCCGCCCTCGACGCCTGGCCCAGGCACCGGCAGGACGCCGTCCTCGTCGCCGCGGCACGGATGCTCTCGGCGCCGGGTCCGGCTCTCTCGAAGTGGCTCGCCGATCGCGCTCATCCCACGCATCTTGCTCTGCGCGGCTTCATGAAGCGCGTGCCCGACGCGGAACTGGCGCCGATGCTCCTCACGTGGCTTGGCCTCGACGTGCTCGCCTCACAGGCGCTCGAACATATCGCTCGCCTCGCCTTGACGCCGCACTTTGCGCTGCTCGTCGGCGGGCGCGAACATCTGCTGCTGCGGCCGGAACAGAGATCGCGTCTTAAACGTCTCGATCCGCGCCGGCCCGCGGCCCCGCCTTCGTCCGTTGTGCATGAGATGGACGATCGCGCCCAGGCAGCCCTGCCGGCGTGGCTTCTCGCGGTCCCGATGAGCGATGAGGAGCGCATTCTGCGTCTCGCCGACGGGCTGGCGTTCCGCTCGCCGCGAGCCCGTCTCGCCGCCCTGCGCGCGCTCGTCAGTCTCGATGAGGCCCGCGCCGATGAGATCGTCGCGCGCTTTGCCTTTGACGAAGATGAGCGCCTTGCGCGCCTTGCAGCCCAGCATTGCATCCGCCGCAACGTGCCGGGCCTGGACCCGCTTCTCGATCGACTGCTTACCTCTCCCCACCGCGCCCTTCGCTTGCTGGCCGCGGCGCACGGGCGCCCGGCCGACTTCGAGGGCCTCTGGTCGCACTGGTCAGGTCGTGGGCCGGGCGAATCGCAGCGCCTCGAGGCGCGGCTGGCGCTGCGCAACGATCGGTCCGCATTCGTGGTCGAGGTTCGACGCCGCCTGCGCGATGCGCAGCGTGACACCGCCCTGCGGGCCATCCGCATGGCCGACGACCTCGACCTGCTTCCCGACGTTGAACTCGAGCTGCTCGCCCTCGCCGCGTCGGATGAGGCGAGGCTCTCGGCGACGGCGATCAAGGCGCTGGGGCGCGTTCAAAGCGAATCGGCCGGCGCCGCCGTTCTCGCCTCTCTGAGACATCGCGATGCTCGCACGCGCGCCAACGCGATCGAGGTGCTCGCTCCATCGCTCATCGAACAGCATCGGCCGGTGATCGAAGCGATCGCCGGCGGTTCGGAGAACCGGCCCCGCGCCAACGCCATCGCCGCCCTGGCGAAGATCGACCGCAGCGGCGCCGCGTCCCGCCTCGAGGCGATGCTCGACGATGCCCGCCCACTGCACCGCCTCAGCGCCCTCTGGGCCGCGGAGACAACCGTGCTCACACCGTGCGCCACGCGCGTGGCCCAACTCGCTCAGCGCGACCCCAGCCCGCCCGTCCGAGAGCGAGCCAGGCGCACGGCCCGTCGTCTCCTCGCCGCCATGTCCCATCAGCCGCCCGTGACGCGCAGCGTCGATGGCTTGCGCGCGGCCGGGGTGACGGGCGCGACCGCTGCGCCTTCGGCGGCACGACCGAGCATCTCGATGCTCTCCATCGCGCCTCTCACGCTCGGCGCCTGGCCGGGCTGGTCGTGGGAGTGGATCGCACCGTCACTGGCGGCGCTGGCGGTAGTGGGCGCGACCGTCGGAGCGCTGCGCTTGAGCCTCAACGACGCCGCGCGCCTTGGTCCGGCCTATCGCACCCTCGCGCGCGGCCTGGGCCTCACGCGGCGCGAGCGCAGGCTGCTGCACGTCGTGGCCATGCGCGCCGGACGGCCGCATGCGTCGGGCATGCTCATCAGCCGCGGCGCGTTTGATCATCACGTTGCAACCTGGCGGCAACAGTCAGGCGATGCCGAAGAAGCCGCGCGCGAGCGCCTCGCCGCAATCCGCGCTCGTCTCTTTGACTGATGCGCTGCGCACGCTGTGCCGCAATGGCCGCGGTCCCGCGCTGCGGGAACCGGCCCCGCGACCGCTCCGCCCCAGCGCCCGGCCCTCGCCAAACGGGTCCGCCCAGGTAGATTTCCCGGCCCATCTTCGGAATTGGGCGGTTTTTTCCTTGCACACCGCCCCGCCATCGGGTACATTTGGACGCGGTTGCTCCA
>CAADHA010000172.1 GCA_900696685.1 uncultured Planctomycetota bacterium
GAGTACATCGAAGTGTTCTACAACCGACAGAGGATTCACGGCAGTCTCGACTACGTCAGCCCCGAAGAGTTCGAGGCGAGTCGACGCTGATATGCTCACCGTGTCCACCGCAGATGGGCAGGTTCACTCGGCGAGATGAGGCAGGGCCGCAATTCCAACGGACGACCCCGGCCGCCAGAATATGTGCTCGACCTCGAGCAGATTGACGGCATCCTTGTTGACCGCTTGACCTTCGCAAAGTGACGCCAAGCGGACGGTCTTCCACAAGTGAAGCGCGATCACTCTCCTCATCGCCTCACCCGCCCTCGCGCGGCTCAGGGGGTGCGGCGGCCTCGGCCTTTTCGCGCTGGAGACGCGCATCGCGGGCCTTGGTCGCCTGTTCGTAGAGGCCCCACTGGACCACGAGCGCCGGGCCGACGTCGATGGCCAGTTGGCCCCAGATCTCTTCGAGTTGGCCCGCGTTCTTTTCCTCGCTGATGCGCCGTTCGGTCCACTCCACGCCGTTGGTCACGCTCTTGAGCATCGCATTCATGATGCGCCACTCGGCGTCGGACTGGGGCAGGCGCGAGTTGAGGCCGGGAATATTCTGCGGCAGGTGAAAGTACCACTTGCCGTCCTTGCCCTCGCGGATCAGCACACCCACGCCGAATGCGGGCTTGTCGTCGATGGTGAGGGCGAACGTCTCA
The DNA here is from genome assembly GCA_900696685.1 of uncultured Planctomycetota bacterium. Taxonomy (GTDB): domain Bacteria; phylum Planctomycetota; class Phycisphaerae; order Phycisphaerales; family UBA5793; genus UBA5793. The sequence continues at coordinate 687 of CAADHA010000172.1, forward strand.
TCATCAACATAGACGACGCTTACGCGATCCATCTGCTGGTCCAACATTCCGAACGGGTCGGCGATGAGCAGGGTGAAGCGATCCTCCCATTCGCTGCGGCCCTGCGACGAGCGGCCGGTCGACGCGATCTTCTCGCTGCCCTTGGCCGCGGCCTTCTCGAGGAGAGCCTGGAACTCGTCCGGGTACTTCTCCTGAAGCGTCTGCGAGAGACGGTACATGCGGTCAAAGAGCGGCCCGAGTTGCGCGAGCAACTCCCGCATCTTCGGGTCATCCGAGTGAATGAGCGAGGGAATGAGGCGCACGTTGCCGTCCTTGATCATCTCGGCCAACGAACGGACGACGCCGTCGGCGGAGTTCTGGCTGTAGGTGCGCGTGCGGCGGCAGGACGTCAGCGTCGCGCTGAGGACTGCGATGAGCAGGACAACCGTGGCAGCGCCGAGGGCCAGGCGAAATCCGGGCGAGGATTGAGCGGGCTTGGACATGACCTCATTACCGCCGACGGGCCGGCGGGATGCGACCGGGCCGGCTCCCGGCGAGGCAGGATACCATGCGGGATTGTATCGGCTGCGGGGCCAGGCCATGAGCGACGAAATCCGCCTCACCATACAGGTCGTTGTGTCGCTGGCGATCATCTTCGGGGTGCTGTGGTGGATGTGGCGTCTGCCCGGCGAGTCCGGCGTGTCGTCGCACTGGTCCTCCGTGCTCTCATTCTGCTCGGCGTGGCTGGGACTGGCGGCCGTGGGCGTGGGGGCCTGGCTGTGGTGGACGACCCGGCCCGAGAGATGGGCGGTCGCGGCAGTTCTGGTGTGGTCGGCGGCGCTATCGACCGGGCTGCTGGCTCTGTGGACATGGCGCCGCACGCCGCCCGAGCAGATGCCCGAGGCCGTGTTGCTCCAGCGACTTCAGGCGCGGGTTGGCGTTGGCCTGGGCCTCCTGGCCGTGACGCTCTGGTACGTCTTCATGATCATGCACTTCGCGGCCCTGCGCGCGGTTCCGCAGGGAGGGTGAGTGAGGATGCGGCGTGGCCCCGCTCTCGCCGGGGCACGATTGCGAAGCACAATCGCCGCCGCCCCCACCCCCCCTATGATTCCCGGCCATGCTGATCGTGGTCAATGGTGAGGAGATAGACATTGCCGGCTGCCCCACCCTGGCCGACCTGGTGGAGCACTTCGGCCTCGGAGACCGGGCTGTCGCCGTCGAACTCAATCACGAGTTGATCCCCCGCGAGCAGCATGCCGACACGCGCATCCGCAAGGGCGACTGCATTGAACTGGTGACGCTCGTCGGTGGAGGATGAACTGCGGCGGGCGGCATGGACGTGCGCTGCATGTCGCGGCGCCGGGCGCGCAAAGAAAAGCGCCTTTGATGGCCGGTGCGAAACGCTCCGCTGCGAAGCCTTCGCGTAGCGGCCAGCAAGGCGCCCGCACCCCTCGATCTCCTGATCCCCTGGTCCCTCAATCCCTTGACGCCTCCATCCCTCGACACCCCGCCATGACCAGCACACTCACCATCGGTTCGCTCGAAATCTCCTCCCGCCTCATCGTCGGGACGGGCAAGTACGCCAACTACGACCTCATGCGCTCGGCTCTCGATGCCTCGGGGGCACAGGTCATTACAGTCGCCGTGCGGCGCGAGCGCCTCGTTGACGACAGAGGACGGTCGATTCTCGACTTCATCGACCTCGACCGCTACACGATCCTGCCCAACACGGCGGGCTGTTTTGACGCGGCCGATGCGATCCGCGTGGCCCGCCTCGGCCGCGAGATTCTCAGCCAGATGAACAACCCGGGGCGCGAGTGGGTCAAACTCGAAGTCCTCGGCGACCGGCAGACGCTGCTGCCCGACCCCGTCGGCACCCTCGAAGCGTGCCGGCAACTCGTCAAGGACGGCTTCAAGGTGCTGTGCTACACGTCGGATGATCCGATTGCGGCCGTGCGCCTCAAGGAGGCGGGCGCGACGAGCGTGATGCCCGCGGGTTCACCGATCGGCTCGGGGCGCGGCATCGCCAACCCCTCGGCCATCCGCATCATCCTCGAACGACTCAAGAGCGGCGACCCGGATTACCCCGTGATCGTCGATGCCGGCGTCGGCACGGCCAGCGACGTCACCATCGCGATGGAACTCGGCTCGGACGGCGTGCTGCTCAACACCGGCATCGCCCATGCGCGCGACCCGATCACGATGGCGACGGCGATGAAGCACGCCTGCCTCGCCGGCCGCGCGGCCTATCTCGCCGGCCGCATCCCCAAGCGCCTCTACGCCACGGCAAGCAGCCCGTGGGAGGGCGTGATCTCGCACATACCGGGGGAGTAGGTACGTCGTCGGCGGTACAATCGAACCGATGATCGATCACCCTCAGGAATCAGGTCTGCTCAATCTCGCGGTGGCGAGGATCGTCGAGCAGTTCAAGCCGCTTCGGATCATCCTCTTCGGATCGCGGGCGCGGGGCACGGAGCGGACCGACAGCGATGTGGACCTGCTCGTCGTCATGCCGGACGGCACTGACCGCCGTGCCGCCGCGATTGCCATGCGGCGGGCGCTTTCCGACTTGCCGATCTCCAAGGACATCATCGTGTCAACATCGGAGGAGATCGCTCGACGCGGCCGACTCGTCGGCACCGTCCTCCGTCCAGCCCTTGAGGAAGGTCGGATGCTCTCTGGGTGATCCTGAAGCCTCAGGTGAGGCCCAAATCTGGAGACGCTACGCGCTGGAAGTTCTCGAAGTGGCGAGCGAGATGGCTGAAGGCGATTCCGGAACCCCACGGCATGCCTGCCTCCTGGCGCAACAGGCTGCGGAGAAGAAGATCAAGGCGGTTCTGATTCGATTCCAGATCGCCTTTCCGAAGACTCACGATCTGGACCGACTTCGATCCCTCCTGCCCGCCGACATCGCCGGACGGCTAGAGACCGCTGCCTTGGCTGAACTCACCGAGTGGGCGGTGGAGTCCATGTATCCGGGTGACTGGCCCGAAATGAACATACAGGATGCTCAGCGGGCGGTTCAAACGGCCGAATTCCTCTGCGAAACGCTCAGTCCCTACGCCGACTGACGAGTTGGTCGCCTCTGAACCACTCGCGACCGCCGCACAGGACGGCTGGAGAACAATCAAACTAAGAACGTCTTCGTCATCAAGGCGGGGCGCGCGGTGTGGCTCGACTCCTTCCTGCCCATCGTGTGGCGCGAGTGGATGGCTGCGGGTTTTCCGCAGCCTCCCGACAAGGTGTAGTCGCTTGACGCTGCCCACGAGCGGCAGGCCCGTCGGACGGCGAACAATCGCCGAGCATCATGCATTGTCCACCATCGCTGAAAACAGCGAGTATGAAGGTGGACACTCCTCACTCGCTTCTCTTGCTGCCCCCTCCAACCATCGCGTGGCCGCAGTTCTGCTGCGGCCGTGCGGTTTTTCTCTGCCCTCGCAGCCGACTGCTCATGGCTCCTCGATAGTTGGATGAGGCTTGCAACCGGCGTCAATTGTGGCCAGTGCTGGCTCCCGCGCAAACAGGGCTGGCCAAATCCCCTCCGCATGAGGCATTTGCCGCCTCTACCGCGCATGGCACCGCCTTTGCATCGCCCCTTCTTCATCGCCTCGCCGACGACGATCGGCCGGCTTGAAAGGGACTTCGCATGGCCTCCACCACCCGCCACCGACATGCCCGCTACTTCCGCACCGCTGCCGCTGCCGACGCTCGACCGGCGTTTGACGCGCTTGAGCCTCGACGGCTGCTCACGGTGGTCGTGCCGCACCTGATCTTCGATCCCGCGGGCCACGCGCCGGTCCAGGTCGGTTCACTGAGCGGCCAGGGGCAGAGCGCCGAGTTTCTCTTCACAGCCGGCGCTTCCGGCAGCGCCCTTTTCGACCACGGCGGCCTGCCGGGTCTCGACTCCGCCCTCACCATGGAACTCTTCCGCGGCAACGACCGCATCGCCGTCGAAGACGACGGCGACGCCAGCAGCGCCATGCAGGCGAACGTCGCCAAAGGTGTTGAGTATCGCCTTGTCATTCGATCCAACGTGAATCAGTCTGTTGAGTATGCCGCGGCGATTGACCTGCCGGCGCCGGAGATCACGGCGCTGTCGCTCGATCCCAGCGGCGACTTCAACAGCAGCCTGTTGCGCTTCGACACGGCCACGCAAGCCTGGTACTTCTCCTACGTCGCGCCGTCGAGCGGTCTGCTTGAAGTGGAGGCGGAGAGTGATGATGTCCGCCGCAACGGCGAAGACTTCGACACCGATCTCTTCGTCTTCGACGCCTCGTTCAACGAGATTCACCGCGACGTGAATCCCCGCAACGAAGGGCGCTGGAACACGACTGTCGTCGGCGGTGCGACGTACCTCTTCCTCGTCCGCCAGGACATCTCCGGCTTTGACGTCGGCACCTTCACCTTTAAACTCGAAGGGCCCGGCGGCAACGGTGGTGGTGGTGGCGGAGGAGGAGGCGGCGGCGGCAACAACGGCGCGCCCCCGAGCCTCTCGGCCACGCCCGGCGTCGTCCGCTTCGGCGACACGCTCACGCTCCTCATTGAAAACGACGGGCACGGCGGCGGACGACGCGGCCGCGGCGGCAGCGGGACAGGCGAGAATGAATTCGAAGTCCGGCGCGCCTGGTTCTACCGCGACTCCAATCGCAACGGCGTCCACGACGCCGACGACGCCCTGCTCGGCTCCGACTTCAACGACGACTTCGGCTTCCGCTGGGTCGGCGGCGTCAGCCACGCCTGGGGCACCGGCGACCAGGGCTTCTTCGCCGTCATTGAAGATGACACGCAGTCCACCCGCACGCTCAGCGCGGCCGTGACCATCGACAACAGCGCCGCCGCCAGCCAGGTCCGCATCTACGAAGAGGACGGCGACGAGATCACTCTCAGCCTCGCCGGCTCCAATGGCACCATTCGCTACGAGGTCGATGATCGCGGCCGCATCGACCGCATCATCATCGACGGCGAAGACTTCTCGAGCGGCAGACTCTCCTCCATCCTGCGGCGCGGCCAGGGCAGCGACGGCCGGCTCTCCGTCGGCTCGCTCGTCGGCGAAGACGGCCTGCCTATCGAGAACCTCCGCCTGCGCACCATCGACCTCCGAAATGTCGATTTCACCGGCGAAGGACTCAGGATCGCCGGCGCCGACACCCTCATGCTCGGCAACCTCAGCGGCACCGCCTCGATCAGCGGCGTCGTCGGACGCCTCACCCTCGGCCGCGTCGATACCGATGGCTCAATCGACCTCGGCCGCATCACCTCCATCACCGCCGACTCGCTCAACGTCCGCGGCGGCCTGCGCGTCCAGTCCGTTCAGACCATCAACGTCAGGGGCGACGGCCATTTCTCCATCGACGCCGGCGACGACAACTCCTCCTCCACCATCAACCGCATCCGCGTGCGCGGCAACGCCTCCGGAACCTGGACCTTCCGCGGCGAGACCGAGGTCCGCCACGTCCTCATCGACGGCCGCGGCGAACTTGAAATCAATGATGACCGCACCGGACGCTCATCCGTCCGCAGGATGACCGTGCGCGGCGATGACGACTTCTCCTCGATGCACATCGAGATGGAGCACCTCGAGCGCCTCGATGTCCACGGCGGCCTGCGACTCATCGATGACAGCGACATCCGCGGTCTGCGCAGCATGCGCATCCGCGGCTCGCTCGACTCCGGTTCGCTGGGCCTCTGGGGCGATGACAGCGCTCGTATCCGCATCGACGGCGACGTGGCCGCGGGCACGGTCCTGAACGTCAACGGCGGAACCCTCGCCGTGCGCGGCGACGTGCAGGGCACGGTCAATCTCGACGCCGCGCGAAAGGCGGATGTCCGCGGTTCGCTCGTCGGCGGAACGTTCAATTTCACCGGCGCCGCTTCAACTCGCCTCAATGTGCGAGGCGACGCGAGAGAAGGCGCCGCCATCTCCGCCGAGACCTCCATAATGGAGATCATGCTCGGCTCGCTGCTCGACTCGGCGATCTACATGGGTCTGCGCAACTGGCCCGGCGGAATCCCCGGTTCGCTGGGCGAGTTTGACGCCCCCGACAGCATCCTCGAACGTCTGACCGTCAAGGGGGTCACCAGCGGCGCGACGGTCGTCGTCCCGCACATAGACCGCCTCGACCTCGGCCGCCTTTCGGATGCCGCCCTCACACGCCTCGCCGCCGGATCAGTGAGCGAGGCCCGATTCACCGCCGCCGACGGCATGCACCACTTCCTCCGCGACGGCGGGCTCTTCGACAACGCGCCGGCGCTGCCTTATCTTGATCTCGTTGAACTGCTCTGAGGCGCGGGTGTCTTGAATGCCTCGATAGCCCACGGCGGCTGCCGCGAGGTTTACACCAAGGCGCAGCGAGGACACCCAGCGTTCCCGCTGCAAATCTCGGCTTCCGCCGAGGATTATTCAATCCCAATACGCCGTCGTCGTCTTCTCCGTCGTCGGGCCGAAGACGCCCAGCCAGATGTCCGCACCCTTCTCGGCGTCGTCGGAGCGGAAGATGTTGTCATCCCTGACCGTGAACGCCTTGGGATGATCCGCCTGCCAGGTGTAGACCTCCACGTGCAGGTCGTTGAACATCACGTTGCCCGTCCAGTCCGTCGCTTGGCCGTGCCGCTTGAGCGTGAGCGAGTCGGCGTCGAACGCCCCGTCGCGCGGCCCGCGGTCGGCGAAGACCGCGAAGTTGCGATTGAGCGAATCCGCCCACTCCTTCTCGACCCGCTCGCCGACGAGCGCGAGCATAGCGTAACTGACGTTGGCCCCGGGTTGAGTGAAGTCGGCGCTGAATGCCGGATCCCACTTCCACTCGTCGTTCCAGTTCTTGTCATCGGGAGTGCCGTAGCGGTAGTCCTTCTTCTCCGCCACATTCGGGCTGGGCTCATCCGGACAGATCACGGTTACAGGCGCATAGTACGTGTTGAAGATCATGTAGGAGAAGACGTTGGCCGAGGAATTGCCTGATTGCGGATTCGCGGCCGCAGTCTCCGCCGAGATCTTCGCCGGCTTCGGGAAGGAGCCGTCGAAATCCTGGGCGAAAAGCACCATGCCCTTGTGGACCGTGTTCAGACGCGAAGCGCACTGATGCATGCGATCTCGGGGACTTTGAGCGACGCGGCCCAGGCCGCCGACAATCGCAAGCGTCGTCAGCGAAGTCAGCACGCCAACGCACTCGACGAGCGTAAGGGCATGGCGATGGGTGCGTCGATGCATGGCATGGCCCTCCTCGATGGTGTTGATCCGGCACGGCATTCTAGAGGCTATCCAAGGACCGCTCAACGGCCCTGTGTGCCCTTACGAAACACGCGTAATCCTCGGAAAACATGGCCACGCAGAATGGCGACAGATCGAATGTAATGGGTTACGGGATAGCCTCTAGAACGTCAGCAGCGTCTCGCGGTCCTTGGCCAGGCAGTCGGTCGCATGCGGATACTTCGCTTCATAGGTGGCGAGGAAGAGGTCGAAGGCCCGGTTCGCCTCCGCCTTCGTCGACGCCATCCAGATGTCGTGAAGCATCGCCTTGGC